>NZ_JACHDY010000002.1:600000-900000 GCF_014201315.1 Edaphobacter lichenicola
GGAAGCGATAACACTTCTTTTTTTTCAATACCAATTAACATCCCGGGAGGAACGGGTCCAAATAGTGGGCGCTTCGGCACTCTCGGACGGAATACCTTTCGTGGGCCGGCCTATTACGATTATGACTTTTCTTTGGTCAAAGACACGCCGATCGGAAGAAGACGATCTGGAGCTGAACTCACCAACTTGCAGTTCAGGGCTGAGTTTTTCAACATATTCAACATCGTGAACATGGGGCTTCCGTCGAACACACTCCTTGGGTCGGGCTTTGGCCAGATCAATCGAACGAATGGCAACTCCCGTCAGATTCAGTTTTCTTTGAAGCTCGAATACTAGAGGCTTCATCGAGACGGTCGTCGCCAGACAGTACCGGATGAATTGGCACTTCTGCTGTTGATTTGCAGGCGGATTCGAAGGCTTTCACGCTTCAGGATTGCTGCAATAAACTCAGGACCTAAATAAGGGATCAAGCCAATCACCTCGTTCGATTCGACATCATGGACAAGCCGGAGACGAGCCTCTTCAACATCCTGTGGTGAGAAACACTTCGCATCCCCCCTATATTCCTTTTGCGCGTAACACACAGCGTGCTAGGTCAAGTGGAATCGGAAAGGCGGTGATTCCTTGGGGTTTTCTGGTATCGCGCAGGCAAAGCAACAGAGCATGCGCCGGTCGATTTTGTTGAAGGTAATCCGGCCGCAGTTGGATGAGGTGCAACAGTTGCTGATTGCGGAACTGATGGATACAGCAGTGGTTCGTAGGAGCAAGACGTCTCACGCGGATGTTGCTAAGGCGGTTGGGAAGTATGTATCCACGCATGCGCATGGTGGTGACCTGATTACTGCGTCGACGCTTGATCGTTCCTTGGCTGGCGCGTGCACATTGTGAATCACTTAGGCGAAAGGGAGGACTCGTAAAAAGCGATTCTTTGACTCACAAAATTCTGCTCGATCAACGATCTTTGGGTATGAAACATTCTGCATTTTCCGAGGAAACGCACGCATAGACAAGCGGGATGCTCCGTCCGCTACTGCTGAATTGCAGTAGTGAATCAATGCGCTCCGTCATCGCGAGCACTGCTTCTTGAATTTCGAGCAGCAGATCAGCCCGCACCCTCGCACATATATCTTGACGCTCGAAAAACTCGCCCGTGAGCATTCTCGCGAGGCGGAGCGGCTTGAATCTGCTCCCGATGCCATGTTTGGGAATTGGGTTAGACCGCGCAGACTTTGCAGAGTACCTCTTCCACACCCGCTAGCAAGCCGGGGATTGGCGCGGAGCTGGTGTGCGTGAGGTGCAGCGAGCCGTTGAGGCTGACTGCTCCAAGGGTCTGCTCTCCTTCGATGCCACGGAGTGCACATGGTGCCCAGAGGGTCTCGAGTTTCAGGGGACCGAAGGTGCTGTCGAATGGGAGACGGCCGAGGTTGGTGAGCATGACCTGTGCGTTGAACGCGTTTCGCTTGAGTTGAAACGCCTGTTCGACGGTGAGGTTCGAGGAGACAGCTGTAGATTGGAGTTCGATCATCCTGGATATATTTTCTGTGCTCTTGACGGCAGAGAGGCCATGTTCGCAAACCGTGCGAGCTCCCAGAATGTCATCGAATCGCCTTGCGAGATGGAGATCTCACCGCCGCCGAAGGAGACCATGCATTGATCTTTAAGACCGAGAATGTCGCGGATCTCAGCGGCAGACATGATGCGGAGGGGGTTATTGCGCCAGCTTTCATCGATGGCTCTGCCTGCGATGATGAGCGCAGCGGAGATAACGGCGTGGATGGTGACGCCTTCCTCGCGAGCGCGGCGCTGGAGTGCAGTGGTCTGTTCTGGCGTAAGAACAACTCCTTCCACATGCGGCAGGGGGACGCTGAGCAGCGAAGGATGGCAGGCCGGGCTCGGTGGAGGTGCGCTGTTGCGCTCCGAAGAGAGTTTCGCGAGAGGGCGCTAGTGGCAGAACCTCGAGGGCCTGTCCGCTGAGAGCGAGGAGGATGTCTCGCAGGAGAAAGATGCGGGAGGAGCCGTCGCAGACCGCGTGATGAGAGGAGAGGATGAAGATCAGTGCGTCTCCTGATGGAGCAGTACAGCACGGAAGAGAGGAGCCTGATCGGGCGTGAAAGGTTCGGTTACTTCTTCGGCAATCTCCCGCTGCCACCGGGCATTGGGCGATGTAACTACGCGGAGGGGGATGCGCTGGCCGGTGACGCGGCGAAATGAGGGACGCGGTTGAAGGTGGTGTCGATGCAGACAGAGAGCAGCGGGTGGCGCAGCTGTACGGCGTCGAGCGCGTCGTGCCACTGCTGGACGGTTGTGTGACCGGAGATTTGGGCCGCAAGTGCACCGTTGGTAGGAAAGTGCTGGTCGAAGAGGCAGAAGAGCTCTTCAAAAGCGCCGAGGGGACGGAGTAGATCGCGGGGCAGGAGTTCGAGAGGCCGAAGTTCAAGGGAGGTCGAAGACATGATGCTTTCCTTTTCTAGGTTTGAGGCGAGAGATGCAGACTCGCCGCTTCACGGGGAGGTGTGCGGCGACGAGGCACGTCTGGCGTGGAATGGTGATGGTCAAGGACTGTTTCGTTCCTGGTCGGTTGTACGGTGATGTCAATTGGTGTCGACACTTCTGCACGAAGGTTCAAGAGCAAACGCTGTTCAGAGCCGCGCCCAGGCACAAACCTGCGCCGGTCCATAGATCTGGCTGCGCGCTTCGACGGACGACTAAGGCTGTTCGGGTGGGAGTTTTACAAGCGACGAATTCACTTTAGCTAACCAACTCGGAAAGGGACGCGAGAGAGCTTTAGCGTATTCGAGCGAGGAACGATCGCCCTTTGCGATCAGTAAGTTGACATAACTCTCAAGAGTCACATGGCTCCATGGCGAAATGGGTCGCTGAGTTATATCCGCAAAGTACCATTTGCCAAAGAGTGTCCATTGATCGCTGGCCTTCGAGCTGCTCAGTCGAGTCCGGATAACTTCCATCCTGACAAGATCTGGTTTCTTGGCTTGATCAAAGTTATTCAGTATGGATGCAAAGTCGAGAAGATCAGCAAGCCAGGAGGGGGCCTCGTCGTTTGGAGGTAGATCGAGAACCCAGCCTGACGAGCCGCCAGCGATCAACAGAGATATTCCGTCTGGGCTAAATGAGAAGTAGGGAGATCCTGTCGGTATAACGATCGGAAGCAGAACTTGATCGCCCGAGAGTGTATCCCAAAGTCTCACCGCCTTATCTCCAGCAACCGTTGCGACTAGCCTACTATCGAGACTGAATGATGCCCGACCAACAGGAGCTGGATGCTGCAGAGGAGCGACCATCAACTTACCGCTGTTTGCATTCCATATTCGTGCAGTGTGGTCTTTCGATGCAGTGACGACGAGCGAAGCATCGCTATTAAATTCTGCAGATGCTACCCCAAATCCATGACTCATGACAACACCTGTTGGAGTCCCGCTCTGCGCGTCCCATATCTCTGCCGTAGAGTCCGCACACGCCGTAACAATCCTCTTGTCATCAGGGCTGAACTGAGCGCTGTAAATATCATTGTTACGGCGCAGTCTCGAGGTGCGTACTCCTGTACTTGGATCGCGGAGATCGGCATAGTTGTCTCCATTTGCTATCAAGATCAATTTTCCATCACTGCTAAAGCTGACCTGATAGGCAGACTCGTGGTACTCGATGAGAGGAGACAGAGGCTTGCCGGTTGCGGCATCCCATGTACGGGCTTTCCCCGCTTCTGATGCCGCGGCAATAGTCTTTCCATCTGGGCTGAAGCTCACAGACCATGCAGAACCGAACAGTTCCATGGATGAGACTAGTCTTTTGCCAGTGTTGGCATCCCAAATCACGATCTTGCCACCGTCCGTACCTGTCGCGATTTTTTTTCCGTCACGACTGAAAACTCCTGAGACCACCTCATCATCGTGATCCAACGATGGAATCAGTTGGAGTCCGGTGCGTGAGTCCCAAACTCGAGCTGTGTGGTCCGTCGATGTGGTAAGTATCCTGGTCCCATCGTGACTGTAACTAGCTGACGTCATCACTCCTGTATGGCCTCGAAGCCTTAACGCAGTATTGGCGCGCTGTTCAGTGAGCAGGCGAAAAGCCAAACGCGAAGCCTCTAAGTTATGAGGTTGCTGGCGCAAGCTATCCGCCAACAACTGAAACGCCGCCGATTTACTACCAGTCTCTGCAAGCTCGAACGCTTTCAAATAATCCACATACGAATCGATCACGGCCATTGAAGCTTTCGTAACGCCGACAGGTGCCCCGGCTCCTTCATTACTGCTGGAAATCGTCTGGGCGACCAGACTCCCGCTTGCCAGAGATAGGGAGAGCATCAAGGCAGAGGCTGGTAAAAGCCCCTGATATCGCGACCGAGTATAGAGAGAGAACATCGATTCCTTTTCAAACGTTGAGCTTTTCTACAAAGTTAGTTCGAGGGTCTGCACGGAGTGCTTCAGCAGACCCTCGAAAGACGACAGGCGGAAATCTAACCTGTCTCGTGGTTAGCGGTTATTTGATCTCAATGCCGTTCACCATCGGCTGGTCGTGCGCACCGTTGGAGAAAGCAATGACAATCTGACCGTTGACGGGTGTGATGTTGGCGAAGCTCTGAACGACCGCGGTGAAGTTGGCATTTCCAGCAGCCGCAAAGATATCAAAGTTTGTCAGCACCTGAGTTCCATTGATCGATACATTGAACTGTCGAGAGTTCGCCGTCGTGAAGAAAAGTTCGGCGAAGTGGAGGACCACCGTGTAGGTTCTAGTGGCCGACAGGTTGGGGATAGTGTAAGTAACGCCTCCCTGGTGAGCATCCGCATACACCGCAGCCGGTGCAGCTATACTTGCGGTCGCAGCTGGTATGGTGATGGCATGGCCTGGAGCATCATTGTTGCCGCCGACAAAGTCGGTATCGCCGATGAAGCTGCCCACTACCTTCGAGCTGCCGGCATTGATCGCAATCACATCCATAGACACAGCTGCAGTTGATGTGGAAACCTGCTGCGAAGGCGGTGAAAGCATTCCGGCGCCGTTCACCGCTTCGACTACGTAGTAGTACATGGTCGAAGGGGTGAGACTCGTATCGGAGAAGCTAGTCGTTGTAAGGTTATTTGCGATCTGGGTAGCCGCGGACGGTACGAAGCCCGCGGTGGTGCTCTTGAGGACCGTGTATGTGACTCCCGAACTGACGCTCGCTCTCCAACTCAGATTGACTGTGTTTGACGAGCCGGTTGAGGCTGTCAGGGCTGTTGGGGCGGACGGTATGGCCGGCCCTCCTGTCTGAATCTCAATGCCGTTCACCATAGGCTGGTCGTTCGTGCCATTGGTAAATGCGATGACGATCTGACCGTTCACAGGAGTAATGTTGGGAATGGTCTCGACAGCCGCCGTGAAGCTAGCGTTTCCGGCAGACGCAAAGATATCAAAGTTCGTCAGCACCTGTGCTCCGTTGATTGACACGTTGAACAGGCGAGAGTTTGGTGCAGTAAAGAACAGTTCAGCAAAGTGCAATACCACAGTGTAGGTGTTGCCTGCTGACAGGTTGGGTATGGTGTAAGTGACACCGCCTTGATGAGCATCTGCATACACCGCAGCGGGCGCAGTGATACTTGCGATCGCAGTGGGTATGGTGATGGCATGGTTTGTAGCATCATCATTGCCACCGGTGAAGTCCGTATCAGCGACGAAGGTTACGTTGTTGGCGGAGTCGGGCACTCCTGTGGCACTGCCCGCATTGATTGCAATGACTTCGGTTACTCCAGAAGCGGCTAGCGTCTGTGTTGAGGCCTGCAGCGATGATGTAGAGCCGGCACCGTTGACTGCTTCTACCACATAAAAGTATGTCGTAGAGGCGGTGAGACCCGTGTCTGAATCGGTGGTGGTTGTCAGACCTTGTGCGATCTGATTGGCCGCCGTGGGAGTAAAGCCAGAGGTGGTACTCCGGAAGACGGAGTACGTAACTCCCTGTGTGGTGCTTGCCATCCAACTCAGGTTCATCTGGCTTGACGAGACCGCAGTCGGTGTCAGGTTGGTGGGTGCAGCCGGCAAGACCGGAACGGCGTTGCTGATGGTCAGGCTCAATGTTGCCGTGCCTGTCTGACCGGTGGAGTTGGTGGCCGACAATGTGATGGGGAAGCTACCGGTCACCGTTGGCGTACCCGAAATGACTGCGCCAGTAAGGCTCAGGCCGGTAGGCAGAGGGCTGGTACTGAAGGTGGTACTCGCCTGATTAGAGGTGATGGTATAGCTGAAAGTCTGTCCTTCCGTCGCCGCCGCAGTCGTAGCACTTGTGATGACTGGTGTAGGAGCGTTGACAGTCAGCGTTAGTGTTGCCGTGCTTAACTGACCGGTGGAGTTGGTTGCAGTCAATGTGATGGGATAGCTACCGGTGACTGTGGGCGTACCGGAGATCGTATTGACGCCATCGAAGCTCAGGCCGGCAGGCAGGGGACTGGTACTGAAGGTGGTACCCGCCTGGTTAGAGGTGATGGTATAGCTAAAGGGTTGTCCTTCCGTCGCTGCCGCAGTCGTAGCACTTGTGATGGCTGGCGGTGTTTGGGTTGCAGCACCAAAGGACCCGATGACCTCGAAGTCAAACAACGAATAGCCAAAGGTTGTCGTCCGTTTCGTGCCGCACATTCGAACAAAGCGGCCATTCGCGTTCAAGCCACTGTACGTTTTGATGCCGCCGTTTGTATTGCCCGTAACGGTCACGACGGTCGTCCATTTGGTGTTGGCTGCGCTGCAGTCAGGGGTGGCCGCTTCTGGAATTACCGAGGGATCGTTGCTTGTCTGGAGCACATAGTTGGCTCCAGCAGCATTCTCCCAGTCCAGAACAATGGTGTGGATATTTGCAGCGTTATTCAGATCGATGACGAGTGACTGAGGATCCACTCCCTGCTGCGTCTCCCATCTGGTGGTCAAGTTGCTATCTACCGCGTTTGCGGCTATGTTGCCCCCATTGGAGCTCGAGGGGCTAGTGTGTTTGAACAACGCTACATTCGCATCCGTCTGCACTGGCAGGCTTTGTCCGACCAAGCTGTTTGCCTTTGTTGCGTCCGCTGCATTCACAATTCCATCGAGGTTTAGATCGAATTGTGCGTTGGCTGAGGTGATCGTGGTGATCGGATTATTGCTATTGTTCGCGATCAGAGTCGTGATGGCGTTCGCATCGGCCGAGTCGACTACGTGATCACCATTGACATCTCCCTCAAGAACATTGAAAGGAAGATCGTAGGTTGCATTCTGCGATGCCTCACTGGTGAGGCCGGTCAAATGCAACTGCAGCGCCTGAGCGTTTGCCACATTCGCAAGTGTTACGGTAACGACGGATCCAGTTGAGTCGAGTGTGACCGAACTTACGCTTCCCTGCACCTGCTGAGTCGACCCAGGCTGAGCGTTGAGTACGGCTGCGGGTTTCACTGAAAGTGGCTGGGCGAAGTTTAGTTGAAGCGTGTAGGTCTGGTTTGGAGCGACACGCGCCTCAGTAGAAGGGGACCCAGTCGGTCCAAACGGGTAGAGCGAAATGCCTACCGGCGTCCCCGCGTGAGTCTGAACAGAAGTAGCCTGGTAGACAGGATCCGAAAACTCATTCAAGAGTTGCGCCGGAGTAACGGCGGTATTGTAAATACGAACCTCGTCGATGAAGCCTTGGAATCCGTCGGTAGAAGTCTGGTCAGTGGGGCTGTTTGGAAAAAGATTTTGTTGGCCGAACCATAGGTCTCCGCCTCCGTTGGCGTCTTTCGCTGTTCCCTGCCCGGCAAGCTGACCGTTTACATAAAGGTATCGCTTGTTGTTGGGGCCGTCTTGTACGAGCGCCACCTGTGTCCAAACTCCGGCCGCTGCCGCTGTGCCCGTTATGATTGTCCCAGTAGCACCCGGAGTACCACTGCGTGCCTCCCACTGTCCGTTGGCGTTGATCCAAAGACCGTATTCGTTACCCTGGTCTCTTGACTTCACGACGATCGAAGCACCGTCAAGACCGTTGCCTGACGGGCCGCCGAAGCCCTGCACCGCTGTCGGGTTGACCCAAGCGATGAGGCTATAGCTCTGGCTCGCGGTGAACTGCAGATCAGAACTACTTTTTACGACGAGCCGGTCGATGACTGTGGTCCCGTGATAATTCCAGGATCCTCCAACATAGCCGCTGGGGCTAGATTCAATCTCATTCGACCCCTGGCTAAGGTCCTTCACCGCAGTGTGGCCGTTTCCGGTGAAATCCGCCGAGCTAGTCGCATTTTCTGTCTGCTGAAGCCCCTCGTCCATCGGCCAGTATGCAACCAGCCCAGATTCGGAATATTGCTGGAAGGTGGTCGCAGAAGCAATATTGCTCACGTTTGAAGAGCCAGCTGAATTGGTTGCAACGACTGTATAGAAATAAGTCGTATTCGGGCTCAAGTTTGCCGTAAACGGTTGGCCGTTCGCACCGGTCTCGAGGCCGCTATCAATAAAATCTAAGTTGGCTGTGTTCCTGGCGATCTGAATAGCAGTACAGGTGGCACAGGTTGCGCGAAAAACATTAAAACCGGTGTGCGCAGTCGGCTGACCGCTATCCGGGTCAGTCCAGGTCACTGTAATCTGCGATTCAGAATCAGCCTGCGCAGAGACATTCAGCGGCACTTGTGTCGGAGCACCTGGCGCAACCGGGGCTGAGCCGTAAACGAAGAGATATCCTGGCTTATTGTCCGATGGCTGCACGAACGATGTAGTAGTTCCGTTGATCGTGACGCTTCCGGTCGTGGTGGGATTTTGATAGCAGGTGAAATACACCTTTCCGCCCGACACAATCGGCAGCGAAAATGTTGGCGTAACGCAGGTATTTTGCGACCCATCGTCTGTGTTGATGTTAGTTTGCGAGAAGATAGCACCCTGGGCTAAGTTGCTTGCATCCCAGGCACGTATTCCGTTGCTGGCCTGCCATACCACGCCATTGCTCGTACCGTTTGCAGAGATAAATACTCCGGCATTCTTGTCAACAGGACCCTCTGGTGAAGCGTCCTCTATGCTGGAAACGTAGGTATTCGTGGTTTGGTTAAAGCCAACTGCACGTGATCGAGCGCCGGAGGTGCCTCCCGAAAAATAGATGCGGTTATTAAAAAAGGAGGGCGTATTGAAGAAGCCTGTTCCGCTTGGAAAGACAATCTCTTGCACAACATTTTTATCCTGAAAGTCAACTCCAAGACTACTGCTGAGCGTGCTACCCTGCGACGTGTCTATACCGCCGAGATTCGTACGATCCAGGACGTACATGACGCCGGCTTTGCCCCCGCCGATCAGTAACTGCTTTGTACTGCCATCCGGAGCGGGTGTGTCGAAGAGCAGCGCGCCGCCTGCACCGAGGTCCTGATCTCCATTATTGAATGAGTCCCATTGTGCGGGGGTAAACCATACACTGGTATCAGCAAAGGGAACCCGCAACTCATTTTGAGCACGGTATGATACCGTGCCAGCTGGAGTTATATCGAAGGCGAGCACGCTCATTGGCCAATTGGTTCCCTGCGAAAACACATTGCCCTGACTATCCGTACCCATGGGGGGCAATGGCTTATTATTGGAATCTTTGTTGTCCCAGTTACCGCCATTGCCGGTGATGACATACATCTTATTCAATGCAGGATCGATAGCAGGACTAGCGCCCCCCATCCAGATTCCCGCCTCAAAGGTGTTATCCGGGGTTGTCGTAAACTCCGTCGTTTGCTGCAAAGTGGTCGCGTTGTATCCAACGACGAAGCCAGAATACGGCTGTCCATCGCTGTGCGATGCGTAGGCGAGATACAAGGTGTTATGGCCACTGAAATTGTCCAGCGTTAGCGCCGAGCGAAGGTGCGAATGGAGAGGATAAAAGGGGATGGTTCCAGCAGGAGCAGCCGGCTCATTGTCGTTTTCGCAACCGGTATTGTTCGGCGTATTAGGAACTTGGCTCGTCTGACTGCAAGGTGTGTTACGGTCTCCGGGAAAGGAACCGTTGAACTGAGGGTTGATCACAACAGGGCCGCCGTTCACAGGTTGCCCAGATTTCACATCGATAGCCCAAAGCAGTTGTTCGTAAGGATGTGAGGCCGGAAGAGTTGCGGTGTCCTTCAGTGCAGACACCACATAAATGATTCCCTGCGTTGAGTCAATTACCGGTGTTGCCGTATCGCCAAAGAGAGGCCTAATGTCCGGCGCGGAGTTGGTGTCTATCTGCGGAATGGGCACGGCCGTCGTGTTACCCGTCGGAACGAGATGCAAGCTCCAGATTGGATTGGAGGTCCCATGGCCCTTCACGTACTTTGGGTCTTGATCAGCGTCGAAAGCGTACAGCGTCGCATTCTCCGTGACAACGAAGACGACATTATTGTGAGTCTGACCATCCGCCCAGCCTCCGGGAAGCTTGCTGCTCGTCGTACCGCTTAGATAAAGCGGTTGCGCGAAGACTTGTCCGTCCACTTTCTCGGAAAAAAGAGGGATGAGGTTGCCACTGGTGTGAACGAACGAAGGGGTGAGAATGGTCTCATTCGCGTTCACGCCTGTGTGCTTGGTGTCAACTTGCCAAGTGGTGATGTCAGTTTGGGCATGCGCCGTAGAAACGCAGAGTAGACCAATAAGATTGAGAAAGAGAGCGCCTGCGAGCGATGGAATTTGCAAAATTATCCTCCGGATGAAGCGTGTGACGGTCTTCGATTGAGCGCCATTAAAGGCTAGCCGGCAGAAGATCCCTTCTGTCGTGGTAGCTAAAAGCTGGTGTTAAGGCGAAGGGAGAAGCTTCGTGCAGGCCCAATGGCATTGCCGGAGAAGAGACCGCCGAAGTCGATGATGTTGAGACGGTTGTTCAGATTGTCACCGTCGACCTGAAAGCGTGAATTGATTCTTTCGCTTTTGTAAATATCTACTCCGAGAGAGGCTTGGATGGACAAAGAGGGGGCGACACGGCCACGCTCGAAGTTGAGCCGGCTAACCACGGCGGGCCCGTACTGAGCGAGGGCATCAGACTGCTCGCCTTCAAACTCGAAGGGAAGGCCAGCACCCGAGAGAAGTCCCGTGGCCAACCAGATGCGCGGCGTAAATTGATATTGGAAGCGCGTCCGGACGGTGTTGCGTTGATCCTGCGAATCTGGGAAATGGCCGCTCAGTTGGCTGAGAGCGGCGCCAACGTCGTCGCCGAGGAAGAGCCCGCCAGTGACCGGAAACCAGACGTTGCCGACCATGTACGAGTAGCTGAGGTAGCCGCTGAGCTTGCCCACGCGCACCAAACTGAGTTTGCCTTCCGCTCCGTAGATAACAGCTTTATCGAAGGCGATAGGGTAACTGACGCCGGTATTCAGGAGCTGATCATCGTCTGCGTACTTGCGCACGTCCCGACGGTAAAAGTTGGCATCGACCCGCAGCTTCTCCGCGAGTGAAGTGCTCGAACCGCCCTCGTAGTAATTGCCGATAGACGGTTTAACCGGCAGCTTCAAGACCTGTGGATTTAAGGACTGGATGTAACCGGAGCTGGAGATAAGGATGTTCTCGTTAGAGGGCGTCTGGAAGACGCGATCGAAAGAAAAATGCAGGACGGTACTGAACGAAGGCAAATAGCGACCGACGGAAAAGCGTGGGCTGAAGGCGTTCTGGTTGAGCAGTAGCTGGTAGTGATCCCAACGAATGCCCGCACTGACAGTCCATCTTCCAAGGCGAATGAGATCTTCGACGAAGGCGCCTTGTTCAAGGTCGGGCCTGCTTTGGATAAAGGGCGGTAACGCGATCGGGGTGCTGTCGTGGAATTGGCTTGGATCGGTGATGAAGTAGTTGAAATTTTCGTGGAGGAAGGCCGTGTCGGACTCGATGCCGGCCTTGAACTCCTGAATTCCGTGGTGAAACGAGGCCGCCCCCTTGAAGTAGCGCTCGCGAAAGCTGTTTTTCTGAAATGCGATGATTGGCGTCGACAACGGATTGGAGTAGAGATCGTTTGCGTTATCGCGGACCATCCCGACAAGGTTGGTCAGCAGGTTGGGCGAAAAGATGTGCTGGTAGCTGACGGTGCCGATGGTCTCGAAGTTATCGCCGTTCTGGATCTGACCGGCCAGTTCCTGCAGGAATTCGTTGGGGATCTCGAAACGCGAGAGCTCGTGACGGACGCCCGCCGTAAGGCGGTCGCTAGGCGTGAAGTCGCGCTCGTACATGAGGGCGAAATCTGCCGTAGTGCCGTTGTTGGTGAAGTTCTCCGGTACCACTGGGTTGAGGTAGTGACTCGTACCGCTGCCGGAGGCGCTTGCCGATAACGTATTCTTACCCCAGGTGTCCTGCAGTTGTCCAAAGGACTGGAGCGTGTCGTAGCTGCCACCACCAAGGACCAGTTGGCCGTGCAGACCGGCCTGAGCTTTGCGGCGTGTGTTGAGTTCGACGACGCCGCCTAACTTTCTTCCGTACTCGGCGGGAATACCGGCCGTATAGATGCTGACAGAGTCGAGGTCATCGGCTTCAATCTCAGGACCGAATCCTGGGGAGCGGTTGTCGGTAAGAGGAACGCCATCGACTACGAGCTGGGTCTGGTACTCCGATCCGCGAGGATGCAGGACGGCGTTTCCTTCATAGAGCCAGCCGGGTTGCGAGTTGACAAGGTCCTGCACGGAGCGCCCAGGAAGCGAAGCGACACGATCCTCAATCTCCGCAGAACCGATCTGCATGATGGATGATGGTCGATTGGGATCGAGGAGGATGCCCGTATCGCTCACGCGGATGACGGTGTTGATTGGAGCGATGGATAGGTGGAGAGTGCGTTCGACCGGGATCGCAGACCTTATCTCCAACGTGTTTGAGATGGGGGAAAAGCCTTGTTTTTCGATGTCCAACCTGTAGACGCCGTACGCCAGAGTTTTGATTTTGGCCGAGCCGTCGGCGTCAGTGGTGAGTTCACTGAAATATTGGTTGGCTTCGCTGGAGAGAGCGACAGTGGCCTTAAGGCCAAGTCCGGTCGAATCGGTGACCTTGAGACGAAGTTCACCTGTGCTGACCTGGGCTACAAGAGGGGCGGCGACAAAACAGAGCGAAAATGTGCAGAGTATCTTCATAAGGTACTAAGCCGATCATTCGATAGATGATGCTCTCTACATCCTTTCCACTCTTACTCTGAGTAGTAGCTATTTTGGTAGCGGATCATTAACAACGAGGGTGCTGTTAGACTCCGGGGCTGCCTGTCCTAACATCGAGCGAATAAATAGGCTGCTGGAAAGCTAGCGCTGGAGCGATAAATATTGCACTGCACTATCTCCCAAATGAAGCGTGTTACGTCTTTCGATTGAGTTCAACTCAATCGGGGCCAGTAAGAGGTCTTCAACTTGGTACAGTTCTGCCGTACGAAGGGAAGGTGGAAGCCAAGATTCTCTACGGTTGTTCAGGAATTAACGGGGAGGGAGGGGGAGGTAAAACTTTCGTGGAAAAGGTTTTTTAACGCAGAGTGCGTATGCCTGTTTCAAGCCGAGCGACAATTCGAGTCTGCCGCACGTGCTCTTTTATTGTCTCCTTCGTCGGGTCGATTCACTTATCGAATCATAAATTTTATAACGTGAAAGTAATCTAGCATGCTACTACAAGGATTTTCTAAGAAACTTGTCAAAAGATTGTCACTAATGCACTCTCAGAAAATGGGATTAGATGAATGACTCTCCAGTTAGTCGCATTTATCTTTCGCAATTTGCAATCTTATTTGTAGCAAATTCATGACTACTTATCTCCGGATGTAAGACCAGATCGCAGATTCAAAGTCAAACAACCCACCACGCAAGGAATAGTGTGAGAGGGATGCGATAGAACCATCTCCGGTCGGGATCTGGATGCTTTTGCGTCATGGCAACCAGTGCTTCATGCAGTTCCCACCGAGCGCGCCGATGGGGTTTCGGGCTCTGAATATTCCTAAGTTCATCAGCCTTTTTTAGTTACATAATTGGGAAAACTGCAAGGTAAGACAAATTGGAGTGCACGCCTCCTAACAAAGACTTGCTTGAGGCCTTCCAGAAGATTCCATCCACTAGAAGAACCGAACCGGTCGAGAACAGCGATCAAGCATCTGAAAAAAACTGTTCAAATGCAGAATGCTGCGGCTGCTCCGGATACGTAGATGCGGACAGGAGTAAATTCACGCACATAGCAAACCGGGACATGGTCAAGATCTGCGCTGGTACGAATGACATCTTCTACAGGTGTGTTGCGCAATCCCCTGGCGGGATCGGGGTGGATTTCGAATATGCGATTTAATTGCTCCCGAAAATCCGGCGATGCGTCAATCAGAAACCAGATATTCACGTCAGCGTAACAGCAAGTTGTGACTGGGTTCGGGCCTGATGCGATGGGTCACGTTGCAGAGCAGAACAGTTTTTAGCAGGCGCAATTCCATTGAGGAAGGCCGCCACTTGCGGCGGCCCCAATACTTTAATACGCACACTCAGTAGACTTACAGTTCGACCGGCGCGTAGGAGTTGATTTCGCAGTTGAGGGAGATTTCTTCGAACTCGGGTGTGGTCCAGGATGATGGTTGCATGATTACCTCTAGCGGGGAGTGGGTATTGCTTAGGTGAGTGTAGTCGATCCCGGAAATCCGAGCAATCAGCGTCGCCACATAGATCGAGGCACATGAGTTGCTGTCGCAGCGAGTTGGAATCATCAGCCAGATCGCGACTAAGCCGCGATCTGGCTGACTTCTATCTATCCTGCATGCTAGTTAATTTCGATCGCGCTCAACAGAGAGCTGTTGACGACCGAGGTGAACGTAACTACGAAAGTGCCGTTGGAGTCCGCGTTTGCCGTGAGCTCCTGTATCACTGCCTTGTTCTTGGCGCCCGCCGCGGCGAAGATGTCAAAATTTGTCATCACCTGCGTTCCATTGATGCTGATATTGAAGGTGCGGGAGCCGACAGTGGAGAAGTAGGTTTCGGCAAAATGCAGCCTCACCGTATGGCTCGATCCAGGGACAAAGCCAGCAAGCGTGTAGGTAAAGTTCCCCTGGCGGGCGTCCTGATACACGGTCATCGGCGCAGCGTTCGTAACACCACTGAGATCGATGACGTTCTTGTGGCTAAGAATCGAACCGCCTGCAAAGTCTACGTCCGAAATAAAGGGAGCGACTGCCGGACCGCCTGCGTTGATCTGGGCGCTGCTTACCGTCGGACATTGGCTGATTGAGGCGCTGGCCTGGGTTGACGTAACCGATAGCCCCGCCAAATCTACCGCCTGCACGACATAGTAGTAAGGCGTCTGACACATTCCCGTCGTATCTTCATATTTCGTTCCGGACACTACGGTTGCGATCTGGTTGGCGACCGATGGGATGAACCCTGACGTGGCACCGCGGAACACATTGTAATATCCAACCGTGCAGCCGGAGGGAGCCGCGCTGGCGTTCCAGGTCAGTGCAATGGCATTGTTGGAGTCTTCCGCCACGCTAAGTCCGCCCGGCGCCAGAGGCAGGACGCTGCAACTATTGCTTCCGCCCGCGGTGACGGTCATCGAGTCAAGGCGCGAGACACTTTGAGTGGCCACGTTAAAGACTTGAACGGTGTTCTGGCCTGCATTCAAGGGGACCGCAATGCTTACAGTACTAAAGGTATCGAAGTCACCGGTGACCGGGAAGTTCAGGTCGGAAGTCATGACGATGCCGTTTACCAGGATGCCCTCTGGCCTATTCAAAACTCCTGGGAAAAGGCCGGTGGCGAATGCATAGCGCATCGTCAAAGTGTAGGTGCCGGCGGTCGGTACCACCACGTTCGAGAAGGTCGCCGTGCCTTCCGTCGTATAAGCCATATCGACGGTCTCTTTGGCAGGATTCATCGCGTTCGATGAGGTGATATAGGAAGGAAACCAGGAGCTCAACTGCTCGAAGCAATCGAAGCCATTGAGCAGAGCATCTTTGAAGTAATACTGCGTTCCGCCCGCAACGGCTACACCAGCGACTGTGCCGTCGCCGCGCGATGTTGGGAACTGCGCAGGACAGGGTCCAGCCAACGCCGCACCTACTCCCAGAGACAACAACATTAATAAGACAAGAGATGCTCTTTTCATTACAGTGCCTTTCAGTGACTACATTCAACGTTGAGGGACAAACAATCGACGGGTTTCATCACGTCAATCGTAGGGGGGAGGTCAATTCTTAGTGGCTCCGCGACAAGATAGGCACTCATCGTACGCAGTGAGTTGCTGTCATCAATCGCAGATCGCATCCTGTGTGTGGCCATGATTCCGGCCACGCACAGGACTAGATAAGGAATCGGTCATGTAAGATTCGTCAATCTCTCTTCCCTATCGAATGGTGACGCCATCGAAGGTTGAGATATTGAGTGTTGACTCCCGTTTCGAGGTGACGGCGAGCCCGGCGGTGACAGATCCGGTCATACCGACATCCCTGGTAGAGATGAGCGTCCAACTGACACCATCCGGTGACGCATAGCCAGAGAACGTATTACCCGAGCGCTGGAGTTTGACCCACACAGGGACGTTTTGTTGTGCTTGTCCCAGGTCTGTGGTGCCTCCTCCATCGGCCGCGCGAACGACCATGGCGACACCGTGCCCTGGGGTAGCAAAGACCGCGGCGAAGGCTGCATTGTCTGCAGTGGTAGAGCGAATCATGACGCCTGACTTGGCCCACACGTCTGTATCGGTCTGAGCAGCAACGTGCGCGATGACGGTGAAGTCGCCGGTTGCCGACTGGTAGGCGTAGTTGAACTGGTCGGCGGTGCCGAAGATGTCGCTGCCGCTGCCGCCTACCGTGAAGGTGCCTCCGTTTGCGCTGAAGGTGCCAGCGGTTCCCGGATCGCCGATGTCCAGATCGGTGAACTGGACGCCGGCCGCGTTGACCGTGAGAGGGATGTTCGTGGTATGGCTCAGCGGGCCAGAGGTTGCGGTGACCGGAATAGTATAGGTTCCGGGCAACGTCGAGGCGCTGGTGGCGAGCGTTAGCGATGAGGTTGCCGCTCCGGAAATCGAGTCAGGCGTAAACGTCGCCGTCACCCCAACTGGCAGGCTGGAAGCACTGAGAGCGACCGTAGAGCTAAAGCCGTTCTCGGGTGTTGTTGCAAGCGTGAAGGACGCGCTGTTCCCCGCTTGAAGCGCGCTCATTGCAGGAGTCACAGAGACGGTGAAATCCGGGCTGGGGACTGTGGATGAGACTGTTAGAGCGACCTGAGCGTCGTGGAGGCTATTTGCGCTAAAGCTGGTGAATAAAGGAAAGTAGGCTCGCTTTGTGGCAGAGGCAGAGGTGGCGATCGTGATAGTCGCCGACTGCGGTGTAGGATCACCGGTAAAAGTGAACTGTGGCAACGTGGGTGCTTTGGAGGTCGCAGGAAAACCGGAGGTGCTCATCGAGACGACGCCGGTGAAGCCGTTCACTGGAGTGGCCGTGACAGTGTAGACCACCGACGTTCCGGGCAGAACGGTCTGCGCAGATGTTGGCGTAATGCTAAAGACATAGTCGGGAGCTGTGGGATTGGCAACCGTCAACGAACCCTCCCAGACGTTTTCGAGCGCGCCACTCTGGCCAATGACCTCGATATTTCCTGTGCTCAACATCGGAGCTGGAGTCGTCGTTGTATTGACAGTCAGGATGACGGGGACGGTTGCTCCCGGTGGCAAACTGACGCTTGACGCGCTGAAAGAGGCAGAGGATCCCTTGTTGCTGCAGGACACCTTGCCCACTGTGGTCCAGGTGCAGTTACCCGGCAGATGCGCGGCGGAGAGCTTGACGGTGCCAGTAAATGTACTGCTTGCAGTTACATTCAGGTTATACGCGACGGAGCCACCGGGCGTTACAGTCTGGTTCGGTTGCTGGGAAGTGATGGTAAAGGTAGGAACAGTCGCAGGATCTGAGTTGGGAACAGTCTTCGCAGGACAGAACGTGATCTGATAGCCCGAAGAGGGCAAAGGAACTACATTGAAGTCGCTGGATGGGTCGTCAAAGGCATAACCGTACACCGAGGGACAGGACTGTTTGAGCACGGCTCCGCGGTAGTTTGTATCCCAATTCACATTGTTGCAGGCCTGCGGCGAGGCATAGGGTCCCGCGCAGCAGTAGTTCGCCGTTCCAAACTTGCTGCAGAGACTCTTGCACCCGACGACCTGTCCAGCACTATTGAGCATCTGCTGGCCAGCAGGGCAGGAGCTGCGCAGATCCACCTGGCACGCAGCGTTGATCGAATGGGTAGGGTTGGGATCGTTGAGTTGAACGGAAAGGGGAAAGTCAAAGCCATCGACCAGGCTGATGTCGTAGTTGTCTGCTCCAGTCGCGGAGCCGGTAAGGGTGAACTCGGCGAGGCTTGTGTTGCCCGCTCCAGCGTGCTGGCATTGAAGACCGCCGCAGTCGCCCGTCTGGCAGGAGCCCTTTCCGTTGGCGTCAAAGTTGCACTGACGACGTCCCCAAAAGCGGCCACCGACCCAAGGAGTCGGCAGTGACGTAGTGACGGTCGCGCCGGCAGGAAGCTCCATACCTCCTGACGAGCCGTTGAAGACAGGGATGGGATTGCCTGCACCAGCGACCCATACGGTTTCGGCACAGTTGTTCGTGATGACGAATTGACGGGTTTGGGCAATGGCCATGCCGCCGAATGCACAAAGGACGATCAGTGCCGCATGGGGCAGTGTCATCCACTTGCGTCGACTATTATGCGATACGCCAACCGAACCGACCTCCATTGAGTGAGCCTTTCGGAATGGAAGTACGGAGAAAAGCAGAGATCCAAAGTTCTGCAAGAGCAAGTTCAAGAAGTGCCTCCCGGTAAGACGAACGACTAGTTAGAAACAAAGTTGGAACAATCGACCTTCGAGGAACATAGGGCTTCGTATGTGTGCTGTAAACGGTACGAAGGTAGTACTACCTTCGTGCGATAAAGATTCCTCTCGGCCACATTCAAAACATCCGAGTATTTGTAACAACCGAAGATATAGTGTGATTAAAAGATCTATGAACTAGTCAGCAGCACTCAACGGGAGGGAAGTTAGACATCGAATAGGTTACAAATTCATTTCTTTTACATGAATTTCGGCAAGGAAAACCCCATTTCGCCTTGGAAAGGCAACGCGAAAGAATAGGGATTTTGACTTTGCTAAGGAATCAGGTCAGGTCTAATCCCTTTAGAGGAATTCGGTGGCCCGAGGGGTGGGGTTGGGTGGGACAGCAGAAAAAATGTGACCAATCTCATGTTCGAAGGAACCTCTGGGAACCGGAAGTGGATAAGCTGACACAATTTACGAATCAACTTAAGTTACTCGACTCCAAGTAACATGCCAACAGAAGTTTTGGATCCTGACGGTGTTTTTACAATTAGGAGACAATTCGCCAGATGCCTCGCCCTTTATAGCTGGACCTGCATCGTTGAGTTGAGAGCTTCACTCCGAATTGATCTCGGAATATCATGACGAGAACAGTTCCCTTCTCTGCCCGACAACTGAGACGCCCGTGACGCGCACGAAAATTCTGCTACAACAGGCTTTACAAATCGATAGCCGCAACACCGAGCTGCAGAATGCATACTCAGATTTGCTGCGCGAACTGAAGCGGCACAAGCAACAACTGCGCTTGGGCGAACTATTGCGAAGTGCCCGGGAGGAGAGCGACAGGCAGCGCTACACGGAGGCGATCTCGTATCTGCGCGTCGCAGCCGAGACCGATCCTGTGCACCCTGAAGTTGCGAGCCTACTCAGTTTCGCTATGACCCGGCAGAAGGAGGGGCAGCCACAGCAGCCTCCGGATCTCACGAAGTCGAACATGCAGGAGCCGCTCGATCAGGAGGATTCTGGTCCAACAGAGGATTACGCAACCCGCGTAATGGAGACGCTGTCTGCGGACGGATCGCCACTTAAACCTCAATCCGAAGTTGGAGACACGAAGCCAGAGGTCGATATTGAGCAGGAAGTTACAACGTCGGCCAGCAAGCTTGGGCTGCTCGCAAATGCGAACGATGGCGCCGACTCGACGAAACTGCTTCAAATACCGCAGCAACTGACCGACAAGACGGAAGGCGAAAATGGCCTGACTCTCCAGTTTTCGGAGGCCGTGCTAAAAACACAATTGGTCGAGACTCCGAGTATTCGCCGAGATCTGACCCCGGAGCTTCCCGCGAAGCGGGATGAACTCACCGCTAAGGCAAAGAATGAGGAGATTCGGGCAGCTGTCGAAGGAGCCGTCACCGCCTGCGATGCTGCAATGGCGGCAAACAAATTTGACCACTGTTTGCGTTCGCTGGACGATCTGGAAAAACAATATCCCGGAAACGTCGTGCTCGCTGCTGCCAGAAAAACATGCGAAACAAAACGTGGACAGAAAGCAACACAATTGCTTCGAGGAGCTATTCATACCGCGCAGCAGCAACTGAGGAACAACTCCTCCAAGCGAGCTGAAGAAGCTTTGAGAGAGGTGGAATGCGCCTTTCCGTACGTAGCTCTGGATATCCGTAATGATTGGAAACGGCTGAAGGTTGAGTGTGGGACTCCTCTGCGCGCGAAGCAGGCAGCTTCAGCCAGCGGCATTCCTGCGAAGCGCGGCAAAGTTGGACTGTATGCCATGGGCGTTACGATAGCCGTCGCCTCACTTGCAGTTGGGAAAGTCTCACATCTCCGGCATGGAACGCCTGCTCTGCCCAAGCCTGTGGTCGTCGGTGCGGCAGCATCCGCACCTGCAGCGAGCGTTGCAATTTCGACAGATTTGGAGATAAACGCCTCACCTTGGGCAAAAGGTGGTGAGTGTCCAAGACAAATCTGGTAACAGTATCGCTCTGCCTGACAGAGACTCCACTACTCCGCTGCGATTAGATGCAGTAGACAGTGGAATTTACGAGGTTACACTTACTGGCCCCGACAACAACAAACGGCGGACCGTGGAATGCAGCGTGTCCTCGAGCAAGCACCTATGTTCTGCTGATATGGGATCGCCAAGTGTGAAGCAAGTGCTGATGGGAGAACAACCATGAAGCTGAAATGGGGTGGAATAGTACTTCTGACCGCAACGGCGATGATGGCGCAGACCTCGAATCAGGACAAGAGCGCCGACCAGCTCCGGGATCTTGCCAGCATCGCGAAGAATTCCGGTGACCTTCTGGCCGAGGCCAACTATATTTGCCAAGCGGCTGCCCTTGATAGCAAGAAGTACGAGAAGAAGTGCGCTCGAGCAAAAGAGGATGCCAACAAAGCGCTCGTACAATTTCAGAAAGACCTTGACACGGGTCGCACCGAAATACAGCAAAAGGACTATGCTGGCGCACTGCGCGATCTCGGGAAGATCACTTTCGGACCCAACAAGGCTGAAGCACAGGATCTGACACAGCTCGCGCGGATCGCAAGCAACGGAGGGACTCCGGTTGATCTGATTAGCTACGAAGCTTTCAAGTCTGCTCGCGCAGCCTATTTGCGCGGCGACTTCGATGTAGCGCAATCCGAAGCAAAACACGTTCAGTCCCCTCCTCTCCAGAACGCTATCAACAAGCTGCTAACAAACATTAGCATCTACCACGATATGATGAAGCAGGCAGAGGCCTTGGCTCACAGCGGTGACTTGAAGGGGGCAGAGCAGAAGTATCAGTTTGCGATACTCATCAAGCAAAATGGACCAGGCCAGCCTCAGGATCGCTTGCGAGAACTGCAAGCGGCGGAAGCACAAGCTGCAAACGCGAAGCCCGTTCCTCCGCCTCAGCCGCTCGTTCCCGTTCAGCCGCAAACCCTGAGCAAGGCGACGCCACCTCCCCAGACGAGCGACGATCGAGGGAAGACCAAGATGTCGCCGAATCCCGCCCCGCATGAGCAAAAGCAAGGTGGGAAAAATGCGCAGCAGTTACTGAAATCGTCGCAGGCAAATGCACGAAAAGTTGAAGATGTTTACGATCAGAAAGCAGCGCCTGCGAATACACAACAAGATTCCGAAGAGATGGAAGACAATCTGACGCAAGGGGTAGCGGACTTTTACGCATCGCATTTCTCGCACGCCGACGACGCAATCGAAGTATATTTGCAGGGCGGCGGAACCCACTATGCTGGTGCAGCTCATTTCTATCTGGGAGCATCATTTCTCACGCAGGCGCTCCTGACGTCTCCGAATGATCGGCCTCGCGCCGAATCATTGCCAACAGGCGCGGGCTCAGTTTACTGTCGCAAAACAGCTGCACTACAAACCCGTAGAGTCGGCCATATCGCCTAAGGTGCTCGGCGAGTGGACGCAAATAGGTAACCAGCAATGAACGATCAGCGGAGTAGAAAGGCAGATGCGCAACAGCGTGGCCTTCAGTCGAATCATTTAACCGTGCCAATGATGGAATTACGAATGGAAGTGGCGGCACTCTCAGATGTGGGCTACAGGCGATTGAACAATGAAGATAGCTTCGGATACGACTCAAAGACAAATATCTTTGTGGTTTGTGATGGGATGGGAGGGTTGGCAGCCGGCGAAATTGCAAGTTATAAAGCGGTGGAGCTCACACTCAAAACCTATAACGAGCTAAGCAATCAGGAAATGGAGATCGAAGACCGACTCCGTTCCGCTATCGCCAGCGCCAACGAGACAGTGTGGAACATGGCCCAACAAAACCACAAGCTCCGAGGTATGGGAACTACCCTAGTCGCGGCATCCATACTCCGAAATAGGCTTGTTCTTGGTAATGTTGGCGATAGCCGCGCGTACTTCCTCAGAGATGGCGACTGTGTACAAATCACGGAAGACCACTCTTACGTGGCAGAACAGATGCGCCGCGGACGGACGATCATAAGCGATGAAGCATCTCAGCGACTACGGCAATTCATCACACGGGCGGTGGGAGTGCTTCCGAGCGTAGAGCCTGACTTCTTCGTTCTCGATCTGGAACCAGACGATATAATCCTGCTCACAACTGACGGTCTGACCCGTTATGCCGATGCAAACAAGCTCGCGCACCATATATATATGTACTCAAACCTGGAAGAAATCTGTCGTGGACTGATCGCGATAGCCCACGAAGGCGGGGCGGAAGACAACGTGACCTGTATGCTGCTGCGCTTCTCTTGACGTTAGGTAATAAAGGAAAGTGCAAAGATCCACTCAAAACGGGTACCCTCAATTATTTCCAGGATCGAATTCGTCATGAGTTCCTGTGCTCAGCGTTGCTGACGTACATCTCCTGTGGAGCAGCGCTGGGTCCTGCCAGGCGTGTCCCTATCGGTACTCTCGGGGTCATCTCTGCTGTGATTCCGCTTCCATGACCGAGTTGCCTGACCTCTACTTGCACCCCAGCGAGTATCCAGACTCCCACTCGAAGGTACATTAAATCAGCGTGCTGCCCACGCCGGCTGGCCAACCCAAGCTCCTGAGTGGTGGCAGCCATCCCGAGCTCCGCAAGGCAGTGCAAGCTTTCATCAAATTTGATGTCGAGTCTGCTGGAGGCCGGCCTTCGGCAAGAGACACTGGTGCTTCCCATTCTCGCGCCAGTCCAAATAGTAGATTCCGGCTTCGTACTTTTCGGGCCTTCCATTTACCAGCACCCAATTTGGTTTTACGCGCCCGTTAGCGGCTGACTGGGACATATCGCCTTCCATCCGGAGTCTCGATCCGTTTGGTGAGATTCACTTCCATAGTTGCAAAGTGTAGCAAAGAGGTATTCCCTGCGGTATCCATCGCTGAGAATGCCATATAAGTTATAGAAATAATTATTGTTGAGATGGTCGGGGCGGAGGGATTCGAACCCCCGACCCTCTGGTCCCAAACCAGATGCGCTACCAGACTGCGCTACGCCCCGACTATGTTTAGTTTATCGCATCGAGCCGACTCTCGCGATCACAGTGTTCGAAACATGCCGTGGCTACTTGTACCGAAGAGCGCGTGGAAGAGACCGTCAAAGACCCACGTGAGCAAAAGAAGCGGCAGAATGACCAGCCCAGCCAACACAAGACAGAGCACTCCAAGAAAGAGCCAGCTCTGCAGCGTATGTTTGCGCGGCTCATCTACGCTGCCGACTAGAAGAGCGTAGTTCCGTCGATTCGCACGCCACGCGATGTCGAACATATCGCCGAGAACCGGGATCGAGCCCACCACAACCTCGATCGCAACGTTGGCCACCATGCGCGCCACGGTGGCATACGATACACCACGCACCCACGCCGCGATGATGATGATGCAAGAGGCGATCCCGCCGATCAAATCTCCGATGCCGGGAATGAAGCCCACAATCCCGTCCAGACCGAAGCGGATCGAGGTGCCGGGAATTCTGATGAAATCGTCTAAAACATGCGAAAGCAGATCCAGATTCTCGTCATCAAAGGCTTTTCCACCACGTTTCAGGCGAGGGGACAGGACCTCGGGCTTCGCGGTAAACGGCATCGGACCCTCCCCCGCCCCAACCGAGATTGTCCCGCAGGCGGCCAGTGCTATAATTCCAGTATACGGCGGCTATAGTTCAGTGGCAGAACGCCGCTCTGTGGCAGCGGATGTCGTGGGTTCGAAACCCACTAGCCGCCCCAAACTTCTCAAATCTTCAAACTGCGGATTAACCTTGCCCCGCGTTCCTAAAGTTTCCTCAACGCCCGTCCCGGCCGCCGCTCCAAAGTCCTTGGCGCGCCTCTACGCCGGGACATCAGGTTGGGCCTACCCCACCTGGAAGCCGGAGTTCTATCCTGCGGGCACGCCGGCAAAAAAGTTTCTAGAGTTCTACGCCTCACAACTCACCTCGGTAGAGGTCAACTACACCTTCCGTGCCCTGCCGACGGCGAAGATACTCGAGAGTTGGCTCGCTTCGACCCCTCCAGAGTTTCGCTTCAGCTTCAAGGCGCCACAACGCATCACCCACCTCAAGCGACTGCGCAACTGTGAAGAACTTGTCGCTCAGTTTGTGGCAGCCCTTGAACCAGTTCGTCAGGCGGGCAAACTTGGCCTTCTGCTCTTCCAGCTTCCCCCTAACTTCAAGGCTGACGCCGAACTTCTCAGCACCTTCCTTTTTCTCTCCGCCCTTCGCGAAAACAGCGCCCCGCCGATCGCCTTTGAATTCCGCCACGAGTCCTGGTTCGACGAGAAGATCTATGCGGTCTTGCGCGAACACAACGCAGCGGTCTGCATCGCCGAGAGCGACGACCTGCTAACGCCAGAGGTCCACACCGCGCAGGACTACACCTGCTACCGGCTGCGGCGAAGCAGCGGCTATTCGCCAATTGAGCTTGACGCCTTCGCGCAACGTTTCGCAACTCTCGCCCAGCAGCGCGATGTCTATGTCTACTTCAAGCACGAGGACGAGCCAACCGGAGCACTCAACGCCACGCAATTTCTTGCCCGCATCCAGGCGCTGGCGGAGAAGCAATGATGCCGACAGCGGAGATCGAGAGCGTCGAAAGCCACGCCGTAGAGTTTCAACCTCGGCGTTTCATCATCAACGGACATCTGCAGACGATCATGGGCAACTACCTGCCGCGACTCAACAGTCTGCCCGCGCCTGAGGCAACGCTCGTCGAGGTTTCGCCAGCCACACCCAGCCAGATCGCAAGCCAGGTTCTCTGCCACTGTCACTGGCAGCCCGAGGACGTTCGCTCCTCCCGCCCAACAGCCATCCTCGTCCACGGGCTGGAAGGCTCCTCCAACTCACAGTATGTCATCGGCAACTCGAACAAGCTCTGGCGAGCCGGATGCAACATCATCCGCATGAATATGCGTAACTGCGGAGGCACCGAGGCGCTCACGCCGACGCTCTATCACTCGGGTCTCTCCAACGACGTACTCGCCGTAATGAACTTCTTCGTAGCACAATACGGGCTGCGGTCGATGTCCTTGATCGGCTATTCGATGGGCGGAAATCTCGTCCTCAAGCTTGCCGGCGAGCTTGGCTCTGCTGCTCCACCACAGCTGCACTCCGTCATCGGCGTATCGCCCGCGCTCGATCTTGGCCCATCAGCTGACGCTCTGCATCGCCCGTACAATCGGGTCTACGAGCTGAAGTTCCTGCGCGCTCTCCTAAGCCGCTATCGCCGCAAGGTCGCGCTGTTTCCTCATGTCTACGATCCCAATCTCGCCACTGGAATAGGTTCTCTGCGCGAGTTGGACGACCGCATCACCGCCTTCTATTCAGGGTTCACCGGAGCGGAAGACTATTACTACCGCGCCGCTGCCGCCCGCGTCATCGACAAGATCGTCGTGCCGACACTCATCCTTCATGCGCTGGACGATCCCTTCGTCCGCATCACCGATGAGAGTTGCAGCAGACTCGATGCGAATCTGAATATCCAGCTGATCACGACCCATCACGGCGGCCACTGCGCCTTTCTTGCGCAGCCCGACGCCGACACCGGCTACGATGGCTACTGGGCCGAGCACACCCTGCTGCGCTTCCTGCTCGCCAACGCATAAGATAGTCGTAATGCTCTCTGACTGGTCCGCCGAATGTTCTTCAGACGATCCTGTGCTCGTAGTTCCCTGGTCTGACCCATCCGATCCCTCCGGCAATCGCCGATTCATCGATCTCCGCGAGAACCCCTACGACCTCGACCATCTCCCCGAAGTCGAGCAGCATCCCTCGCTGATGCATGCTCTGCGCGCTCTCAACGCTCCACGCGCCGCTGTCTTCACCGCGAAGTGCGATGCATGGCCGCTCGAAGCAGAGGAGCTCGACGATCTTCGAGCGAACCTTGACGTAACCTCCGACGACGCCCCGACAGGCTTCGGCAGCTACATCGACATCCTCTGGCGCGAGCGCTCTCTCTTCGCCTCCTACCACCAGATGGAGCAGAGGGTGCATCGTTTGACACGTCACTCCTCTCCGCTGGATCAGCCCTACGCCATGCTCGACTGCGTCATCCGTCCTGCACTCGTCGATCTCGCCGGTCCGCAGGAAGGTTTCGCGGTCAGCCTGTACGTAAAGGCCATCGGCCACGACCCCCAAGCCGCAGAACAGAACTGGGCCTCGGCTCTGGACGCTGTCGTTGCACTGTTGCGCAGCAAGGATCTTGCCCTGGGCTAGCCTCCAATTTTCCAAACCCGAAGGCCCGCCATCCCCGATACAATCGATATAGACGCACGCGGGCGAGTAGCTCAATTGGATAGAGCACGAGCCTTCTAAGCTCGGGGTTGTGGGTTCGATCCCCGCCTCGCCCACCATCCGCACCAGGCGTCTGCGGCCCCAACCCCCCTACCCCTCCCTAAGAATCTGTCCGGAAACTGTCCTGCCGGACGGGCCTCCTGCGCGGAGGGAAGGAGGCCCGTCCGGCAGGACAGTTTCTAAGCCTCGAGCAAAAGATCTTCTTCCGTGATCCGGTGGTGATCTGCTCCAGCATCGCGGCTTCCGGCCGCATGCCGCAGCCCCGCCAGCGCGATAAAGCCGATCGCCAGGCAACAGACTCCGTTCCACTTCCAGTGCTCCCACGCGACCGTCGCCAGTGCCGACCCCACCGCCGCCCCGCTGAAATACACCGTCATATAGACCGTATTGATCCGGCTGCGTGCAGAGGGCACCAGCCCCAGGATCCGCGTCTGGTTCGCCACCTGTATCATCTGCGCCCCGATATCGAGCACCAGCACTCCGACCGCCAGCGCGATGATGTGGACCGTCATCGGCAGCCTGACCGGCTCTTCCACCCACAACAGAACGTAGGAAGACGTCAGCAGCCCCATCCCAAGCGAGATCACCCATCGCGACCCGTGCCTGTCGGAGAGCCTCCCCGCCAGTGGTGCGACCAATGCTCCCGCCGCCCCGACCACCCCGAAGGTGCCGGCGACCCCCGCACCTAGCCCGTAATGGCTATGCAGCACGAAAGCCAGCGTCGTCCAGAAGCAGCTGAACGACGCAAAGACAAGCGCGCCGACAACCGAAGATTCTCTCAGCAGAGGCTGCGTACGAAAGAGCGTCCAGAGCGACCTCATCGCATCGGCATAGCGCAACTGCTGCTTCGGGGGCAGCTTCGGCATCACCCTCCCCATCAGCGGAACAAATGCCGCATTCACCACCGCCGCCACCACAAAGACCCAGCGCCAGCCATGGATGCCGCTCACCCAACCAGCAAAGGTGCGGGCCAGCAGAATACCCAGCAGCAGCCCGGTCATCACCGTACCGATAGCCCGGCCGCGCTTTTCATGCGAAACCAGATCGGGCGCAATCGGAAGCGCAACGTGAGTGACCGACGCAAAGAGTCCAATCAACACACTCGCAGCAATCAGCCAGGTTAGTCCGGGGGCAACCGCAACGAGCAGAAGCGCAATCGCCTCCGCGCCATACATCTTCATCATCAACGCGCGGCGCTCCAGCACATCGCCCAGCGGAACAAAGGACAGCAAGCCACACGCGTAACCCACCTGGGTCGCCACCGCGACGAAGCCCACATGACCAGCCGAAACCCCGTAGGAGCGGCCCATCTCCAGCAGAAGCGGCTGGTTGTAGTACATCGTCGAAACGCCCACAGCGCAGGCTATCCCCAAAAAGGCCAGTGGGGCACGTTTTTCGGATTGCAATGAAGTGGTCATACCAATGCTCTCCCTCTAGTGTAGAGCATTGGAGCCTGTTCGACCAGAGGCGGAGTCCGCGTGGAGACGCTAAACCTTGCCCAGCGTCAACTTAGCAATGGTCGCCAGCTGCATGAACGACGTACCTTCATAGATCTTGCCGATCTTGGCATCGCGGTACAGCTTCTCGACAGGGTAGTCCTTCACAAAACCCGATCCCCCGTAGACCTCGACCGCGAGACTGGCAACGCGCTCCGCCACCTGCGACGTGAAGTACTTGCACATCGCCGCCTCCTTCAGAAACTCGCGCTTCGCATCCTTCAGCCGAGCTGCGTTATAGACCATCAATCTCGCCGCCTCGATCTCCGTCGCCATCTCGGCCAGCTGAAACTGCATCGCCTGAAACTCCACCAGCGTCTTGCCGAACTGCTTGCGCTCCTTCGCCCACTTCGCCGCATGGCCCCACGCGCCCTCGGCCAGCCCCAACATCTGCGAGCCAATCCCGATGCGACCTTCGTTCAGCGTCTCGATGGCGATCTTGTATCCCTTACCCGGCTCGCCCAGCACCTGCGCCGCAGGCACAACGCAGTCGTTAAAGATGAGTTCGCACGTACTCGACGCGCGAATACCAAGCTTGTCTTCCTTCTTCCCAAGCGTAAATCCGGCCGCGTCCTTCTCAACCAAAAACGCCGTAATCCCCTTGTATCCGGCCGCCGGATCGATCGTCGCAAAGACAATAAACAGCCCTGCCTCTTTCGCATTCGTGATCCACAGCTTCTGTCCGTTGAGAACATAATCGTCCCCACGCTTCACCGCCCGCGTCTGCAACGCAAAGGCATCGGAGCCAGACGACGCTTCGCTGAGCGCATACGATCCGATCGTGTCTGTCGCAAGGCGCGTCAGATATTTTTTCTTCTGCTCTTCATTCGCCCATCGCACCAGCGCATTGATGCACAGCGTGTTCTGCACATCGACCATCACCCCAACCGACGGATCGACCGCAGAGATCTCCTCGACCGCAAGAATCGCATTGAAAAACGTTCCACCCGCCCCGCCGTACTCCTCGGGAATCTCGATCCCCATCAACCCAAGCTCAAAGAGTCTTCGGATAAGCCCGGCATCCATCTGCTGCGACTCATCCATGCCGCGCACCAGCGGACCGATCTGCTCCACCGCAAAGCGCCGTATCGTATCGCGAAAAAGTTGCTCGTCATCCCCCAACTGCGTCAACGCCATCGGTCCAACCTGTTGCGACATCCACTCACCTCAACCCGTATTCAAAAGGCGAGTCTAGCACTTTGAACCGTCGACTGAATAGCCATTCACCCACCCGGCTGCCAAAGAAGATGTCGTCAAGTCTCCTACGAAAGACGAAAGAGGAGCTATCCCGCGACCTTCACCAGCAGCCCACGCCGGGTGACGATCGAGAGCTTCTCGGTATTCAAAATCTTCCGAGCCTGTTCTCTGGCATGATTGGCCCACGGTCCCACCGGATCGAGCCGCACATACGCCAGCCAGTGCCGCAACGCCCGTCGACGCTGCCCCTGTCGCTCATACGCCAGCGCCAGGTTGTAGTGTGCATCCGCATACTGCGGAACCAGCGCAACCGCCTTCTGATAAGCGGTCGTCGCCTCAGCCAGCCGCTGCATCTCGTCCAGCACATTGCCCAGATCGAAGAACGCAAGCGCATACTCCGGGTCGGCCACCGTCGCCTGCCGATAGAGTCCTTCCGCCTCCTCAAACCGCCGCAGGTTGTAATGGATCGTCCCAAGATTGATCAACGCCGGCGCATGCTGCGGACGCATCACCAGAATCGCCGCATAGATCTCGGCAGCCTCCTGGATCGTAGCCGGATTTTCCTCCAGCTGCACCGCCCGCAAAAACATCTCCTGAATCTCTGCCGCCTGCCGCAGAGCAGCATCTCCCGTGCCCACGACACGAAGCTGACGCGCCGGCCCCATCTCAAAGTCAAAGGCAAGCTGCTGCGTCAGCGGATCCATCAGCGCGCCGCCATGCCGAAAGCTCAGCCGCGATCCACGCCGCACAAAGCTCGCCTCCAGCAGCGGGTTCCGCACTCCACCCAGCCGCTGCATGGCCTCCACCGATGCTCGTATATTTTTCGCCGAGATCTTTGTCGTCGCCTGCAGATCGCGCAGCCTGCGCAGCTGCCCCAGCGCATCAAAAGAGTAGTCGTTGTTGGGAGAGATCAATCCCGCTCGCTCCCACGCCGTTAGCTGGCGTGCCTGCAAGTGAAGGATCCGGATTACGTCTTGACGGCTATATCGGGTCACAGTGGTGTCTCAGTTGGCACCGTCTTACAAGTTCATCCTGCGAACTCTCTCTCTGGAGTATGCCTTCGAAACCCGCGCCAATCAAGACCAAAGCTCCTAACCTCCTCAAATAGCCGTGGATAACTCGTACCAAAATGGGTTCGCCGATCTTCAAGGCAAATTCACACTCGGAAAAATTCGCAATCCCTTCAACTCAAGCGCGGTTGTCTGCTCTTGAGATCTTCGAGCAGGCGCTCAATCTGATCCTCTCTCTCCAAGGTGTTGAGCCGGTCTTCAAGAGATTGAGATTCAAGAACCATGTGGCTGGCGAAGTTGTCGGCTTCGTCGCGCTGAATGCTCGAGCGCAGCCGGTTCATGGCGGTCGATCTCTGGTGCGAGGCAGCGATCGTGCGGGCAGCGTTCGCCTTGCCTACCGTGCGGGCGCGACGTTGCTGAGCGATCAATAACTCGCAGGCCGAGCGCGTCTCGGACAGCTTCTGCTGCAACCGATTGAAGGCGTTGCGAAGAGTCTCCGTCTCAGCTTTCTGGTCCTCAAGCTGCTGTCCAAAGTTTGCCGTCATCTGCTGGTTGCTCAGGCTGCGTTCAAGCGCGGCGCGCGCCAGATCATCCTGCTGCTTCTGCACCGCGAGCTCGGCCTTCCGATTCCACTGGTTCATAGCATCCTCGTGCTCCTTCAGTTTTTTCTGAAGAAGGTGCTGATCGGCGATGGCGATAGCAACCTGTGTCTTAACCTGGAGAAGCTGGTTCTCCATATCAAGCACGAGTTGTTTTGCCAGCTTCTCAGGATCTTCCGCCTTCTCGATAAGGTCGTTGATGTTGGCTCGTAAGAGTGTTCCTACACGCTCAAGCAGTGCCATGGGAGTCCTCCTTTACTGCGGTAGTGCGTACGGCGCGGAGAGCGTCCTCCGCGTCGACTGATAGTTCAGGCCTGTGGACTATTGCCGTCATCGCGAGGCTTCATCGCTTTGACGTTCGACATCAGATCGTGAAGATTCATCCCGGAGAGGGCCTCGAAGAGCGCAGGAACCTGGGCGGCGATCTTCGTCATCTCCCCCGTAATCTTGTTGGCTCCTGTTGCCCCATCGTTTCCAGTCGAGACAATCGTGATCTTGTCGACCTTGCTGAGAGGCTCGGCCATCGCGCGAACAACATCGGCCATATTGGTAATCAGCTTGTCGACGACTGCGGCCTGCGTCCACTCCTGATAAGCTGCGGCCTTGACGTTCATGGCCTTCGCCTCTGCGTCGCCCTTCTGGAAGATGATGTTGGCCTCCGCCTCGCCCTGCAGCTTCGTAGCTGCCGCGCGACCCTCCGCCTCCATCATGATGCGAGCCTTATCGGCCTGAGCGATATTTTCGATGCGCTGACGCTCGATCTCCGAGCCCTTGAGAACCGTCGCAATCAGCTCCTTTTCATGACGCAGAATTTCAGCCTCCTGCACCTTTACCTGCTCCTGCTTCTCAACCTGTTGCACGCGGACCTGCTCGGCAACTACCTTCTGTTGCATGACGTTGGTCTGGAGTTCGTACGCCTTATCCGCCTGAGCCTCCTGGCGACGGCTCTGCTCCATGAACTGCGCCTTCTGGATATCAAGGTCACGTTGAGCTTCAGCCTGTTTTGCAAGCGATGCCGTCTCTGCGATCACGCGATCCTGATCGGCCGAGGCCTTGGCGACTGCTGCCTCGCGCAGTGCGATGGCGCGGCGAATCGCCGTATCGCGCTCAGCCTCTGCCGCTGCAATCTCGGCATCGCGCCGAATCCGAGCCACATCGGGACGGCCCATGTTCGTGATGTACTCGTTCTTATCGCGCACCTCGCGAATCGTAAAAGAGATCACCTCAAGCCCCATCTTGCTCATGTCATCCATACAGGTGGAGCGCATCCGTTCGGCCACCATCTCAGGCTCTTTCACAATCTGCTCAACGGTAAGCTGACCAATAATGCCGCGCAGATGGCCCTCCATCACCAGCCGAATGAGGCCCTCGCGTTGATCAGGAGACTTCGTCAGAAACTGCTCCGCCGCAGTAAGGATCGACTCTTTGTCCGAACGGACTTTAATCTGCGCAACCGCCTCCACAGTCACCGCGACGCCCTGCTTGGTGTAGAGATCCTGCTGCGGCGCAACATCAAAGCTCATCAGCTCCAGCGAAAGCTGGCGAGAGTTTTCCACGACTGGAAAGATCACCGCGCCGCCGCCCTTGATAACGCGCGGCCCACGGAATCCATAGACAATAATCGCTTCGTTAGGACCAGCTTTGCGAAACATCTTAGCCATCAGAAGGGCTAATGCGAGTGTGGCGAGAACTACCAGGCCAACAATAATAACGACCGAGTTCGGCATATCGTTCCTTTGTCCCGGACGGACGAGAGAGCGTGTGATGTGCTTGCCTCAAGAGAAAGTTGAGCGGGCGGAGTGCCTCGGCAAGTGAGGCCGCCTGTATCAGGAAACTACGATCAAAAAACTACAATCAGGAAACTACGACCAGGAAAACTACAACGCGTCCTGCAGTCCGTTCGCGAGTTCGTCCCATCGGCGGACGTAAGCAACGCCGCGGGCATAACGAACTACAACAACCTCCGTTCCGCGCTCGATGGCGCTCCCGTCTTCGCTCCGGGCAGCAGCCGCACGACGAGCCCCGGCCTGCGAAAAGATAATTTCGCCAATACCATCTCCGTCACGAATGGAGTCGCTCACCTCGGCGAGTACGCCCGCCATCTCCGTCTCTTCCGGCGTCAGAACACGCTCGCGAGGAAGAAGCAGTTTGAACAGAACAGCCCAGATGAGCGTGGCTCCAACAACGCCGCTTATCAATGCGATCAGCAAAATCAGCACACCGCCGAAGATGCTGGAGTGGTGCAGCAGATATCCGGCGCCACCAAACCAGCAGAGAAACACCGTGATGGTGAAGCCATTCACCGCAGACAATCCAGATTCATGAGATCCTACAGATCCACGATGCGCCCCGTGCGCCGCATGACCATGAGCCATATGGCCGATGTGAAACCGGCCAATATGCAGATGGGCGAAGCCCCCGACGACCGAGATCAGGCTAAGCACCAGGCCGACACAGAAACAGATGAGATAGAAGGAGTCCATATTATTTGGTGCTCCGTTTCGCTGCTTTCTTTGCAGCCGGCTGAGTTACTGAAGACTTCAACCAGGAATCGTCAGGACGAAGAACCTGAAACAGGCGATCGAGCAGCGCAGGCGTCTCGAGAATGCTCTCAATCAGAAGGAAGCAACGCCGTGAATCACTATGGTTTGCCAGTGTCAGCAGAGCCTGGCACAGCGCAGGATCACGACGGAAGCGTTCGACACCGCCGACCAGCCAGAGGTCGAGCTTGTCTTCCGCCGTTCGCAGGTCGGAGATCAACTCCGAGTGATATCCCTCGGGATCATCGACCAGATAGCCAGGATGAACCTTGAAGAACTTCGCCAGCAGCAGCCGCGTCGTATTCGTCAGGTGCGGGCGCGCTCCACTTTCAATCTGCGACAGATACGACTGACTGATTGTTCCCTTGCCCGCGCTTTTGGCCGCTTTTTTGCCCGTGCCGTTCTCCTGTTGAATTGCACGAACCAGCTCTTGCTGCGTCATGGCCCGATTGAGGCCGCGCAGACTACCCTCGACCTCACGCAGATAACGGATTTTATCGCTGAGTTTCATGTCAATTACAAATCGCAATATTTATATCGCAATATGTAATAAAAATCAAGCCCAATTTCAGGCCCGACCGCAACCCGGAAAACTAGCCTCGAGACAGCGCAAGAATCTGCAGAGACCGCTTCGATATCCCACAGCAGGAAACCCAGCGTATGCTGGCCACATGCTTCGGCCTGCCTGGCGTCTATCGCATTCGTGCTGCCTGCCCGCACTCCTGCTTTACGTCTCCTCCCTCGTCGTATCTCTTCCGACACTCGCGCTCGGCCAGGCATCCGTTGTGCCGCCATCCTCGGCATCCGCTATCGCGATCAAGGGTCTAGGCAGGGCCGTCGCACCGCTCGACGGTCCCTGGCAGTTCCATCTGGGCGACGACCCCAACTGGGCCTCACCCACCTTCGACGACTCCCATTGGGAACAACTCACGGCAGAGAAGCCCTGGGGCGAGCAGGGACACCCCAGTTACACCGGCTATGCCTGGTACCGCCTGCACCTGTCGCTCAACTCGGCGCCAGGAGATCAAAGCAGCTTCGCCCTCCTCGTGCCGCACCTGGACGATGTGTACGAGATCTTCTGGAACGGCAGCTCCATCGGCCGCAGCGGAAAGTTCCCTCCCTACCCCATCTGGTATCGATCCACCGACGCACCCGTCCTCTACCCTCTCAACCCAGGAACCCCTAAGTCCGGACCGGAGCATGAAAGCCAACTTCGCGGCACACTCGCCATCCGCGTCTGGAAGGCTCCTCTTACCTCCGAGGACTCCGGACAATCCGGCGGTTTCGAAGGGTCCCCTATTGTCGGTTATCCCGAATCCCTCGCCGCCTACAAAACCTCGCTGGACTATCAGTGGCTCCGAGCCAATCAATTTTCTTTTGCAGAATTCCTGCTCTACGGAATCACTGGCGTGCTCTGTCTCTTCTCCTGGCTCCGAGATCGGCAGCAGCGAACTCTCTTGTGGATGACCGGATTTGCCCTGAGCCCGCTCATCCGGCTGATCCTCTACGGAATGCGCATCCCCTGGACAGTGGGCCTGTCCAACGCACTGGGACCGCCCGTCTCCTCGATTCGCGACATCTCTCTCTGGTTCCTGCTGCTCTGGCTTCTGCACCTCGACGACAACCCGTCCCTCATCCGGCTTGTCCGTCGCTTCGCCGTTGTCAGCCTGGCAGCCAGTATCTCCGATGGTCTTCTGTCGCTGTTGGATGCGAGCGTGAGTTGGTTCTGGCTCATTCAGATAGCGGACGCAGTCCTCACAGGGATCTACTTCATCACCGCCGCGGTGCCGCTTGCACTCGTCGCTCTCGCCGTCAAACAACGCCGTCGATTGGATCTGGCTCGCCGGCTGCTCGTCATCGCCGCATTTCTCTGGGGCATGATCCAGGTCGTCCAGGGGCTAGCTCCTCAGGGACAGCGCTTTACCCACTGGACCCTCGCCGACAAACTGCGCACACCCCTCTTTCACCTCTATGGCAATGCCGTATCGGTGCCCACCCTCGCCGGAATCTTCCTGCTCGTCGCTCTGCTCTACGCCGTCTATCGCACCTCCATGGAAGACCACCGCCGCCGCAGCCTTCTTGAGCACGAGATGAGCAGCGCCCGCGAACTCCAGCAGGTGCTCATCCCCGAAACATTCCCCTCAATTCCTGGCTTCGCCGTCACCAGTGCCTATTGCCCCGCACTGGAAGTCGGCGGAGACTTCTTCCAGATCATCCCCCTCGATGGCGACTTCACCCTTGTCATCCTTGGCGATGTCAGCGGCAAAGGCCTCAAAGCTGCCATCGCGGTCTCACTCATCGTCGGGCTGGTGCGCGTCCTGGTTGAAAACACCCAAAGCCCCGCTCAACTGTTGACCAAGTTAAACCGGCGATTGTGTGGTCGCCTGCATGGCGGCTTTGCCACCTGCATTGCCCTCCGTATCGATCCACACGGCAACTGTGTCCTGGCCAGCGCCGGACATCCCCCTCCCTATCTCAACGATCGTGAGTTAGCTATCCCCGGCTCGTTCCCTCTCGGCTTGTTCCCCGCCGTCGCATACGAAGAAAGCCACCTGCGCCTGCAGGTTAACGATCACCTCGCGCTCTACACCGACGGACTACTCGAAGCGCGCAACAAGACAGGCGAACTCTACGGCTTTGAGCGGATACGCGAACTCTTCGCAACACTCCCCAACGCCGCCCGCGCCGCCGAAGCCGCGGTACGTTTTGGCCAGGACGACGACATCACCGTCGTCACCCTGGTCCGCGTCGCCATGGGCGAAGAATCGACCAACATCGCGCCAGCTACCTCAACCGTCTAAAGAATTCGCCGTTGGAACCGCGGCCAAATCAGCGAATCGTGCCCTTCAGAACATCTTCTTTGTGGTCAAAGATCTTCTTCGTATCCTCTCGCACCTTCCGCGCGATGTCGGCCCACACAGGATTGATGGTCTTAAGATCCACCGCTCCCGTCTCTTTCGCCTCCTCAAACTCTTTGGCTTTCTCCAACCCATTCTTATAACTCGACATCGTCTTCACGATCTCGAAGGCCGATGCCACCACGACGCCGACATCATCTTTATTCTCATCCGATATGCCTTGGTACACCTCCTTGTAATGCTCTTCAATCCACTGAAACACGATCGGTATCAGAACCTCGCAGACCCACCGGTTGTAGGCGTCCAACCCTTCCACTCCCGCAATCCATGATGGATGCATCGCCCAGTCCGGATAAGCCCCGCATAGTCCAGATCCATTTCCATTTTTGACTAAATTCTGAGTGGTCCACTTAAGCATCATGACTTCGTCTCCTCGTTGATAGAGCTGATTTAGAAGCTGTCCTAATTGAATTGAGATACAGAGGGGGACCCACAACCCGAAGAATTACCGCCAAAAACTCGATCCGTCGAATCCGGCTAGCGTACTCGCAGGAACTATCCCGCGGACAAAGCTAAGGTGCAGTGTTTATAGCATTGATTCAAGTATCGCTGCATGTTTTCAGCTGCCGAACGCAACCTCAAAACCTCGAACCAACTCAGAGATAGAGCCTATGCAACGGCACTCCCAGAGTTACAAGCAAAGTCGACCCGCCGTTCTGAGAGACGCGCGAACCCTCAGCCTCAGCACAATGCAAATCTCCAGCAGCGCTCAGATCCGCCTGCCAGCGCTACTCCAGCAGGCACACACGAGGTCCGCACCGGTAGACCGAAGGCTCCTTCTAAGCACTTTATTTTGAGGGAGAGTTTGAATGGAGCCGATGAGCGGAGTTGAACCGCTGACCTACTGATTACGAATCAGTTGCTCTACCAACTGAGCTACATCGGCCTGTCCTTCTATTCTATCGGCTTCGTGGCCATCCGCCAAATCTTCCGTTCGTTTGGGAACTAGCCCTTGCCAAAAAAGCAACCAACGCTGGAGATCAACCGGCCAGATGTTGATTCGCAATCTCGATGAAGTTCCTCGCAAGGACGCTCTCCGCACCCGCCTTCACACCAAGATCAATCGACGTCCGGCACGCACCCTTCACCTCTCGATACACCGCTCCCGGCATCGCAACCCTCGCAACACAAGCCGGCGCCAGCGTCACCCCAAGCCCTGCTGCCACAAGGCGCACCAGCGTCAGCCACTGCGGCGCATCCTGAACGATGTTCGGACGAAACCCGCTCCGTTCGCAACATGCGATCGTCCGGTCATAGGCCAGCGGCCCCATACGCCGCGCAAACATAATGAATGGTTCGCCCTCCAGCGCCTTCACCCCGAGCGTCTTTCGACCAGCCAGCGGATGCGCCTCCGGCAACACAGCCACGTACTTTTCTTTCAACAACGTAGTGATGCGAATCCCCTCCGTCGGATCTCCATCCCGCAGAAACGCAAGATCGATCTGCCCATTCAACAGAGCGGCAATCTGCGCAGACGTCACCAGCTCCCGCAGGCGTAGCTCCACCTTCGGATAACGGCGTCGAAAGCTCCGAATCGCCGCCGGCAGCTCCGTAAACATCACCGAGCCGCTGAAACCCACCGTCAGCGTCCCCTCTTCGCCGCGCCCCAACCGCCGAACCTGGGCAAGGTCCTCGTCCACCTTCTCCATCGTGCTCCGCGCCCGTCGCGCAAGCAGATGCCCAGCAGCCGTCAGCTTCACGCCACGTGTCGTCCGCTCAAACAGAGCATGACCAAGCATCTGTTCCAACCGTTTGATCTGCTGGCTCAACGGAGGCTGCGCCATCCCCAGACGCCTCGCCGCCTTGCTGAAGTGAAGCGTCTCAGCGACCGCCAAAAAGTAGCGCAGATGCCGCAGTTCAATCTGGTCATTCATATCTCAATCATATAGATCGCGACCTTTCAGCTATTGGACATCCCGCAAGACTCCTCGTAGCGTTGAATTCAGGAGGCGTCGTCAGTGCAGGCGCCCTTCGCGCCAGACGGCGAAGTCGCAGCGCCACCTGCATCGCAGAATTCAGTGGAGGCCCCATGAACCAGACAGCCCTGGAGTTCAAGATCCGAGAGTTCGAACCGGGAGACGAGATCGCCTTTCGCACCCTCAACGAAGAGTGGATCACCCGCGAGTTCGTCCTCGAGCCCAAGGACGTGTACTCCCTCTCCGACCCACAGGCAACCATCCTCGATCGCGGCGGCCGCATCTTCTTCGCCATTCAAAACGGCGAGACCGTCGGCTGCTGTGCTCTGGTCGCGATGAAGCCCGGAGAGTTCGAAGTAGCCAAGATGGCCGTAACCCAAGCATGCCAGGGAACCGGAATCGGACGCCGACTCCTCCAGGCCGTCGTCGACGAAGCAAGGACCTCAGGAGCAACCCGGCTCTATCTCGAAACCAACCACAAGCTAACTCCAGCCATTCACCTCTACGAAGCCGTCGGCTTCAAACGGCTCCCACCAGACCGCGTAGTGCCGTCTCCGTACGCCCGCGCAGACGTCTCGATGGAGCTATCGTTCCCCACTCCCTAAGCAAAGACCAGGGAACACGCGTCACAGATCAAAGCTCAAAGGTCACGGCGACCAACACCGTCAAAGTCTTCTCCTTCAGAGTCCGCCATGTCGGCCGGCCACACCAGTATCGCGAGCGCCACCAGAGCGATTGCTACTTGAAGAACCGGATGTAGACCCTCAGACATAGACCGCCTCTTCCTTCGAAGAGCCTTACGTTCCCTGAGATCTTCATCGGCAGCAACACTCTCGACCGTCACACAACGCCGACACCACAACCGATTCCCTCACCACAGCATCCCACTTTGGTAACCAACTCTCTCGCAAGAGAACCCACGAAAATCCCCTCCGGAAAAGCGAAGAGGCCACCCGGCAACGAGGTGGCCTCTTCTTTAGGGAGAATAGTTCCAACGGAGGCAAAGCCATCAGAACTTTCTGGCGAAATACTAAGTTTGGCGATATGACGTGTCAAGGCCAAAACTCAACTACTGTAAGTCCTTATTCCTCAATGGTTACGGGGGTTACTAACCTGCCAACAGGGGCCCTCGTATTCGCCTAAGTTTCGCTTTTACCGCCCTCACCAAAATCTAAACCGCATTCCTATCAGCCGCTTAGCTCCTCCCCTGCACCATCCCCAGTGCAGATCGGCGAGCCCTCCGATCATCCCCCGTGCTCAACCCCGGACCCCTCCGTATGAATCCGAGCCGCACTTCCGCTCAAATCAATCCGAAGAAACTCCGGCTCCGTCGCCGCCGGCTTACCCTGAAGTACCCTGATCGCCGCCCGTCCGCCACCCAGAAACAGCGCCAGAATCACAGCCGCCAGAGCCCCCAGTCCGCAGAACACCAGGATGCTGGTCAGCAGACTCACCGTCTTCCTGATCTCCGCATGGAACTCCGGCGGCACCGCCCTGTTCCAGGTCACCTCACTCCGCAGATGGATCCCCTCCACCAGCCTCTGTGCCTCTGCCCCGCTCCAGGCCCCCGTCGTCAGCAGCACCAGCGGCCCCTCACGCCTCAGCTTCACCGTCCCGGCTCCGGAACCTTCCCGGTTCATCTCCGCCTCGATCTGTCGTCCGTGGTCGCCCGCGATCTGCGGCGTCGGGTAGAGCAGCATCGTCAGCGTACCTTTTCCCTCATACTTCGCCGTCACCACCTCGGCTGCTTTATCGAAGCCAATCATCTCCGCCGGAAGCACCCCGCCCGTCGCCTGATAGCCCACCGGCCCCAGAGCATACCGCTCCGAGCCCTTCTCCAAACCCTTCCCCGGCAAGTAAGTCGGCAGCAGCGGAGACATCCCCTTCGGCCCTCCCACCTTCGGCAGCCCCACCTCCACCGTCCGCAGCACCGCCTCAGCTGACTCGGGATAGAGCTTCAAGTTTGCCACCACCACCGAGACCCCACTCCGCACTACGGTAGAACCGCTCTTCCGCAGATAGTCGTACGCCGCTGCCGCACCAGTCGCATCCTCAAACTGATACACAATCACCGTTCCACCCGACACAGTTCCGTGGGCCACCGGGCTCTGCGGCCCTCCCCGCTCATACCGGCGAATCCCATCCTCCACCAGCACCGGCGCATCGGCTCCGCTCCACGAAGGAGCACCCATCCCCGCGTCATGGTCCGGCCCTCCCCGCAGCAACTCCGGCAGCAGCGGCGTCGGAGGCTCGGCCAACATCACCTTCGGCGTCTGCCCCTCCAGCGAAATCACAGAGGCACCCATCACCACCAGCCCCAACACGGCCGTCGACATAACCCGCATCCGAGAAAGAAAACCCATACGTTGGTCAGACTACACCAGCGCGCGAACGTAAGCCTAGAGCTACACACCCACGTCTCAGGCCGCCGACAATCCGAGCTAACCGCCGCAACCCGAAGACAATCAACCCATCATCGTCCTAAGAAAACGTCCTAGGAAAACTTCAGCAGCGTCGCAATCCCCTGCGGATCTCCCAACCCTCTGCTCTCGATCAATGCATTAATCTCCTTTAAATATCTGGGACTATGCTCCACCGTCCTCGAGAAAGACTGCACCAGCCTGACGACATGCTCTTCCCCAAACGCCTCCCGCGCATGACCCGCCATCCCAGCCAGCAGACCGTACACCAGCGCATACTGCGTCACCATCAACAGAAACTCCCCGAAGATTCCCTGCGGAGTAATATGCGCGCTCGCCTCCCGGCCAAATGGAAACAGCGTCCGGTAAACATAATTCAGAAGATAGTTCTCCAGAATATGCGGATGCTCCGCAAAGAACGGCGCACAGTACCGCGACTCAGCCTCCACATAGTTGAACGCATCGCTCGCAGCAGTCGATCCCGCGGAGTACCCAATACCCTGCAGAAACTCGTCAAAGCACTCCAGAAATCGCTGCCCGCACGACCCCGCACGAATCCTCTGATCGATCAGCCGAAGCACCACATCCAGCTGCACCGCGGGCTGCGCCGGCACCATCTCCAGCTTGTCGCAGAGCGCCCCATTCTCCACGATCTCCCAATAGCTGGCCAGCACCTCCGGCACAGCCTCGTCATCCCGCGCCGTAGTCACTTCGTTCAACCGTTTCGAAAGCATCCCAAGCAGAAACAGCCGCTGCCACATCGGGCGTCGGCGATCATGAATCATCGCCACCACCAGATCCCGAACCTCCCAGAAGTAGCGTATCGGCTTATGAATCGCGCCCGCCCCGGTAGCCAGCCGCGAACTCTGGTCCGTCCGAAAGCGATCCGACGAAGCCTCCCCCACTGCCCGTGTCGAGTCCGCATCCAGCAGCACCTGCCGAGCCGCCTGCGGGCACGAGAGATACAGCGAAACCTCAAGCTCATTCTCCACACTGTTCAACGCGCGAGGATACGTCGAACAAGTAGCAGACAACAGCGCCGAACCATACTCCTTCTGCACGCCACAAAGCTGCTCCGCCGAAAGAAAAGGACACCGGCCCGAGGCGTTCGGCGTAATCCGCGCATACAGAGCATCCGTAGCGCCCACCGGAAGAATCGAGACATACTGCTTCACCAGCGCCCCCAGAGTCTCCTCCGGAAACGCCTGGTATCCCTCATAAGTCTTCCTGTCCACCAGAACGCTCATGCCATGACAACAGGAGTCCTCGCACTCGGTCCCGATACAGTGAAAGGCACTCCCGTACTGCGGTTGAATCTTCTGCGTCTCAGGCCTCATGGACCTCCTCACGGAAGAGCGCAGTCTCCGCATCGAAATCAACGAGACAACCTGCGCATCTTCGAACGGAAAAATCTCCGCGACGAACCAGAAGCAAACGCGCTGCCATCCCCGGATCATCCAGATTGGAAGAATCTAAGAATCGCGCACCCACCGCGCTGGCGAATCTTTCTCTTTAATTACGAAGGATCTTCCTCTTATTTAAGAGTGTGCCCTTTAGCTACTTAACAGCCGTGGTCTTTTGTTTGTCATTCCGTAGCGCAGCGGAGGAATCCGCTTCTCGCTCGCCCCAACAAACACCGTCATCTCGACCGGAGTCGCGCAGTTTCATCGCGCGACGCAGTGGAGAGACCCCCGTATTCGCCTTTGCTGTTGCTGTTGTCTGCTCTTCGCCGTCATCCTGAACGAAGTGAAGGATCCCGACACATTCCACCCACCCATACCGCGCGAACCTTCCAACCCAAACACTCCAACCGTTGCCGCTCCTGCCCGACGAAAACACCGTCATCTCGACCAAGCGGTTCACAGCCTCATCGTGTTTTTTGATCGCCTTACGCAGCGAATTTATTGGTCACTCCGCAGCACCGCGGAGGATCTTGCCTCACCGCCACCGCACCCAAAAAATCAATTCCCGCTGGCCCGCTCCGTCGGCGCCTTCGCCCCACTCAACCCACCCGCATACCGCGCGACACCTTTATACAAACTCTCCGCCACCCGCTCCCGATACTCCGGCTGCTGCAGCTGCCGCGAATCCTTCGCATTCGTCACAAACGAGATCTCCGCCAGAATCGAAGGCATATTCGCCCCGATCAGCACCACAAACGGAGCCTTCTTCACCCCACGATCCTTCAGCCCTGCATTGCCCTTCTGCAGCCCGCCATACAGACTCTGCTCCACATCCCCCGCAAACTCCCGCGACTCCGCAATCTTGTCCTTCAGCGCAATCTTCTTCACCAGATCGCTCAGCTGATGGATCGACTGATCCGACACCGCATTCTCACGCGCCGCCGTCTCCAGCGCATCCGGCGACGAGGTGAAGTTCAAATAGTAAGTCTCCACCCCACGCGCACTCGCATCCGCCGACGAGTTCGCATGGATCGAAAGAAACAGATCCGCCTGCGCCTTATTCGCAATCGCCGTCCTGGTCTCGAGCGGAATAAACGTGTCATCCGACCGCGTATAGATAATCTCCGATCCCAGCCGCTCATGCAGCAGCTTCCCCAGCCGCAGCGCCACATCCAGCACCACGTCCTTCTCTTCAATCCCATCCACGCCCAGCGTCCCCGAGTCATGCCCCCCATGCCCGGCATCGATCACGATCCGCCCAACCTTCAACCCCAGCGCCCGCACCATCGAGGTCTCGCCATCCGCCGTAGGCACCGCCGCCCGCGCCGGCACCGCATCGGCATCCTTCGCACCTTTGCCGTGCCGCAGCTTCCTCGTGCTCGGCACAGGCACCGTCACCTCAGCAGAGCTCGCCGCCACTCCCGCTGCCGCACCCGCCGAGGCACCATCACCCCCCTGAAACCTAAGCCCTGAACCCTGGGCCCTGTCCGGCTGAGTCCTGTCCGGCTGAGCCCTGTCCGACACCACCGCCGAGATCGGCTGCGACGTAGGCTGTGTCGTCGCCTCCACCCTCCCCGGCTGCGCACTCACCGCCGCCACATCAAACGAACTCCCCGACTTCACCGCCGTCGTATTCGGAACCGACGGCGCAGGAGCCGCCGGCCTCTGCATCGGCACACTCACCGCCGGCGCACCCGACTCCGCCTTACTCCCACCATGGATATCAATAATTAAACGATAAGGATTCGGCAGCAGAAACGCCGAGTACTCCGTCACATCATTCACATCCAGCACCACGCGCGTCATGTCGTTTGAAAACTGTGCCACCCGAATCCTCTTCAGAAAACCATCGTCGGTCACAGCGAAGCTCTTGCCCACCAGCTCCTGCGCCAGCCGCGTTCCATGCAGATCAAAGTAGATGCGATCCGGATTCGGCACCCGCGCCGCCTCATACGTCACATCGTCGCCCAGGTCGATCGCCACCCGCGTATAGTTCGGCGTCGACCAGTGACGAATCCCCGTCACCTGCGCCATGTGCCCCCGCCGCCCCGCTTTCGCCACATGCATTGGCGCGCCACTCTGCCCTCCCGCGTCGGATCCCGAAGTCGAGCCCAAAGCCAAACCCGAAGCAGCATCAATCGCCTCATCCCCCGGCGTCGCAACCCCCTGCCTCTCCCCAACTACCCCCTGTCCCCCAGAACCAACACCAGGACCTGCACCAGAACCAACGCCCGAGACCTTAGCATCGCGCCCATCAGACGCACCCGCCGTCGCCAGCATCCCGCCAGCTCCACCCTCCCGCGTAACCGGAGCCGCAACCGGAGCAATCGAAGACCCAGAAGAGCCCGGAGCCCCAGCCGACGCTACACCCTGATCCCTACGCCCTACCCCCTGATCCAGCGAAGCCAGCCCAGCCCGAGCCTCCTCCGCCAGCTCACTCCGCGGATACTGCTTCACCAGCAGCGCATATCTCTCCCGCGCCGCCGCCGCATCCTGCAGATCGTTCTCATAGATCTGCCCCTCCGCCAGCAGCGCCCCAACCCTCAACGAACTGCCCGGATACTGCGTCCGCAAAAACTCATACTGCCCCACCGCCGCCTTCAGACTCTTCGCATCATGCAGCCCGCGCCCCTGCTCAGCCAGCAGCTCCGCCACCGCGTTCACGCTGTCAGGAGCGCGCCTATCGCCCGGCGCCTCGTGGTACACCGCACGAAAACCATCCATCGCCCGCGCATAATCTGCCCTGGTCCGCGTCCCCGCCGGCATCGCCTCCAGCGTCTGCCGCCCCCGCTCCGCCTGCTCCCAAAGACTCAACTCCACGTGCCGCTGCCGCGCCGCCCACGCAGGCAGAACCTGCACCATCGCGCAGCTCAACACCACCGCCCAACCCGCGACCCACCTCGAACTGAAAATTGTCTTCCCCAGTCCCATAGTCTTTTTCAAAAACCGACAGACTGCCTAAGTTTAAGAGACCCCACCCCGCAACGCATGTGAAAAGAAGCCCGGTACTCCCCCCGGTACTCCCCCCCAGCCACCCCCCAAGCCACCCCAACCCATTGCGCCTAACCCGCATCAAGTCACTATTCCAGCCTGATCACAGCAAGCCATCCTGCGGTAAACTCACTCCCATGGTAGACATCGATCTTCTTGTCGAAGCGATTCGCAAACGCGGCCACACCGTCCAGAGCGTCTTCTCGGTACCGGATAACGCAGGCGTCTACGAAATCGTCATAGACGGCAACCTCCTCAACCTCGAAGAAGCAAGACAGCTTCTCGAAGACGAGGAAGCATCGAAATAACCACCTTCCAACACAAACGCTCCAACCGTTGCCGCTCTTCCCGCCACAAGAATCGTCATCTCGACCGAAGCTGTTCGCAGCCTCACCGTGAACAGCGCAGGGATTGCGGCCACAGCTCTCAGTTGCAGCGAACCGATTCATGCTGCGGTATCCGTCAAGACCCCCGTATTTGCCTTTGCCTTTGCAGTTGTCGTCATCCTGAACGGAGTGAAGGATCCCGACACCTTCAACCTACCCATACGGTTCGAACCTTCCAACCCAAGCACCAGCCGTTGCCGCTCTTCCCCATCCCAAAATCATCTCGCCCGATGACAAATCCGCTTTACCATGGTTAACTTGCAATCATGTCGCAGGAAATCACAGTCTCGAAAGAAGACTACCTCAAGGCAATTATTGAAGCCGAGAGCGAAGGCCACACCGTCATCGCCGCCCTGCTCGCCCAGTGGCTGGAGGTCTCCGCACCCGCCGTCACCAAAGCCGTAAAACGCCTCCGCGAAGACGGCTACATCGAGGCTGGCCGCGAAGGGGCCCTCAAACTCACCACGAAAGGACGAGAGGCCGCCCACCGCACCGCCCTCCGTCATCATCTCGTCGAACGCATGCTCTCCGAGATGTTCGGCATGGAGTGGCATCAGATCCACACCGAGGCCGAACGCCTCGAACACGCCATCTCCCCCGCATTCGAAGCCAAACTCATCGAAAAACTCGGCGAAGCCGGCGACTGCCCCCACGGCAACAAGGTCCTCCCCGAGACCCCCGCGCAGATCAAGCGCCGAGGCCTCGTCGCACTCTCCGAAGCCACCGAGAACACTGACTACGTCGTCGCAAGTCTCTACGAACGAGACTCCGGCCTGCTCGAGTTTCTTCACGAGCTCGGAATAGGACCCAAGGTCGCCGTCCGCGTCCAGAGACGCAACTACGACAACACCATGCAGATCAAGACCCCCAACGGCTCCGTGACCCTCGGCCAATCCGCCGCCATCAGGGTCTGGGTACGTCCCAGCGCAGGATCAGGCGCGGCAGATGAACCAAGGCGACGTAAAAAAACATAACCTCGGTTAACTAAATGTGGCATACTGCATATAAGACTGCACGTACCCATGCCGCCTATGCCGACCCTCCAGGAAATCAATCGCGAACTGCGTCCGTCCCTGCCGGAGGCATTCTCCTCGGTGCGCCTCACGCAGTCGCCCGGCTTCTGGCGGCGCCTCTTCGGCTTTCTCGGCCCCGGCTTCCTGATCTCGGTCGGCTACATGGACCCCGGCAACTGGGCAACCGACCTCGCCGGCGGCTCCAAATACGGATACACCCTCCTCTTCGTCATCATGCTCTCCAACCTGATGGCGATCCTCCTCCAAAGCCTCGCTCTCAAGCTGGGCATCGCCACCGAACGCGACCTAGCCCAGTCCTGCCGCGAGACCTACAGCCGCCCCACCAACATCCTTCTCTGGCTCTTCGCCGAGATCGCCATCGGCGCCTGCGACCTCGCCGAAGTCATCGGCTCCGCCATCGCCCTCCAACTCCTCTTCCACATTCCCCTTATGCTCGGCGTCCTCATCACCGGCACCGACGTCCTGCTCATCCTGCTCCTTCAAAACCGCGGCTTCCGCTATCTCGAAGCACTCGTCATCACCCTCATCGGCACCATCGCCGCTCTCTTCGGCGTCGAAGTCCTGCTCTCCCATCCCGAGTGGCTCCCCATCGCCCGCAACCTCGTCATCCCCTCTAAGAGCATCATCACCAACCCCGATATGCTCTACATCGCCATCGGAATCCTCGGCGCCACCGTCATGCCGCACAACCTTTATCTCCACTCCTCCATCGTCCAGACGCGAAACTACCCGCGCACCGAGCAGGGCAAACGTGAAGCCATCCGCTTCGCCAACATCGACTCCGCCACCGCCCTCATGCTCGCCCTCTTCGTCAACGCCGCAATCCTCATCCTCGCCGCCGCCGTCTTCCATCGCGCAGGCCACTACGAGGTCGCCGAGATAGGCGACGCCTACAAGCTCCTCACCCCAATGCTGGGCTTCGCCGGAGCCAGCACCATGTTCGCCCTCGCCCTGCTCGCCTCCGGTCAAAACTCCACCATCACCGGAACCCTCGCCGGCCAGATCGTCATGGAGGGCTTCCTCCACATTCGCCTCGCTCCCTGGCTCCGCCGGCTCATCACCCGCTCTCTCGCGATCATCCCCACCATCGTCGTCACCTACTTCTACGGCGAACGCGGCACCGCGAACCTGCTGGTCCTCAGCCAGGTCATCCTAAGCATGCAGTTGAGCTTCGCCGTCTTCCCCCTGGTAGCCTTCACCAGCAACCCAGCGAAGATGGGACCCTTTGTCAATCACTCGCGAACCAGGCTCCTGAGCTACGCCGTAGCATTCCTGATAGCCGGACTAAACCTCTGGCTCCTGATACAAATCTTCCGCGGCCACTAGGGCGTTCACACGCCTTTTTAAAGCTTCGCGTGGTCCTCCCGTTGGTCGGAATCATCTTCCCTCGCGACCAACGGGAGCGCCAACCGAAGGGGTATACCCATCACGAAGTGATCGCCCTCCGCGCAGGAGGCCCGTCCGGCAGGACACCTAGCACCTAACCAAGCAACCCGCCCACAACCTCCGCCGCCCCCTGCAACGCAGAATCGAGCGAACCGACATCACTCCCACCAGCCTCCGCCAGATCAGGCCGCCCCCCACCCTTACCTCCAACCTGAGCCGCAAGCTGCCCAACAATCTTCCCCGCCTGCACCCGCGCCGTAAGATCCTTCGTCACCCCCACAATCAAAGAAACCTTCCCATCCACAGCAGCGCCCAACACCACCACGCCACTCCCCAACTTGATACGCAGCGAATCCACCAGCTCCCGCATCTGAGCCTTCTCCACGCCATCCACCCTCTGCGCCAGCACCTTCACACCCTTCACCTCCACAGCAGACGCGCCAGCGTCGGAGAGAGAAGCCGAGGCCGACTTCATCCGCACCGCATCCAGCTCCCGCCTTAGCTTCTTCATCTCCTCTTCCTGAGCCGTAATCCGCGCCCGCAGCGCCTCCGCCGGCGTCAAGCTCTCAACAGAAGAACCCGACCCCGAACCCACAAAAGCCCCCACCACGCGAGCCACATCAAAATCGCGCCTGAACTCATCGAGCGCACCCGTCCCACTCACCGCCTCCACGCGCCTCACCCCCGAAGACACCGACCCCTCGCCCACAATCTTGACCAACCCAATCTCCCCCGTAGCCCCGGTATGAATCCCCCCACAAAGCTCCGTCGAAAAGCCACCGGGTCCACCGATCGTCACCACCCGCACCTTCTCGCCATACTTCTCGCCAAACAGCGCCATCGCCCCCAGCTCATTCACCGCCACATCAATCGGCACATCCACCAGCGTCTCCACCTTCGAGTTCGCCATCACCTGCCGGTTCACAATCTCCTCAACCTCGCGCAACTCCTCCTCAGCCACCCCCGCGAAGTGCGAAAAATCAAACCGCAGCCGCGTCGCATCGTTCAGCGACCCCGCCTGCTTCACATGCTTGCCCAGCACCTCCCGCAGCGCCGCATGCAGCAGATGCGTCCCCGTATGATTCCGCGTCGTAGCCACCCGCGTCGCCGCATCGACAACCGTGTCCACCCTATCGCCCACCGCAATCGTCTGATTCGCCCTCACCTTATGCGCAAACACTCCCTGCACCGGCTTGGTCGCGCCACTCACCTCAGCCACCACCAGGTTGTGATCCCCCGAATACAACCACCCCACATCCCCAACCTGCCCACCCGAGTCCGCATAGAAACTCGTAGCATCCAGCACCACCTCACCCAGCTCCCCGGCCTTCAGCTCCGGAACGCCAATGCCACTGGCGACCAGCGCCAACACCTTCGCCCCATCCACCCGCAGCGTCGAGTACCCTTCAAACTCCGTCTTCGCCAACTCCCGATAAACCGGCGCCGCCGACTTCTGCGACCCACCCTTCCAAGAAGCCCGGGCCCGCTGCTGCTCCTCTGCTTTCGCGCGCTCAAAACCTTCCATGTCGAAGGCGATGCCAGCATCCCGCGCTGCATCGACCATGAAATCCAGCGGCATTCCGAAAGTTTCGAAAATATGAAATGCTTTCAAACCACTAATAGGCTCTCCTTTTATGACGTGAAGAAAACCTATCGCCTGTTTCGCATCCTCTTGGGGAAGCTCCCTTCCAATATTCGCAATTGTTATTCCTTCGAGATACTGATCGATGAATGGACCCTGCGATCCCGTCCTATTGGCTGCCGGTTCTTTGGCAAAAGTTAGGAGAGGACGATGATGCTTAAGTTCGAGACTTTGAACAAATTGGATAAACCGAACTCGTTGCGCCTCTCGATGCTCGTCAATGAGAGCATCCCATTTTTTTGAACCTGTCTCCATCACACGAGCAAACTGCTGCTCCTCCGCCAACACCACCTTCGCAACCCGCTCCGCTGTCTCCTTCAACTCCGGATAGGCCACCTGCATCTCATCCCGAACCGCAAACACCATCTCATGCATAAACGGCTTCTCCTGCCCCAGCAGCCGTCCGTGCCGAATCCCACGCCGCAGAATCTTCCGCAGCACATATCCGCGTCCCTCATTCGCAGGATTCACGCCATCCGAGATCAAAAACGTAGCCGCCCGCGCATGATCAGCGATGATCCGCAACGAAGCCTCGGAGCGTCTCTGATAGGCTTCAACCTCTTGAACATTCATGAAGGCGTTTATTGAACCGATGCTCCTATCGTCATACTCGACAAGCTTCTCCGCCCGGCTTATCAGAGGAGTAAACAGATCCGTCTCAAAGTTCGACAGCACTCCCTGAAGCACCGCCGCAATCCGCTCCAACCCCATCCCCGTATCAATCGAAGGCTTAGGCAGGGGAGTCAGCGTCCCATCGCTCGACCGATCAAACTGCATGAACACCAGATTCCACACTTCGACATACCGCTGATCATCCAACGGAAACGGCTTATCAACTCCCGCCTCCTCCGCAGCCTCAACTCCCATGTCGTAAAAGATCTCGCTACAAGGCCCACAAGGCCCCGTATCGCCCATCTGCCAGAAGTTATCCTTGGCCCCCATCCCAAAGATCCTCTCCTTCGGCACCCCAATCTCAATCCAGAACTTCTCCGCCTCATCATCCCGCGGAACCTTCGCATCCCCCTCAAAGATCGTCACGTAAAGCCGCGAAGGATCGATCCCAAAGCAATGATCGTGATTCGAAGTCAGCAGCTCCCACGCATAAGCAATCGCATCCTTCTTGAAGTAGTCCCCAAAGGAAAAATTCCCCAGCATCTCAAAAAAAGTATGGTGCCGCCGCGTAAACCCAACGTTCTCGAGATCGTTATGCTTCCCCCCCGCCCGCACACACTTCTGCGAACTCACCGCCCGCGTATAGTCCCGCCTCTCGTTCCCAAGAAAAACATCCTTAAACTGATTCATCCCCGCGTTGGTAAACAGCAGCGTAGGATCGTTCACCGGCACCAGCGAAGAAGAGTGCACCCGCCGATGCCCCTTGCCCTCAAAAAACCGCAAAAAATCTTCCCGAATCTGATTTCCCGAACGACTGTCCATAGACCTTAAAGTCTACCAGCGAGCGAAGCGGCTCAAAACCACGTCCTGCTCTTGTAACGCGCGTACTCCTCCCCAAACGCCCCAGCCAAAACCCGTTCTTCCCTGCGAACCCTGACGACCTGCACCGGCACAATCACCAAAGCCACCACCAGCGGTCCCCACACCGAAAAGAAGAGCGACAGCCCCACCGTGAACAATCCCCCAAACAGATAAATCGGATTGCGAATCCGCGAATACAGCCCCGTCGTTACCAGTCGGCCAGCCTTCGCCTTCACCGAAAACGAACTACCCAGCTGCCACCGAGCCAGCACGAACAACGGAAACGATACCCCAGCGATCACCGCTCCAATCACCTTCGCCGTGCTCCAAACCACCTCCTGCGCATGGGTCAAAAGCAGACCAAGCGTAAAGATAACGACAGCAAGCGTCAGCAGATTTGCTCTCATGAGTCCACCCTTTTAGTCCCGGGCTTTCAGTGTACGATCACCAACCCCGGCCGGGTGACCCATATCTCGACTCTGAGATGTGGGCATTCGCGCCACGCGCGAACCGCTCTCCCCCACAAGCCCTAACGCGAACCCACCAACCCCGGCACCCAGGTCTGCCCCTCCATCCGAAAAACCTCATCCTCCGTCTTCCTCAACCCCGCAAACTCCCCGCGATGCTCCACCATCACCATCGCACTCACCAGCGCATCGAACGCATCCTCCGAAGCCCGCGCCTTCGCCACCACCCCCCGCGACAACCCCGCATACAGTGCACTCTCCCGCCGCTTCTTCGCAAGATAAGCCGTCCGCGCCACCTCCGAACTCTTCGTCACCGCCCCCGTCATAAGCCGCGTATAGATCTCCACCACCAGCGGCGCCCGCTTCACATCCGGCTCGTCATACGGCCAAATCCGAAACCCTGCCGCCCGCAACACCATCAACCCAGGCATCCCCCGCAGCGAAGCCGTCCCCACCGCCCCCGCCCCGCCAATCTGAAACACCGACTTCGGCGCGATCCCCGCAATCTTCGCCACCTGCAGCGGGTCCGTCATCTCCGCCCTCACCTTCAACACCGTCTCCGCCCTCCGCAACATCCTGTGCGCATGCTCCCCGCAAAACTCCGCCGGCTTCTTCCCATGCCGCATCGGCCCCACCCGCCCCCAGAACCGCCCATCCTCACAATCCCGATGCAGCCACTCCTCCCCGCGCCCGCCCGCCACCAGCTCCCAGAACTCCGGCGCCGACCCAATCCCCAGCTCCCGCAAAAACCACGCCGGATAGCTAAACGAAAAATCAAACCCCACCACCATCCGCGGCGTCTCGCGGCTCATCTCCACCAGCCACGCCACCAACTCCTCCCTCGTCCGCCCACACTCCAGCGTCACCTTGCCGCCCGTAGAGGAAGCCGTCCAAACCCCCGCCCAAATCTTCCTCCGCTGCCCCGGCCCCTTATCGCCCGACCAGTCCACCCCCACCACCCGCTCGAGCCCGCTCTCCGCCATCCTCCTATCATCCACCCAACGGAACTTTTCCCGCCCAACCTGCGTTCCTTCCTCAGGAGAGAAACACCCATGCTCAACCTTCTACTCTTTTTGATCCTCATGATCGTCTGCTGGCCGCTTGCCCTCGCAGCCATCCTGCTCTACCCGCTGATCTGGCTGATCCTCCTGCCCTTCCGCCTAGTCGGCATCGTGGTCGGCGGCACCTTCGAGCTCATCGCCGCCCTCTTCTATCTCCCCGTGCGCATGCTCCGCGCCATCTAACACCTGCCTGCAGAAGTAGAAGAAAATAGATCCATGACCGGCACCCGCATCGACAAGTGGCTCTGGGCCGCCCGCTTCTTCAAGACCCGCGAGCAAGCCTCCAAAGCCTGCGACATGAACCGCATCACCTCGAACAACCTCTCCGCCAAGCCCTCCCGCGAGGTCCGCCTCGGCGACATGCTCCGCATCAAAAACGAAGCAGGCGAGTTCGAAGTCGAAGTCCTCGCCCTAAGCCAGCAGCGCGGCTCCGCAGCCGTAGCCCAAACCCTCTACCGCGAGACCGAATCCAGCAAAGAGGCTCGCCGCAAAGCCGCCGAAGAGCGCAAGCTCCTCGGCCCCATCGCCTACGCCGCCGCCCCGTCCAAGCGCCCCAGCAAGCGCGACCGCCGCCTCATCCACAGCTTCCGCGGCGACTACTGATTCCGGAAAGATAGATCCTGCCGGACGGGCGCTCCTACGCGGAACGCGGGCGTTTGCACGCCTTTTTAGAGCTTCGCGTGGTCCTCCCGTTGTTCGGAATCATCTTCGTTCGCGACCAACGGGAGCGCCAAGCGAAGCGGTATACGCGTCACGAAGTGACCGCCCCACGCGCAGTGGGCCCGTCCGGCAGGACACAGCTTTTCAATCCATCTCCTCCTCCACCCCAGCCAGCGCCTCCTCCGGCAGATCCCAAGCCCGCAGCACCTTAAAGATCGCATTCGAAGAAAACCCAGCCCGCATCAGCCGATTCATCGTCCGAACCGCCTCCTTCTGCACACTCTCCCCACCAGGCTTCTTCATCCGCTTCCGCGCAATATACTGCCGCGCCAGCGCCACCTCATCCACATCCTCATACGCCGACTCCAGCGTCGAAGCCACCAGCTCCTTCTCCACCCCCTTCATCATCAAATCCTGCTGCACGCGCCTCTTCCCGAACTTCTCATTCTCCTTCCGCACCCGCGTATAGTCCTCGGCAAACCGCGTATCGCTCAGGTAGTTCAGCTCCTTCAGCCGCACGATCACCGCATCCATCGCCCGCTCCCCAGCCTCCCCCTCCTCCGCGCGAGCCTTCATCAACCGTCGCAGATCCCGCACCGTCCGCATCCGTCGCGCCAGCGCCCCCACCGCATACTCGAACAACCCCGCCTCACCCACCGGCTCCCGCTTCTTCGGTCGCACAAACGCCATCGCGAATCCCCTCAAACCCATTCTCACCCAAATAATTAGAGAGCAGATCCCACGCCGACCAACGGGAGGCCACACACGGACGACCCGCCCTGACCGGTATACAAGTCACGAAGTGACCGCCGCCCGCGCAGGGCGCTAGTCCGGCAGGACAGTTGTTGCAGTTCACAATCCAAGCATCAAGGCACAATATTCATCGTCAGCTCATTCGACCGCACCACCGTCCCACTCTTCGCATCCTTGCGAAACACCTGCACCGTATACCGCCCCGGCCGATTCATATTCACCAGCTTCTCCAGATGCGCCGTCTGCACCGCCGCCTTCCCCGGCTGCACATACTCCACCATGCGCGTCTCCTCCTGCTGATGCTGCAACGCCTCCCGCCCATACGCAGTCAACGCCACCGCATGCCCCTTCGCATCCTTCACCTCGATCCGGTATGAAAACTCCGGATTGTTCGCCCCCGGCCGATGCGCAAACGCAACCTGGTGGTCTGAAACATTCCTCAGCGCAATCGTCACCTTCGCATCCGACCCCAACTTCACCTCATCCTGCGGAGCGCCGATCGCAACCGTAAAGTCCTCCGCGCCCACAGCTCGCTGCGGTAGATCCGCATCAGACGCAGCATCCGCATCCGCAGGCGCAGCAATCGTAGCCACGGGAGGCGTAGCCAAGACCACCGGAGCAGCCACACGAGCCGCCACCTTCCCCTTCGCCCCTCCCTTAGCAGGAGCAGCAACAGGCGCATACAGATTCGTCTTCGTCCACTTGTCGCACCAATCCCCCACCGTCTCATACCACAGCTTCGAGTTCTGCGGCTTCAACACCCAGTGCCCCTCATCCGGAAAATAAAGCATCTTGCTCGGCACATTCAGCCGCTCGAGCGCAGTAAATAACTGAAATCCCTCCGACACATCCAGCCGATAGTCCCTCTGCGAATGAACCACCAGCGTAGGCGTCTTCGCATTTTGAATCGAAAGCATCGGCGACCACTTTCTGAAAGGGTCATTCGCAATCGGCCCCGCCGCATACCTCCACGGCTGTCCCGGAGCCACCTCACCAATCCGCCGAAACTCCCACTCATTAAACCAAAGCTCCTCCGTCGTCCCGTACGCACTCGCCGGATTGAACATCCCATCATGCGTCACGATGCACGCAAAACGATCCGTATGCGTCAGAATCCAATTCGCCATAAACCCGCCGTAGCTCGCACCCAGCGCACACTCCCGCGTCTTATCGATAAACGAAAACTTCGACTCTGCATAGTCCAGACCCTTCATCAGATCGACGTAAGCCTTCCCGCCCCAGTCCCCATTCACGCCATCGATAAACGCCTGCCCATACCCCGTCGACCCGCGCGGATTCACCATCACCACCACGTATCCGCTCGCCGCCATCAGCTCCGCGTTCCACCGATAACTCCACGCATCGCCCCACGCCCCCTGCGGCCCGCCATGAATCAAAAACTTCAAAGGATACTTCTTCGCAACATCGAACTTCGGCGGCGGAATCATAAAACCCTGCACCGGCGCACCCTCCGCACCGCTGAACGTAAAGCTCGTCATCTTCGGCAGATCCAGATGCTGCTCCAGATCATCGTTCAAATGCGTCAGCCGAACCTCCGTAGTCGTAATCTGGCTTGAGACACTTGCAATCTCCCTATCCGCAAACTCCTTCACATCCCCACGAATCAGCGCCACCACCGCAGACGGAGACTCCACCGTCATCTTCGTCGCCACCAGCTCATAGCCAACGTCCTTCAGAGCCGCAAACTGCAGCTCTCCGTACTCGCCCTTTCCCGGCAGCGCAAAAAGGGAATCACCCACATTCGGATAAGTGCAGAAGATGCGCTCTCCCCCATGATCCGCCGTCGTAAAACAGATCTCCGGATTCACCGGGTTCCACACAAACTCATCCACCCAACGGTCCAGCTTCGGCAACAGCTCCTTCGTCGTTCCGGCCAGCCGATCGAACAGCATCAGCCGAAACCGGTCGCTCTCATACGTCGCCCGCGCCTGCGAACGAAACGCAAGGTACTTCCCATCGGGCGAGTAAGCCGGCGCATCATCGCTTCCCATCGAAGTCGAAACCTTGCGCGGCCGCGCACCCGCATCATCCAGCAGCAGCGTAAACACATCGTTATTCGTGCTCGCCGCTGGAACAAGATCAACATTGGTTACATATGCGATCTCCTCCGAGCCCGGAGCCCACGCATACCCCACCGGGCCGCCCAGCGTAAACGTCGGCGATTCCGCATCTCCAATATCCCGCCGCGGAGTCAGGTCACGAACAGCGTTTCCATCCGCCGCCGACACCACCAGCACATGGCTCCGCTTCGGCCCAAGGTAACTATTCCAGTGCCGATACAGCAGATGTTCAAACACCTGCGCCTTCACCGGGTTCGCCGCCGCCGCATCCTCCCTCCTCTTATTGCAGCGATCTTCATCCAGCCACGCCGCCTCGTCACTGCACTCCGGATACACCCGCGACGCAAACAAGATCCTCTGCGAGTTGGGCGACCACACCACCCCATCCGCCTCCGTGCTCACATTCGTCAGCCGCTTCGGCGTCCCCAGCGTCCCCGCAGCATCATCCCACGTCGCCAGAAAGATCTGCGACAACCCCGTCGCGCTGTCGGTCGCCACAAACGCAACCTGCCTCCCATCCGGCGAGAACCGTCCCCCCGACTCGCCGTCCTTCCAGAAAGTCACCTGCCGCTCGCGCCCACCTTTTACCGGCCCATCGGCCCCGTCCTTCAACTTCCCATCGGCCCCGCTTTTTTGTTTGTCATTCTGCACCCTGAGCGTAGTCGAATTGGGGGAGGAATCTGCCTTTCCTGCGCCGTCCCCAACGGGAGCCGCCATCGGCACCACCCAGAGATGATTCACCTTCGTGTTCTTCTCCAGATCAACATCGGTCGCCGAAAACATCACCCACCTGCCCGACGGAGAAACCTGCGGATCGCTCACCCGCTTAATCCGCTGCAGATCCGCAAACGTCATAGGTCGTCTTCCCGCCGCACCACCCAACAGAGAATCGGAGTCAGGACCAAACCCCTGCGCCAACATCCTGCCACCGGCCCAGCCCCAAATCCCAACCACCGACAATGCCAGAACACCCGCCCGAATCGCGCGCTTCTTCATCGCGCCAGTCTAACGCGGCAACTCAAAGATCTAACCGAAAGGGGAACCACGGAAGAAAATCCCCACCAAAATTCTCGCACTCCGCCAAAAAATAAATCCAGAAGACGTGGCACTTTTTTCGACCACAAAATTCACCACGCAAAACACCACACCGCCACCACGTCCACCACGCATCCCACCATGTTCTGCACCACAAAAAACCACCGGCAAAACGGTCTATCCCCCAACAGCGGCGCGACGAACACCCTCCTCCGCCACCACAGATTTTTTTTCCGCCGCCATCCTCACCGGCATCTCCACCGCCACCGCCGCCCCATGCGGATGCATGTTGAACGCGCTGATCTCCCCGCCATGCTCCTGCACAATCGAGTAACAGAGACTCAGCCCCATCCCCGCACCATCGCCCGCCTCCTGCATCGTGTAAATCGGATCGAAGATCCTCCCCGGCTCACGAAAACCCGGCCCCGTATCGCTCACAATCAAATGCACCCTCCGCCCATCCAGACCCTCTGACGCATCGCCCGAATCATCTCCCGCAGTATTCCCCGAATAACTCCCCGAATAACTCCCCGAACAACTCAAAGACATCCGGATCACCATCTCTTCACTAGTCTTCACCCCCCGCACCCCAGCCAGCGCCTGCGCCGCATTATTCAGCAGGTGCTCCAGCAACTGCCGCAGCCTGTGCCGGTTCCCCCGCACCTCGGGCATCTCGCCATCGGCCTGCACCACCAGCCGAATCCCCCTGCCCTCAAGCTTCTCTCCACACGCCGCCGCCAACTCACGCACCAGCTCCGTCAGATCGACCAGCTCATCGCCCTGCCCCACCGGCTTCCAGAACTCCAGCAGCGTCTCCACCGTCTGCCGCATCCTCAGCGCCTCCCGCACGATGATCTCCGCATCCGTCTTCACCCGCGCCTCGCCGGTCGACCCCGCAATCAGCTCCGCAAACCCCAGCACAGCCGTCAGCGGATTACTCAGCGCATGCGCCATCCCCCCGGCCAGCATTCCCAGCCCCGCAAGCCTCTCCGCCCGCATCAGCTTCTCTGCCAGCACAGCGTTCTCCATCGCCCGAGCCACCTTCACCCCGAGCGCCTCGAGCGGCCACAGCGCCTCTTCCAACTCCCTCTGCCGCACGCTCAGCAACCCGTCCGCCCCTACCGCCAGCGCCCCCATCATCCTCCCGCTGGTAGTCCACAGCGGAATCACGATCGCCCCGCGCGCCTCCTCCCCAAACCGAGTATTCTGTCCTCTTCCCGTCCCGCTTCCCGCTCCCATTCCACTTCCCAGCCCCATCCCAAAAACCACCGCAAACGCATTGTTCTTCACCCGTCTGCCCAGGCCACCCTCCCCCCGTCGCGTGCCGATTCCACCCCTGCGCTCCGCCTCCACAACACCCTCCGCCCAGGCATTCAACGACTCCACCGTCGTCTCCTCCATCCCCGCGCTCGCCGCAACCGAAAGCACTCTCCCCGCATCCCGAACCAGCACCGCCGTTCTGCGAAAGACGCTCTTCTCCGCCATCAACCGGCTCACCCGCACCGCCAGCTCAGGCAGCTCCGCATCCGCCCCCAGCCGAACATCCAGCCCCGCATAGGCGCGCAGCTCCTCCTGCTCCCGCCGCTCCCGCCTGCCCTCCGCCACCCCAACCTGCATCCGGCACCACAGCGCCCACAAGCCCCCGCCCGCTAGCGAAAGCTCCACCCAGCGCAGCACAATCAACCCGCCCATCTCCCTTGCTCCAGGCCACATCACCAAACCTCCCCAAATCGCGTCTATTCTTAGTAGCGTGCAGGGCAACACACAGAGACCGCCCCGCCCATGGAGTTCTCCCAATGAAGCCCAGCCGCGTTTCTGCCTCCGCGACCCTCCGTCTTGTTTCTGCAAGCGTCTTATCCCTCCTGCTATCGGCCCCGCCCACCGTGGCCATCGCCGCTGTCGCAAATCCAGACGGAGCCGCCCCCGTGTCGGCCCCACCCCAGGACGCCGCAGGCTTCGGCCCCCTCAACCCCGCGCCCCCCGCCAACATGACGCCCCAGCAGATCATCGACAAGTTCGCCGCCCGCGAGACCCTCTTCAGCCTCGCCCGCCAGAACTACACCTTCCGCCAGACCGTCCGCGTCGACACCCTCGCCGAAGACACCAACCGCGTCGACGGCGAGTACCAGCAGGTCACCGACATCACCTTCGACAAGGACGGCAAGCGCGCCGAGCACGTCGTCTTCGCCCCCCAGAACACCCTCGACCGCGTCCAGATGACCCCCGCCGACTTCGACGAGATCGAGCACCGTCTCCCCTTCATCCTCACCACCGAAGACCTGCCCAAGTACGACATCACCTACCTCGGCCGCCAACACATCGACGAGCTCGACACCTACGTCTTCTCCGCCGCCCCCAAGACCTTCGAAAAAGGCAAGCGCTACTTCCAGGGCAAGGTCTGGGTCGACCAGCAGGACTTCCAGATCGTCCTCGTCAACGGCATCACCGTCCCCCAGGACAAGCGCAAGGGCCACGAAGATCTCTCCCCGCCCTTCACCACCTACTACGAGCAGATCGACGGCAAGTACTGGTTCCCCACCTACACCAAGGCCGAAGGCAACCTCCACTTCGTCGCCCAGGAGGGCGCCCTCTCGCAGGACGTCCACATGCGCAACATCGTCAAATACACCGACTACAAGCAGTACCACGCCACCGCGCGCATCATCTACAACGGCGAGGACATCACCGACAAGAAGGACACCACCCAGCCCCCAGCCAATCCGCCCGCCAATCCCAAACCATAGTCCTGCCGGACGAGCGCCCTGCGCGGGCAGCAGTGGGCCCGTCCGGCAGGACCCGAGTCTTCCCACAAGAATTCATCAAAGTTACCGAAGATTCGCTTGCCCACTAACCGCGCCGAGTTTACTATCACGGTGTTCCCGTTTCCTAAGGATTCACGGGCCCCTGCAGCGTCTGATCGTCGGGAACGATCGCACACCGGGAGGCCACCGTGCCAGTCAAATTCCTTCTCAAAACCACCTGCATCGCCACCCTCTCCTTGGGCTACGCCTTCGCCCAGACAGCTCCGGCACCCGCGCCAGCTCCCGCAGCCGGCCCCGCCGACGGCATCACCATGGACATGATGCCCATCACCCAGGACCAGCTCACCCAGTGCCGCCAGCAGGCCTCCAGCCAGCTCACCGACGAGCAAAAAACCCTCCACGACCGCGAGCACGGCCAGGACAAGGACAAGATGGCCCAGGGCGGCATCACCGGAATCACCGGCGCGGCCACCAGCGCCATCTCCCGCAAGAACAACTACGGCTGGTGGGGTGGCAACAATAACGGCGCTCAGACCGCCGCCGCCACAGGCGCCACCCAGCGCACCAACCGCAACAGTCAGGACGTCGCCAGCACCACCGCCACCAGTCAGACCGTCGGCGTCGATGCCTACCAGCAGTGCGTCAACGGCATCAAAGGCCCCGAGTACGTCCACTTCCGCCAGACCGGTCAGATGACCGCCTACACCGGCGCACCCCCCACCAGCTCCGCCGCGCCAGCGCCCACACCCGGCCCCGCACCAACGGCCATGGTCGCCCCCGCACCGCTCCCCACCAAATCGCCCGTAGTCGATGAAGGCGACGGCAAACACTTCGTCCTCACCGCACCCGGCCAGACCGACGCCCGCGAGGTCACCCTCGTTCCCGGCAGCAAGAACGCCTACATCGAGGACGCCACCGGCGACAAGTACATCGTCATGCCCGACGGCTCAGTCACCCGCATCCCCCACGTCAAGAAGACCGCCACCAAGTAACTCGTAAGAGACGCACCCGTTGGTCGCAAGCCGGATTCTGTGCCGACCAACGGGAGGCCCCATGCACGTAATCCATCAAGACCGGTATACGCGTCACGAAGTGACCGCCCTACGCGCAGTGGGCCCGTCGGCAGGACACAGGAGTTCTTGATGAACCGACCAAACTCTTCCTCGCATCCCCACATACACCACGCGCTCACCCTCGCAGCGTTGCTCGTCTGTCTTATCGTTGCGACCCCCAGTGCAAGCGGTCAGGCAGGAGAGGGCGACAAACAGGCGAAGATCGCCGCGCTCAAACAATCAGCCGCAGAAAACCAGCAGAAGCTGCATAAGTACCAGTGGATCGAGACCACCCAACTCACCCTCAACGACAACGACAGGCCCGGCACCCAGTCCGCCTGCCAGTACGGCCCCGACGGCAAGGTTCAGAAGACCCCCATCAATCCTGCCCCGCCGCAGGCCTCCAGCGGCGGCCGCTTCAAACAGAGAATCATCGCGAAGAAGAAAGAAGAGATAAAGGACTACATGGGACAGGTCAAAGCCCTGCTCGCCATGTACGTGCCGCCCAATCCCGAGCGCATGCAGCAGGCCTTCCAGGAACACAAAGTCTCTCTCATCCCCGGTGACGCTTCAGGCCTCGCGCAGATCGTCTTCAAGGACTACGCGCAGCCCGGCGACCAGATGACCATCTCCTTCAACTCCGCAGAAAAAAAGATCAGCGCACTGAACGTCAACACCTACATGGACGAGCCCAAGGACGTCGTCACCCTCGCCGTCCGCTTCGCCAGCCTGCCCGACTCCACCAACTACGTCCAGCAGTCTGTCCTCAACGCCACCGCCAAAAAACTCCAGGTCACCACCACCAACTCCAACTACCAGCCCCTCGCCCAATAAGCAACCCAAAAGTCATCAAAACGAAGACGCCCTGCGCGGGCGGCGGGCGTTCGCACGCCTTTTTAGAGCTTCGCGTGGCGCTCCCGTTGGTCGCAAGCTGAACTCCGTGCCGACCAACGGGAGGCCCTATGCCGCTCATCCTGCCCTGACCGGTATACACGTCACGAAGTGACCGCCCGAATCGGGGTCCCCACGAACAGGTCTTCGTTCGTGGGGTGGCAAGCGCAGTGGGCCCGTCCGGCAGGACCAGAACCGGCCTCCTACGTCTCGCAGTGAGCATCCGGGTCAGCATGCTGCTGGGTCATCCACCGATCCATCAGCGTCCCCGCACACCGCGCCCCGCACAGGTGCTTTACCCCGGCCGAGTGCGCATGGTGATGCTGCCACCGCGTCAGTTTAATCAGGGGCTGATCCTCCTCCGGCTTCTCTCCCGGAAAGCAGTCAACCCAGGCCAGCCACCAGTCCCCACCCTCACCCTTCTTGTCGCCGCAAACGTCGCACTGATAACTCTCGATGTAAGACATTCGATCTCCTGCCGCTGAAACTATCACATCCCCGTTTCAACTTGCAGCCCCCAGATAGGGATACACCCAGAACTCATCCGAAGTTCGAAGCTGCCGTCGCCCCTGCAAATCGCTCCGTTAAATCTCGCCCTCTCACCTAAGACTCGTCATCTCGACCGGAGTCGCGCAGTTTCATCGCGCGATGCAGCGGATTCCGGCCACAGCTCTCAGTTGCAGCGAACCGATTCATGCTGCGGTACCCGTCAAGATCCCTGTATTTCGTCTTTGCTCTGCCTTTGCCAGCCCTCCACGTCAAACGCGAAAACCGCTTGGATGTGAATCTGCGTCGAGGAGATGTCTCTCCGGTTAATTCGTAAATTATCCAAGAAAAGAGCGGCTTAATTCGAATACGACGGAATCTGAACCACGGCGCATCGCGTTCTCTGGCTAGGAGACACACACGCGATGGATAAAAAAACTGAACCATTTTTCCCCCATCGGCGAATGGCGGATGGCAATCTTCAATCGATATGTTTGACCTGTTTGAGAACCATAGGTGTAAGCGACTCGGACGAAGAGTTGATCAAATTGGATGGAGCGCACAAGTGCAAAGCAGTGCCTTACTCCGCCCGGGTGCCCCGTCCCGGCAGTGCTGGAAATCGGCTCGATTGGCCCGACGCTCAGGAGTAAAGAGACACGGTCCTGCCGGACGGGCGCCCTGCGCGTGCGGCGGTCACTTCGTGACGCGTCTACCGGTCAGGGCAGCATGAGCAGCACAGGGCCTCCCGTTTGGTCGGCGCAAAATTCATCTCGCGACCAGCGGGAGCGCCGAGCGAAGCGGTATACAAGTCACGAAGTGACCGCCACACGCGCAGTGGGCCCGTCCGGCAGGACACGCTCCCCCAAAAAACTGTCAAGCCCCAAAACCACCTAAGCCATTACAAACCAACAACATCCACCTGGCGCATGAGTTACCCCCAAACCGCTAGAATAGAACCAGAGAACAGAAAAGCCCCGCGGACATCCGCCGGGGCTTTCGTCTTTCAGCACCAAATCGCCATAAATCATTGATTTAAAGTATTTTAGCCACAACCAATCTGGAATCAATACTTTGCAGGCATATACTCCCTGCAAACTATTGATTCCAGATATTTTACGCCCAAAATACCCCAGGGGGGAGGGGGGTACCCAACACCAGCCGCAGCTAAGCCGCTGGCTCAGCCTCAAAGTAGAGATACTTCCGCCAGGCCGCGTCCGCGCTTCCGATCATGCGCATGATGTGCCGTGAGGTATGCAAAGAAAACGGCCGTGGTTCCCGCTGCAGCTTCATGTCCGTCAGCTCATGCAGCATCTGGTTGCCCTTGCGCCGGTTGCAGTTGTGGCAGCAGGCGACCAGATTCTCCCAGGTCGAAAGCCCGCCACGCGACCGCGGTATGACATGATCCAGCGTCAACTCCCCCGCGGTCAGGATGACGCTGCAGTACTGGCACGAGTTTCGGTCACGAAGAAGAATATTCTTGCGACTCAGCGCCCGTGTCTGGTGCGGAATCCGGCGGTACTCCAGCAGCCGGATCACGCTCGGCATCGCCACCCGCATCCGCGCCGCATGCAGCACCGCACCCTGCTCCTCCTCGGTCCTGGCAACGCCCTTCAACACCAGCACCAGCGCACGCCGCGCCCCGCAGATGTTGATCGGCTCGTACGAAGCATTCAGCACCAGCACCGGGGTCTGCATCGCCGGCTGGCGAAACACGCCAACCCGAACCTCGCGCTCCGTCGTAACCCGCCCGGAAGCGTGCCCAGTCCCATGCCCGCCGCCGTGCCCCGCGTGTCGTTTTCCACTCAGCCCCTGCTTCCGCATCTTCCCCGATTGCATCTCAAAGCCCTCCGGTTCCAGCTACTGTTAGCACTCCGCGCCAAGCTCCTCTGCCACTCCAACTCCACTAACCGGCATCCCAGACGGCAACACCAGAACCCGCAACACCAGACCTTGCATCCGCCGAAACCGCATCCTTGGAATCCCAGGAAGCAACCATCTCCGCCTGGGCCCGCGACGCCGTCGCTACCCAGACCTTGCCAGCCCCGGCCCGCCGCAAAACCTGCGCACAAGCGCGAGCCGTAGCCCCAGTCGTATAAATGTCATCGATCAACAAAACTTCGCGTCCAGCCAGCGCCGCACGATCGTCCACCTTGAACGCGCCCTGCAGATTTCGCCGCCGCCCCTTCGGAGTCAGCTCAAACTGGCTTCGCGTATCCTTCACCCGGCGAATCACCTCATGCGCCGAACGCAGCTTCCACTGCGGACGAGTCCTCTTCAACTCCCCAAGGGCAGCATCAGCCATCAACACCGCCTGGTTGTAGCCCCGCTCGCGCTCCTTGGAGGGAAACAAAGGCACCGCAACAACCAGCAGTTCACCACCAGCCTCTCCCTCCAGCATCTCAATCGCCCGCGCCAGGAACCTGCCCAGCAGCTTCGCCACCGAACGCATCCGCTCGTACTTCAGCAGGTGAATCATCTCCCGTAGCTCATCCTGATACACCGCATAGGCCACAGCCCGCTCGAACTCCGGCGGCACCATCCTGCACGGCGAACACACCAGCCCCTCCACAGGAAACTGCCCCGCAAACCGCACGCCCTCCATGTCGAGCGCCTCGCCACAGCGCACGCAGAGCGTCATCGACTGCGCCTCAACTCCCTCTACACATCTGTCACATACAGGAGACAGCCCAGCTGTCAGCAGAGGCTCACCACAAGCCCTGCAATCGGTCGGATACAACGTAGTAACCAGATCATCCAGAGCAGCCCGAACCACCCGTCCAGGCCCTCGCCACCAGCGAGAGTTCGCGTGCCCTTCTACCCCGCCGCCAGGCGGAGCACCGGGGGGCCCCCCGGAACCAATCCCGAGCGCATTGTCATTCAAGCAATCGCTGAAGACTCACCTCACTCGCCGGCGCTCCAGGTCCGTCGGACCGCGCCATTTCACGCAGTATAGCCCCTTAGCCACACCAGCCGTCAACAATTCTGCACCACAAAAGATGCGCCTGTGCTACATCTAGGCCATGTTGAAAGTCGCCACCTGGTGCGCCAAATGCCTCTTTCTATACCTCCTGGTCGCAATCGCCGCGATCCGATTCTCATGGGTTGTCACGACGCCAGTATGGCAACTGGCTACCACGATGCACTGGACCGCCCTGAACCGCGTTGGCTATGTACTGAGTTACTTTCTACCCATCTTCGCCGGCACCGGATTCGTCCTGGGCCTCATCCCCTTCGGCAAGCTTGGCAAGACGCTTGGAGATCTCTCCCGCTCCATCGCTCCTTCCCCGTCTACTGGACTAACCCTGGAACCGGACGCCGTGCCCCCGATCCTGTGGGCTTGGCTTCCCGTCACCGTCGCCTTTCTCATCCGCTTCGCCACCTGGAAGTCCCAGACCTCAAGCGTCTTCGACACACACCGGTCAGTCGGCCGCATCGAACGCTTCTTCGGCCCTCTCTATGGACAGACCTCCGGCCTGCTCGACAGCAGATGGATCACCGATCGCTTCCTCTTCACCGGCCCCATGCTCTTCCTTATCGCTTGCGCCCTCGCAGCTCTACTGCGCTATAAACTGACAGCCCCGCGGAAACCTCAGGTGGAAAAGGAAACCGGCAGCGGGCCGATTTGATATTGCGTCAGCACAGCTCGATGTCACCGTAGTCAAGAGACACAAAGCTGTCGGGGGATTCAAACGCAAGTGATCGGGATTTTGTTGCACTCGCTGAAAAGTTTCATGCTATCGTTTCCGAGCGGATCATCTCCCCCCTTGCCGCGTGCGAAATTCGAAATCCCCCGAGGATGACATCATGAAGAACAACACAGGCACCGGAAGGTTTGCCTCGCTAGCAAGCTTTCGTCTCCATTTAGTCACTATGGCGCTGGTGACAGGGTCAGTCCTTCTAACGCCTCCCACCCTCAGCGCACAGGACGACTTACACGTTCAATACAAATTTAACGGCCTCGCCGATGGTGCTTCACCCATCGGGAACCTGCTTGCCGATGGTTACAGTCATGTCCTCGGAGTCGCCAACGAGGGCGGAAACGTGTGCGTTCCGTCGGGCTGCGGCGTGATATTCGATTGGGCTCATGGCTTCTTGGTTCCAAAATTCACCTTCGGATCGCTTGATGGTAAGCCCAACTTCCCAACCTCCGGCTTGGTGCGCGACACTGCTGGAGATCTGTACGGCGAAATGTTGCTTAAAATACAAACGAACTCAACCGTTGGAGCGATCTACAAGATTCTTCCATCGGGTACAGGAGAAGTAGTCCACGTTTTTTCCGCCTCCGAAGGGGAGCCGTACGGCGGCCTGACGATCGACAAGAACGGAAACCTCTACGGCGTGACGACAGGCGGCGGCTGCGCTCCTGGTAACGGTTGCGGGGAGATCTTCAAGATCGATCCCAGGGGAGTTACAACTGTCCTCTTTCACTTCAATAATCCAACCGAAACCGGTTCCGATCCTCTGGCATCTCTAGCGGTCGATGCGGTGGGGAATCTCTATGGCACCACGGTGGACGGCGGCCCGGATGATACCGGAAACTCCGATAACCCCGGTTATGGAGTCCTGTTTCAGTTGAGACCCGATGGCACCTTTACCCCGCTCCACTACTTCACTGGCGGGACCGATGGAGCTGCACCCAACAGCATCGCGCTCGATGGCAACGGAAACATTTACGGCTTTGCGCTTCAAGGAGGAGACCTCAGCACCTGCGCCCTCTATGACGCGGGCGCCTTCGCCAACTTTGGTTGCGGTGTGGCGTACGAATACGACACCTCCGGCAGCTTTTCTGTGATCCACTCCTTTGTTGGTTCGGATGGCGCTGGACCACAGGGAATACCCCTGGTCCTCGGTGATACGATCTACGGCGCAACCCAGGCCGGGGGAGTCCACGGCTCTACCGAAGGACTTGATGGATTCGGTGTGGTCTTTCAGATCACCGCGAATGGAACTGAAACCACTCTGCATTCCTTTGCGGGAAAGGACGGCCTCTCGCCCTCTACCGGGCTCATCCAACTGCCCAATGGAGATATCTACGGCGCAACCCTGTATGGGGGGCATTCCAGCAATAGCACTCATCCGTGTAAGACAAACGGAACCGCCGGTTGCGGTGTGTTGTATAAGATTGTGCTTCCCAAGTGACTACCTCGATCACTCTCGGTTCCTTCTAATGCGGAGGCACATGATCGGTAATTCAAACAGAAAACTCTCGATCACGAGACAAAGGCGTGTTTGCGAGTTTCCAAGTTCGGACCATTCCGCCGTGACGAGTAGGCCCGTGGCTGAAGATGGCAACTACCATCAGCGGGTAGAGTATCCATGTCAGCTTGTGCCAAGCCTCATCACCCGGCTCCGGGTCCGGAGGAGACTGATAGCCGTCGTCGGATGGTCCGACAACGTTTGAATGCGATCAGCCACGCTTGGAGTATTAGCCTCGGACTAAGCTTACCTGTCGTAGCCACTTGTCCGTGAAGTCGATATCTCGGACAAGTACCTCGCTTCTCAATTGGCGTTTAACAGGTCGTCTCATCGACTAACCAATGAACATCCGTGAATCGCAGTTCCGGTAACTACAGACTCTTCAAAAGACACTTCAAAACTCAACAGACGAATCCTGCAAAGCCAGTAGTCAACCACCACATCCCCGCTGATACACTCCATCGAAGCCGAAACACAGCTCGACCAAGCGGGAGACGCACCACCATGGCAACATCCACACCGACCAAACCAGCCTTCAAACCCTTCGTCCCTACCACTGAAACCCGCCCCGAGCTCTCCGCACGCGCACTCATCCTCGGCGCAATCTTCGGTGTCCTTTTCGGTGCGGTCACTGTCTATGTAGGTCTCCGTGCTGGTCTCACGGTCGCCGCGTCCATCCCCATCTCGGTCCTTTCCATCTCCATCCTGCGAGCGTTCGGAAAAGCCAGCATCCTCGAGAACAACATCGTTCAAAGCACTGGCAATGCGGGCCAATCCATCGCGTCCGGTGTCATCTTCACACTTCCGGCACTCATCTTCCTCGGCTTTGATCTCGAAGCATCCCGCATCTTCGCGCTCGCTCTCTTCGGAGGATGGCTCGGCGTTCTCTTCATGATCCCCCTTCGCCGCCAGCTCATCGTCGAAGAGCACGACAACCTGATCTATCCCGAAGGAACAGCCTGCGCCGACGTCTTGATCGCCGGGGAACGCGGCGGCTCATTCGCCTCTCGTGTCTTCCTTGGTCTTGGCCTCGGCGGTCTCTACACTCTCTTCCAGAACGACAACCTCTTCGCCCTCTGGCCCAGCCAGCCGGACTATCAGCCCGATCTCGGCACGCAACATCTCCTCAAAGGCTCTGCCATCCGCGCCGACTGTACCCCGGAGTATCTCGGCGTCGGCTACATCATTGGCATTCGCGTCGCGGCCATCATGCTCGCAGGTGGTGTCTTCTCGTGGCTGGTTCTCATGCCTGCCATCTACTTCTTTGGCTCGCATCTCTCCACGCCACTCTATCCCGGCACCGTTCTCATTACGCAGATGTCGCCATCCGATCTCTGGCGAACCTACGTCCGCCCCATGGGAGCAGGCGCCGTCGCAGCCGCCGGTCTCATAACGCTCTTGCGCACCCTCCCCACTATCGTGGGAGCACTCACTCAGGGCTTCAAAAAGACCGGCTCAGGTAAAGCTGCCGCTGCACTGCCCTCTCGCACGGAACACGATCTCCCTCCTATCGTCGTCTTTGGTGGCTCGTTGCTCCTTATCCTGCTGATGTTTCTCTTTCTTCAGTTCAAGCCCATCCCCGGTGCCCAGGTGGGCGCTCTCGCCAACATCGCGGCTGCTCTGCTCGTCGTCGTCTTCGGCTTCCTCTTCGTCACCGTCAGCGCGCGCATCGTCGGCATCGTCGGCTCCTCCGCCTCGCCCGTCTCCGGCATGACCATCGCAACCCTCATGGCCACTGCCGCCATCTTCCTCGTCAAAGGATGGACGGCCCCCGCCTTCGGAGCACTTGCGATTACGATTGGCGGCGTTGTTTGCATCGCCGCCTCCAACGCAGGCGATACCTCGCAAGACCTCAAGACCGGTTACCTCATCGGCGCAACGCCGTGGAAGCAACAGATCGCCATTATGATCGGCGTCATCGTCTCGATCTTTTCGATTGGCGCTACGCTCAACGCGATGAACAAAGGCCTTGAGACCTTTCAGCGTCTCCCCAAACCAATCGTCTTTTCTCTCGACAAACTTCCTGACGGCGTTCAGAACAACGGCCAATTCACCCGCGACCACATTGCATTTGCCCATGGAGACCGAGCCGTAGAACAGATCTCGAATGCGAAGCAATATGTGCTTCTCAACGCCATCGGGTCCACGACGCTTGATGATGGCAAGTATCTCTACAACCCCGTGACGGGTCAGATCGAAGTCCAGTGGATTCAGGGTATCGGCAGCGAAAAGGCGGCAGCACCGCAAGGCCGTCTGATGGCGACTGTTATCAATGGCATTCTGAGCCGCAAGCTGCCCTGGGCACTGGTCTTGCTGGGTGTTGCCATTGTGGTCGTTGTTGAGCTTCTTGGCGTCCGGTCACTGACCTTCGCGGTAGGGGCTTATCTCAGCGTTGCTACTACGCTGGCGATCTTTGTGGGTGGTGTGATGCGCTGGATGGTGGATCGCGCGATGCTTCGCCATGCGGCGGAGAAGGCTCGGCTTGAGCATGACGCTTCTTTGGCCCTTTGGCACTCGGATCGCGATACGTGGCTGGCTCAACATCCTGACTTTGACCCTACGAATCCTGCACATGCGGATGATGGCGGGGTTCCTGTCTTCAACGCCATTACTGCTCGCGATGTCACTCTTGAATCTGAGGTTTCTCCCGGTTCTCTTTATGCTTCGGGGCTGATTGCGGCTGGTGGAATCGTTGGATTGCTGGGGGTTTGCGTAAAACTTTACGAAGCGGCTACGGACCGCTCGATTCCCCGGTTCAGCGAGCATAATCCTCTGCACCATGACCCGGTCAGCGTGGTGATGTTTGCTCTGCTGGCTTTTTCGCTTTACTACTTTGCGCGGAAACCGCTCACCCGCGAAGGGTGATTTTGGGAATTTGCGGCAAAAAAAATTGCTGCGTGGTGAAGGGCGCTTTTTGCAGGGGTTTTTGCGTTTTTCGTGGTGTTTTTCGATGGTAAATCGTGGTGATGTTGTGGTGAATTGCGTGGCTAAGGTGGTGTTTTAGCCGTCACTTTTTCTGGGGTGAAAAATGCGCCAAGTTTTTGAACTTTATTTTTGACCGGCACCCGTCTGAGCCGTCTTTTTCGGGTTCAGGGTGACGGAGCGGTTGTGGTTTTCTTTGGGTCTCATGATGGGAAGGAGATTTTGGGATATGAGTCATGTACTGGTGATCTTTCAAGCGGATACGGAGCGCACGGAGCAGTTGGCGCTGGCGGTCGGGGTGGGTGCGGTTGAGGCGGAGGCGGGTATTCGGTTGCGACGTCTGAGGACGCCGGGCGCGGTCGAGGTGGGGCACAAGGGCTATGGGACGCTGCGGGAGGCAGATCTGCTGTGGGCCGAGACCGTTGTGGTTGGATTGGAGGGCGAAAGGTCCGGGACAGAGGAGCTGAACAGTCTGGTTGCAGTGCTGTCCGGGCTTGATTCGAGCCAGATGAAGGGGAAGGAGTGCTGGACGTTTAACGCGGAGGGTATTGCCGCAAGAAGGACGGAGGCACAGACGTTTGTGGAGGAGGCTTTACTCGCGGCTGGAATCACTCCGGTGCCCGCACTGGTCTCGGATGCTGCCGATGAGATGGAGCGAATGAAAGATGTTGGCCGCCAGCTTGGGCGGCAACAGGTTTGAGTGGCCGGTCAAAGCTGTAACAAGCTCGCGGCTGTAATCAGCTCAAGGCTGCAAGAAGCTCAAGGCTGCAACCAGAGGAGCGATCCGACGGTCAGGGCGTTCTCTGCCGGAGCTCTTGCCGGAGCCCGGATCGCGCGGGTCCTGCAGGCGTGCAGCATATCGATTTGCCGGGCGTAGTCGGAATCCTGAGCGAGGTGGATTCCGTAGGCCGTGAAGGTCTGGAAGCCGGGGACCTGGACACTCAGAGAATAGATCCCGTTGGGGAGTTTACGAAACTCGTAGCTTCCATCGCTGCCGGTTCGTGTTCTGAAGACAGCTTCGGTCCTCTGATTGACGACGACAACTTTGGCACCCTGGATGGTTGAGCCTTCCCGGTCGTCTACCGTTCCGCGGATGCGCGGCGAGAGATTTCCTGAACTTGAAGACGGGATGACCGAGAGAGAAAAGAGCAAGGCGAGCGCCAGTAAGCAGGACATCAACAATCCATTGCGCTCCCTTTTGATCGTCGGGACCGGAATCGTCACGAGGATCGCGAGGGCCAGGCAGAGGCGATAGACGGAGGCATGAGCGGGACGAAAGGAAGCAAGATGAAGAAGGACAGGATCCTCGGCTGCGCTGTGGAAGGACAACAGAAGAGCAGACCAAGGTAGGGGGGATAGCACCGATAGCAGGAACATCGCCGACAAAAAGATCAACAGGGGTACGGGCAAAGCAAGCAGCGACAGAAACGATAGAAGCATCAGCAACGAAAAGTCTCCCTCGGGCGGTGTTCAGGAGGCTGCCTGACTGCCACCCACAGATCACCGGTCTCTCACTGAACTTAGGACCTGACTGACGGGATTCCAAGGGCCACCCCGAAGAACCTTCCTATAGCCACTCCATCGGCACGGGGAAAAACGTCGATTGGTCCGCCCAATTATCCTCTGCGAAGCTAAGGCTCGCAGCCTGTGAAACGCTAATATGCTGATAAGAGGAAGGATAAGGAGCGAAGACCAGGTTTTGAATCTTATCTCGGTGTCGAGATATCTTATGTCGTAGGAGTTGAGGAGCCGGAGATGATAGATGAGCAGAATATAGTTTCGGCCCCTCGGCTCTGGCTGGTTCTGGCTCGGGCTTATCGCTCGATCGGGGATTTTATCGAGGGCTCCTTTACTGCGCAGGGGTTGATCCTTAGCGACTTCATGGTGCTGGAGGTACTGCTGCACAAGGGGTCGCTGACGATCTCTGTGATCGGCGAGAAGGTTCTGCTGGCGAGTGCTTCGATGACTTCGGCGATCGATCGGCTGGAGAAACGCGGACTGGTGCTGCGCAAGAGCTGTGCCTCGGACCGGCGCACCCGCTATGTGGAGCTGACGGATGAAGGCAAGGGATTCATCGAGGAGATCTATGCGCGGCATGAGAAGGATCTCGAGTTTGTCGCTGCGGGGTTGAGCGAGGCCGAGCGAAGGACGATGTACGAGGGGTTGAAGAAGATGGGGCTCGCGGCGAAGATGGCGGTTCCCACGCAGAAGTGCAAGACCGCTTGACGCAACAAGACTTTGAAGCAGGACACACGGCCCTAAGGAATGAGCCGGTGAAGAGACGGAAAGGAAATGTCATGTTGACTGTTCGGAAGAGTAACGAGAGAGGCCACGCAGACCACGGATGGCTGGATTCGCATCACACGTTTTCGTTCGCCAACTATCACGACTCGGAGCATATGGGATACCGCTCGCTGCGCGTGATCAATGAGGATCGCGTGGCGGAGGGGCGTGGGTTTGGAGCGCATGCGCACCGCGATATGGAGATTCTGAGCTATGTGCTGAAGGGCCAGCTTGCCCACAAGGACAGCATGGGCCACGTGGAGGTGCTGGGACCGAATGAGATTCAGAAGATGTCGGCCGGCAGCGGCGTGGTGCATAGCGAGTTCAACGGTTCGGAGACGGAGCCGGTTCACTTTCTGCAGATCTGGATTGAGCCGAAGAGCCGTGGCACGAAGCCTAGCTATGAGCAGTTGAAGTTTGAGGCGGAGGAGAAGCTGGACCGCTTCAAGCTGCTGGCTTCGCCTACACCGACGGCCGGTGCGGCGACGATCAACCAGGACACGAGCGTGTCGGTTGCGGAGTTGACGCCGGGCAAACGGATTACCTATCCGCTGGGGAGCAAGCGCCATGCGTGGCTGCATGTGATCCAGGGAGAGGTGACGGTGAACGGCAAAACGCTGGAGACGGGCGATGCTGTTGCTGTCGACAACGAAGAGACGCTTGAAGTAAGCGCGCAGGGAAAGGCGAATAGCGAGATACTGTTGTTCGATCTCGCCTAACAACTTTCCCGTTGTAGAACGGGCCTACAAGTTTTTGCACAAATGTAACGGTGGCCAGCACATATTTCTGAGCCGGTCACTATGACAAAGACATCTCACAGCAGACCTACCAAGGAGAACACCCTATGAACCGCCGCATCTTTACCGCAGCCCTCTCTGCACTGCTCCTGACCGGAGTCAGCGCGTTCGCCCAGTCGGCATCGACCTGGACCATTGACCCTAACCACTCGCAGGTGAACTTTTCGATCAAACACCTGCAGGTAAGCACCGTGCGCGGCTCGATCAGCGGCGTGAATGGAACGGTTGTGTGGGATGAGAAGAACCCCAGCAAGTCGAGCGTCGAGGCTACGATCACTACCAAGACGGTTTCGACGAACAACGAGCAGCGGGACGCTCACCTGAAGTCGCCCGATTTTTTCGGCGTCGAGAAGTTCCCGACGATGACGTTCAAGTCGACCGCGGTAACGAGCGCGAACGGCAAACTGCAGGTTGTGGGCGATTTGACGCTGACCGGCGTGACCAAGAGCGTGACGCTCGATGTGGATGGCCCGACGCCTCCGCAGAAGGGTCAGGGCGGTAAGTTGGTGACGGGCTTCTCGGCAACCGGAACGCTGAAGCGCAGCGACTTCAACTTTGGTTCGAAGTTTGGCGCGCCTACGCTGAGCGATGACGTTCAGTTTACGATCGACGTCGAAGCGGGTAAGTAAGCAGAGAACAAAGACGGCCCTCCTCTTCGCGAAAGACTGCGGAGGGGAGGGCTTTTTTGTTTGGTTGAGCTATGAGAGAGTTTCGCGGCTGAGTTGTTCGTTGCGCTTTTCGATCGCTGCTGAGGCCTCTGGCTTCAGACTGCGAAGGATCTCCAGCAGCTTTGCCGGGTCGAAGGATTCGAGTTGATAGTCGGATGAGGGACAGCCCTTGAAGCCGGGGGTGGTTATGACGATGATGGGAACTTTTGGTTGAAGTAGTTTGATTTTGTCGGCGACTTCTTCGCAGGACACGTCGTCGAGGCCGCCGTCGAGGACCACACCGCTGACAGCTGGAAAACGAGCGAAGACCTCGAGGGCCTCACCGCCGCTGTAGGCGGTCAGGACGTTGAACTTCGCGGTTTCGATGACCAGCTTGCGGGTTGAGATGCTGCCGGGAAACTCCCGGTCTATGACTAGGAAGCAGGGTCTGATCATGGACAGCATTAGACACTAAAAATGCCGCAGAAGACGATCCGCTAGAGGCCGTGGGTACGCTGGATGCGGTCTTTGTTCTCGCGAACCAGGTGGAGGAAGTTCTGCTGGATGGGGTCTTCGTTCTGCGGGTTCCAGGCGACGGAGAGCCCCATGTGGAGATTTTGCGGCACAAGCGGGGAGATGACGACTCCGGGAGGGCGGAGGTAACGGACTCCCGAGGGGACGAGGGCGACGCCTTCGCCGGATTCGACCAGAGTGAGGACGCTGGACCATGTGGCGGCGGTGTTGACGATGCTGGGCGAGAAACCCGCAGAGGAACAGAGAGCGACGATGCCATCGAAGAGTGCGGGAGTCATCTGTCGATCGCAAAGGACGAAGCGTTCGGAGATGAGAGATTGGATCGAGATGGGTTTGCCCGCGAGAGGATGGTCGCGGGGAAGGACGACGACGACGGGGTCGCGATAGAGGAGCTCGGCGCGGAGGGTTTGATCGAAGGGCGGCTCGAGGGGGCGGGCGAAGGCGATGTCGATCTTTCCGGTGAGGAGGGCATCCATCTGCTCGGGCGTGCGCATCTCGTAGAGCGAGAGCTTGATGTCGGGGTGGAGCTTGCGGTAGTCGCGAATGATGCGGGCGAAGAAGCCGCCGGCGCCCCAGAGGAAGAAGCCGATGTTGAGAGAGCCGACCTGGCCGATGAGGGATCGCTGCGTGATTTCGATGGCGCGGTCGGCGGCCGCGAGGGTTTTACGCGCCTCGGCGAGGAAGAGCTGGCCTTGGGGCGTGAGGCGGGTTCGGCCTGAGTTGCGATTGAGAAGCGGGCCGCCGACTTCGCGCTCGAGATCGGCGATCTGCTCGCTGATGGCGGACTGGGAGACGTGGAGGCGGCGACCGGCTTCACTGAAGGTGCCGTGCTCGGCGACGGCGCAGAGATAACGCAGATGTCTCAGTTCCATGCAGGTAGATCCCCTGGTTTGAGGATATCGGTTTTTCCGATGGCAGCTCTCGGAAATAACTGTTGAGACCTTCACACGGGTAAGAATGTCTTACTCTATAGGAAGATTTGCCCGAAGCGGAAGAGGGTTTGTCGCATGTGGATTGTAAAAGTAGCTCTGAGCCGACCGTATACCTTCATCGTGCTTGCGATCCTGATTCTGATCGCTGCGCCTGTGGTCATCTCGAGCACGCCGACCGACATCTTTCCGAACATTAATATTCCGGTGGTGTCAGTTGCGTGGCAGTACACGGGATTGAATCCGGAGGAGCTTGAGGGCCGGCTGACGACTCCGTATGAGAAGGCGCTGACGGTGCTGGTGGACAACATTCAGCATATCGAGTCGACCACGTTTGCGGGGCAGGTGATTGTGAAGATCTATCTGCAGCCGGGTGCGAGCCTGGATACGGCGAACTCGCAGGTTTCGGCGGCTTCCGAATACCAGCTGAGGAGCCTTCCTCCGGGGATTCTGCCGCCGCAAATTATCAACTTCAGCGCGTCGAGCGTGCCGATCGTACAGCTGGGGCTGTCGGGCGCGGGACTGAGCGAACAGCAGCTGAATGACCTTGGGGCGAATTTTGTTCGTCCGCAGCTCATCTCGGTGCCGGGCGTTGTGATCCCGAATATTTATGGAGGCAAGCAGCGGTCGATCATGTTGAATATCGATCCGAAGCTGCTGCAGGCCAAGGGGCTGTCGCCGGTTGATGTATTGAACGCCGTAGGACAACAGAACGTGGTGCAGCCGGGCGGGACGGCGAAGATTGGCCAGGATGAGTATGACATTCACATCAACTCGTCGCCTGTGACGCTGGAAGGGATCAGCAACCTGCCGATCAAGCAGGTGAATGGGACGACGATCTATCTGCATGACGTTGCGTCTGTGGCGGACGGGAGCATTCCGCAGACGAATATTGTGCGGCAGGACGGGCGCCGCGGGGCGCTGATGGTGATTCTGAAGTCGGGGACCGCATCGACGTTAACCGTGGTGAGCGGCGTGCGAAATTTAATTCCAAGGGTGAAGTTGACGGTGCCGCCGGAGTTGAAGATTACGCCGATCGGGGATCAGTCTGTCTTCGTTCGCGGATCGGTGCAGGGGGTGATCCGTGAGGCTGTGATTGCAGCGGTGCTGACGGGGTTGATGATTCTTCTGTTCCTCGGAAGCTGGCGCAGCACCATTATCATTGCGGTCTCGATTCCGTTGTCGATCCTGACCTCGATTATTGTGCTGGGTCTGCTGGGAGAGACGATCAACATCATGACGCTGGGTGGACTGGCGCTGGCGGTCGGAATCCTGGTGGACGATGCGACGGTGACAATTGAAAATATCGAACGCTACTTGGAGGAAGGCAGAGAACTGCATGACGCGATTCTGGAAGGTGCGGCGCAGATCTCTGTGCCGGCGCTGGTATCGACGCTGTGTATCTGCATTGTGTTTTTGCCGATGTTCTTTTTGAGCGGGGTTGCGCGTTACCTCTTTGTGCCGTTGGCAGAGGCTGTGGTCTTCGCCATGCTGGCTTCGTATGTCCTCTCTCGCACGCTGGTTCCGACGCTGGCAATGTACCTGCTGAAGGCGCATGATCACCATGCCGTACCTTCGAATAACATTCTTGCGCGGTTCCAGAGGGGATTTGAGCGCGTCTTTGAGAAGCTGCGCACAAGTTATCAAGATCTGCTTGGCCGGCTCGTAGCGGCGCGAGTCTACTTCGTTCCTATCTTTTTGCTGCTTTGCCTGTGTGCCTTCGCACTACTGCCGTTCCTTGGACAGAACTTCTTTCCGAGCACAGACAATGGGTCGTTCATCCTTCACGTTCGCGGCAAGAGCGGCATACGTATCGAGGAGACTGCCAAGCTGTGCGATCTGATCGAACAAGACATTCGGAAGACCGTGCCAGCAGGAGAGATGGACAACATCCTCGACAATATTGGCCTGCCGTACAGCACACTGAACACTCAGCACGCAACTTCAGGGTTAATCGGTGCGGGAGATGCGGATATTCTTGTCTCGCTGAAGGAAGACCACCATCCGACTGCCAATTATGTCGAAGCACTGCGCAGGGATCTCCCGCGTGCCTTCCCCGGAGTTACGTTCTACTTTCTCCCGTCGGATATTGTTACGCAGATTCTGAACTTCGGCCTGCCTGCCCCGATCGACATTCAGTTCGAGGGTTCGGATATCGCGGCTAACCGAAAGGTTGCGAACCAGGTCTTGAGCGAACTGCGCCAGGTCCCAGGCCTTGTCGATCTTCGGATCCAGCAGCCTGATGACTATCCTGTGCTGAACGTCGACGTAGATCGCACGAAAGCGGCGCAGGGCGGCTACTCGGAACGTGATGTGGGCAGCAGTTTGCTGAACATACTCGGCGGCAGTACCCAGCTGAATCCGATGTTTTATCTGAACTGGAACAATGGCAACACGTACAACATCGTGGAGCAGACACCGCAATATCAGATCAGCTCTTTGAGTTCGCTCGAGAATATTCCGATCTCGTCTCCGACGGCAAAGCAGCCGGAGATTCTGACCGACGTCGCGACGATTAAGCGCAGCAGCGAGATGGAAGTGGTGACGCACTACAACGTACGGCGCACGCTCGATATCTATGGAAACGTTCAGGGGCGCGACCTTGGTTCGGTGGGCAGAGACATCAATAGAATTGTTGCGAGAAATGAGAAATCGCTGGTGCGCGGCAGCTTTGTGAGAGTGCGCGGACAGATTGAGACGATGAACAGCTCTTACATTGGACTGCTCGCCGGACTGGCGTTTGCGATTGTGCTGGTCTACCTGTTGATCGTTGTGAACTTCCAGTCGTGGCTCGATCCGTTCATCATCATTACGGCTCTGCCGGCAGCGCTGGCGGGTATTGTGCTCTTTCTGTTCACGACGAGAACGACGTTGAGTGTTCCGGCGCTGATGGGCGCGATTATGTGTATGGGCGTTGCGACGGCGAACAGTATTCTGGTGGTATCGTTTGCGAAAGAACGCCTGTTGCATCATGGGAATGCGATCGAAGCTGCGATTGAAGCGGGAGCGACCCGGTTCCGGCCTGTGATGATGACGGCCCTGGCGATGATTATCGGCATGATTCCGATGGCGCTGGGCGCGGGAGAAGGCGGAGAACAGAATGCGCCGCTAGGTAGAGCGGTGATCGGCGGACTGTGCTGCGCTACGGTTGCGACACTTATCTTCGTTCCCGCCGTCTTTGCGTTGCTGCATAGCTCGGATAAGAAAAATACTGTTAGCGACGAAAGCCGCGAGCACCAATTGACTGCGGGCGACTGAAAGAACTTGATAGGCATGAAGGAGAACGCATGACGAGCGGAACAAAGGTGGAGACCAGGATGAATGAGGATGAGACCACACTCTCCGGCGAGCCCCCAGCAGCGGTCCCGGAGGTCCCGGAGCCCGGACTAACAAGAGGGACGTGGATTGGAGTGGCGGTCATCGCGGTGATCGTGGCTCTGGTTGTTATCTTCGGGATTGACGCGCGTCGCCGGACGGAGAGCACGCTCGAGACGGACACGAAAGCTGCATCGATTCCGTCTGTCAAGGTAATCCATCCTGCCAGCTCGGTGCTGTCCTCCGGATTGGCGCTGCCAGGAAACACACAGGCGTATGTGGACACGCCGATCTATGCCCGAACAAGCGGCTACCTGAAGAACTGGTACTTCGACATTGGCGCGCATGTTCGCAAAGGACAGTTGATGGCGGTCATCGAGACGCCGGAGTTGGATGAGCAGCTTCAGGTGGCGCAGGCCGATCTGAAGAGCGCAGAGGCCAACCTGAACCTGGCGAATACGACCTCGGCACGCTATCAGAATCTTCTGACGACCAACTCGGTATCGAAGCAGGAGACTGATGTTGCGGTGAGCGATGCCGCGGCGAAGAAGGCGGCGGTGGATGCCTCGACTGCGGCCGTGCGCAGACTGCAGCAGTTGCAATCGTTCGAGAAAATTTACGCACCCTTCGATGGAATCGTGACAGCGCGCAATATCGATATCGGTGGATTGATCCAGGCTGGTGAGAATACGACTCCCAAGGAGCTATTTCATCTTGCCGCGATTCAAAAGATACGCGTGTTCGTCTCGGTTCCTGAGGCCTACTCGACCTCAATCAAGGCCGGGGGTAAGGCTACTTTGACTTTGGACGAGTATCCGGGACGGGAGTTCGAGGGCACCGTTGCGCGCAATTCGAACGCGATCGACTCGGCAACACGTACGCTGAACGTCGAAGTGGATGTCGACAATCCTAAGGGCGAACTGCTGCCGGGCGCTTATGTCTTTGTTCACTTCAAGGTGCCGCAGCGTGCTTCGAATTTGATGATTCCGTCGAACACGCTGTTGTTCCGGGCACAGGGCCTGCAGGTGGGAGTTGTTCGCGATGGGCGAGTTCAGCTGGTGCCGGTGACGATCAGCAAAGACCTGGGCGCGAACGTTGAGATTGCCTCAGGGTTGACGCCGAACGATGCTGTGATCCTCGATCCTTCCGACTCGCTGGCGAGCGGCCAGGAGGTGCAGGTGAAGAGCCAGATGAATGAGAACGCAACACAGATGCAGAAGAAAGAGGGGGCGCAGTGACGCTACGACCCAGCGCTCTGGCCTGTGCCGCTGTGTTTTTGCTTAGCGGATGCATGGTTGGGCCGAAGTATGTGAAGCCGTCGGTTCCAATGGCGCCTGACTATAAGGGAGCAGGCCCGGACGCTTACAAGGAGAACTCGAACTGGCAGATGGCGCAGCCGGCCGATGCGGCGCAGCGCGGAGAATGGTGGGCGATCTTCGGCGATGCGGAACTAAATGTTCTCGAGCCGCAGGTGGCGGAGAATAACCAGAGTCTCAAGGCAGCGGATGCTCGTTTTCGCGAGGCCCGAGCCTTGATTCGCTTCAATCATGCGTCGCTGTATCCGACCGTTGGCGTGGCACCGTCTGGCGGCGGTGAACGGGAATCGTCCAATCAGCCTTACTTCAATGCGAACAACGCCCAGGGAAATGGCGTTGGCGTAGTTCAACTTCCTGTTGATTTGAACTACGAGATTGATGTTTGGGGGCGTGTTCGACGCACCGTGAGCGCTGCTCGTGAGGAGGCACAGGCGAGCGCGGGAGATCGACAGACGGTGATGTTGAGCCTAGAGGCTGAGCTTGCAGTCGATTACTTTGAGGCCCGCAGCGCCGATGCCCAGGAGAAGCTGCTGAACGATACCGTGAAGGACTTCGAAGAGGCCTACCGGATCACGAAGAATCGTTTTGAGGGAGGCGTCGCTCCGAAGTCGGACGTCGACCAGGCGCAGACACAGCTTGAGGCGGCAAGGGTACTGTCGCGTGATATTACGTTGCAACGGGCGCAGTTTGAGCACGCGATCGCGATTTTGCTTGGCAAGCCGCCTGCGTCGTTTGCATTGCCGAACGCTCCTCTCGATGCGCGACCGCCGGCGATTCCGCCGGGGCTGCCTTCGGAGCTGCTGGAACGGCGCCCGGATATTGCTGCGGCAGAACGCCGCGTTGCCGAAGCGAACGACCGCATCGGCATTGCGCGAGCTGCGTTTTATCCTACGATTTCGTTGAGCGGCTCGGTGGGAGTGGAGGGAACCTCGTTTGCGAACCTCTTCGATCCGGCGAGCCTGCTGTGGTCGCTTGGGCCTACGCTGTCGCAGACGTTGTTCGACGCGGGCCGGAGAGCTTCGGTCTCCGAACAGGCCAATGCGAGCTATGACGAGACTGTTGCGAACTACCGGCAGACTACTTTGACGGCGTTTCAACAGGTCGAAGACAATCTGGTCGCGCTGCGCGTTCTGAACCAGGAGGCGGGGCATCAACACCAGGCCACGATGGCGGCGCAGTCTGCTGCGCAGATATTTAACAATAGATACGTTGGCGGGCTGGACACTTATTTGCAGGTAGTGACGGCTCAGACTACTGAGCTGAATAACGAGCGCAACGACATCGACATTATGCGCAGGCAGATGGATGCGAGCGTGCTTTTGATCAAAGCGCTGGGTGGCGGCTGGAATGTGACCCAACTGCCAAAGCTGTAGTCTTAACGGCCCGAGAGGTTCAGCGGGAGGTAGAAGGAGAAGACTGAGCCTTGCGTGGGTTGACTGGTCACCTCGATGGAGCCGCCGTGGGCTTCGACGATCGCCTTCGCGATGGCTAGCCCCATGCCTGTTCCCTGCACGCGATATCGTTGCCCCTGGCCGCGGTAGAACTTGTCGAAGATCATCATCTTTTCCAGATCGTCGACCCCTGCGCCACGGTCGGCGACGCTGGTAACGAGCTGGCCTCGGGAGACCTCGGCGCTGACGAAGATTGGACTTCCCTCGGTGGAGTATTTTGCGGCGTTCTCCAACAGGTGCTGCAGCACTTTGGCGATGCGCTCGAGGTCCATCTGAACTGGAGGAAGGGTGTCGGGGAGGCGGAGTTCGAGAGGATGATTCTTGAGCGGCCCCTGAACAGCCTCGAGGGCAAGATCGACCGCCTCTCGCATGGAGTGCATGCGCAGATCGAGTTTGATGTCGTTCGCATCCAGCTCCGCCATCTCCATGGCCTGACCGACGAGCCGGTCCAGTCGCGCGGCCTCTTCTTCGATGACCTGCAACATCTCTCCGCTTTGCTCGGCATCGAGGGAAGACTCGCAGCGCAAGGTCGTGACTGCGGCTGTGATGGAGGTGAGAGGCGTTCGGAGTTCGTGCGCCACAGAATCCAACAGCGCGTTGCGCAGGCGCTCGCTTTCGCGGGAGGCCTGGACCCGGGTCAGGGTTTCGACGGCACCGGCGCGTTCGATCGCGATAGCCGCCAGGCCACAGACTGCGTCGAGCGCCTCGGGAGAGGTCCTGTTGCCCGTGATTCCGACCGCACCGATGGGGCGCGTTCCGAGGAGGATGGGGACGAGTGTGACGGCGCGTTCTTGGTCATAACGATGATCGCGGGTGAAGGCTGCATCCCGCAGCTCGGACGCGGTTACGTCCATGTAGTCCGGACTGGAGCGATAGATGCGATCTTTTTCACGCAGATAGATAGCGGCTCCCGCGAGGTTGAAGGTTACGGCGATCATCTGCGGCAGGACGTTGAGGAGATCGATCACGTTGCCGGTGACCAGCATCTGCTGGCTGAACTCGTACAGGCGCTCTGCTTCGCGCTGGCGGCGCCGCGAGATCTTTGCTTCGCGGCGTGCGCGCTCGGCGAGCTGGCTGGCGACAATGCCGGTCACGAGAAAGGCGAAGAGGGCGACCCAGTTGCGGCCGTCCCCAACCGTGAAGGTGAGAACCGGCGGAAGGAAGAAGAAGTTGAAGGCTGCGGCCGAAAGGATGGACAGGTAGATTGAATGTCGGAGGCCCCAGTTTGCGGCTACGAGAAGGATGCCAATCAGGAACGTCAGGGCTACCGTCGTCTCGTTGACATGCAGACGAAGAAAGTAGACGGCTACAATGACAGCTGCGCTCGCTGTGGAGATACTGTACCGCACGATACTGCGTATAAGCTTGCGCTGCACTACCTTATCTTATCCTTATGGGCACTCGTGACAACTCGAATCCGGCCCTGAAGAGTCCGGAAGAATGGCTGGAGAAGGTCGCGCCGGAGAAAATGCGGGGGACCTTTAAACTTTTCCTTGGCTATGCGCCGGGCGTCGGCAAGACCTACAGCATGTTGAGCGAGGCGATCCGGCGGCATCAGCGGGGTGAAGACATTGTCATCGGGGTGGTCGAGACGCATGGCAGACCACGTACAGCGGAGTTGGCCGATCAACTGGAGCAGATTCCGCGTAGAAGAATCGAGTACAAGGGCGTGGTCTTCGAAGAGATGGACCTCGATGGCATCCTCACCCGGCGACCGCAGATTGTTCTGATCGACGAGTTGGCGCATACCAATATCGAAGGCAGCAGACATCGCAAGCGCTATGAAGATGTGCTCGAAGTCCTGGCCGCTAATATCGACGTGCTGGCTACGATGAACGTACAGCACATCGAGAGCGTCGCTCCGACGGTGCAGAGCGTCACTGGCGTGATGATCCGCGAAACCGTCCCTGACTGGCTGGTGCAGCGCGCGGACGAGATCGTCATGGCCGATCTAACGCCCGAGGCTCTTCAAACAAGGATGCGGCGCGGAGATATCTATGGAACGGCTCGTGCGGAGAAGGCCCTGGCAAACTTCTTCCGTCGCGGCAACCTGATTGCGCTCCGCGAACTCGCGCTGCAGCATGTGACCAAGGCGGTTGATCGTACGTTGACCGCATATATGGACGCGAAACGTATTGAGGCACACTGGGCTGTACGCGAGCGCGTTGCTGTGTGCATCAGCTCCAACAGCTCGTCGCAGATGCTGATCGCGCGGGGGGCGCGTGTAGCGGAAGGTGTCGGAGGCGAGCTGTTTGTTCTGCATGTCGCCACCGATGAAGACCTGCCTGAAGACGAGAAGGCTACGCTTGCAGCCAATATTCAGTTCGCACGCAATCTCGACGCGCAGGTGTTCACCGTCAAGGGGAAGAGCATCGCGCATGCTGCGGCCAGCTTCGTCCGCGAGAAGCGCATCACCCATATTGTCTTCGGCCGCACCGCCGTTCACGGCTTTCGCAAATACCTTTATTACTGGGCGATTCAACACTTTCTCAAAGAGTCGCCAAATGTGGATGTTCACATCGTGACACAACATGCGGAGCGCGAATGAAACAGAACCTGCAGGACCAGCAACATGCAAAGATTCTTATCGTTGATGACGAAGCTCAGATCACTCGCGTCCTTCGTACGGCGCTGTCTACTCAAGGCTATTCCTTGCGCATCGCTGCGAACGGCGTCGAAGGAATGGAGGCTGTGCATGAGTGGAAGCCAGACCTCGTCGTCACCGATGTCTCGATGCCGGAGATGAATGGGATTGAGCTTTGCCGTGAGATTCGCGCCGTATCCACGGTTCCGATCATTGTTCTTTCGGTCCGCAACCAAGAGGCTATGAAGATTGAAGCGCTCGATGCAGGTGCTGACGACTATGTGACGAAGCCATTCAGCATTCAGGAACTGCAGGCTCGCGTCCGTGCACAACTCCGCCGCAGTTCGGCTGCCGAGTCCGAGGCTCCGCAGATTATCTCGGCAGGCGATTTTTATATCGATATTCCACAGCATCGTGTGGTGGTTCGCGGGCAAGACACGCATCTGACGCCGAAGCAGTTCGATCTTCTCGTATTCCTGGCGCAGCATCCTGGACAGGTCCTTACGCATCGGGCGCTGCTCCACGCGGTGTGGGGAACGAACGCCGACCAGCCAGAGTATCTGCGCGTCAACATTGGTCAGTTGCGGAAGAAGATCGAACTAGCAGAGGAGCCTGCGTACATCATCACGGAGCCCTGGATCGGCTACCGTTTTCGTCCCACCGGTAACGACGAGTTCTAAATTAGTACGCGAAGCAACTCTGTTCTGGGACTTATTGCTTCAGGACTTATTGCTTCCCTTCTGCTTTGTGATCTTTCGGCATTAACAGCGAAACCGCCTGCGGCAAAAGACGTACTGACATTGGCAGATATCCGATCCATTCGCCGTCGAGTTCGGCGTGAATGCGATGATTCTGCTCGAGTGGTGTGCAGCGGAACTCGGAGACTCGAACCTGTTCCAGCCATGGATTTCTTGCATTGAGTGCAAGGTGGCTGAAGGCGAACCAGGCCGGTAAGCCGATTCTGGCCGGCGGTTTCGCAATAGAGAGAAGAAGTTTGTTGTCGGCTGCGAAAGTTTCCGTTGCCAGACGCCTGAAGATGCCTCCAAGGTTCGGGACGCGGGAGCACATCACGCTGACTCCGCGCTGTTCCACCCACTCGGAAGACTCACTGCTTCGATACTCCACACGAAACGCTGGAAAGTTCCGCATCAGAAAGAGCCGTAGCGAGTGGGCATAGTAGGCGCTCCGGCCCAGTCTCGATCGTTTTCCTGCAAGAAGTCGATAGACGAGCGCACCGTCCGGACCGGCTCCCGCCATGACGATGAAGTATTTCTTCCGTTCGGATCCGCTGGCGGTGTAGCGTACCTCGCCAACCGAGATCGCACGAGGCTCAAAGCTGAGTTGCTGTTGCAGGGCTTTTACGGGATCGAGGGCCAGCCCCAGATTTCGCGCAAAGACGTTTGCCGTGCCGAGAGGTACGACTCCTAGCGCGGTTTTAGTGCCCACGAGACCCTGCAGAACCTCGTGCACGGTGCCGTCGCCACCACAGGCGAAGACTGCATCGCGTCCGCTGGCCGCAGCGTCTGCCGAGATGGATTGTGCCTCCCCGGCGGCCGCAGTCAAAGCTGCATTTGCCTGCACACCTGCCCGTTCAAGCGCCTGCACCAGGGCAGGGACCAGCGTTTGCAGATCCTTTCTTCTGCCCGCCGACGCGTTGACGATCAGAGTCGCTCGATCCACACTGCAAGACTCTCATATCTGCATTCTTAGGGGACAGAATTGGCGTCATCGAGGCAGATCTCCGAAAGTGATTGTGCGGAAGCGCCTCTCCGTGATTTCATCGAGGCTGCAGCTACGTTGCAGTCCCCGACACTCAGGAGCTTTGCATGACCTACCAGGTTTCACGCAATGGGCAGATGTATGGACCGTATACCCTCGAAGATCTTCAGCGCTACGTCGCCTCGGGAAACGTTCTGCCGACGGACATGGCCAAGAGCGACACGATGCCGGACTGGGTTCCGGTTGCGCAGATCCTCGGCTCGGCTGGAGTGCCGACGACGTCCGCCTACGCCGCTGCTGTCGCGTATTCGCAGACAGGCAACGCATATCCAGACCCACCTAATTTGAACTGGGTGCTTGAGCTGCTGCTGGGCTTTCTAACTTGCACGCTCTTCGTTGTGGTGTGGAACCTGGTGATCGCCGCATGGGCAAACAAGGTGCAGCCGGCGAGCAAAGCCCTGATGTTTTACATCATCGCTACGGTGCTGATCGTGCTCAACTTTGGCGGGTCGTGGGGGGTTGTTATCTCGATGAGCCACCATCAGCAGCCGCACCAGAGCTTCGTCGGAGGCTTCATCGGGATTGCCTCCTGGGTCGCCCGCCTCGTCGCCCGCTTTACGCTGCGGGATACGCTGGAACAGCACTTCAATAGCACGGAACCGCTTGGGTTGCGTCTGAACCCTGTTATGACCTTCTTCTTCGGCGGCATCTACTTTCAGTACAAACTCAATGAGATCAACCAGCTGAAACAAACGCTTCGATACCAGAACCTGCCGCGATGATCTGGTTGATTCGTAGCGGCCGTGTCGCAGCAATTGTGCGCACAGCTGCGCCGCCGGCGATCGTCGGGGCGGTCGACGGGGTTCTGCGGCGCTTTCCCCCTGCTCAGAACAGCTTCTATCCACGATGTCCTATCTATGAGGCTTTTCACCTGAAGTGTCCGGGGTGCGGAGCTACACGTGCTCTTGCCGCGCTGCTCCAAGGTCGCTTCGACGAGGCGATGCACCTGAACGGCCTCGCGATGCTCCTGCTCCCTGTCGCCGCAGCTTATGGTTTTTATTGGTATTGGCGCTTTGTGCGGCGCGGAGTCTACCGCGGGCTGCCTGTTCCGCAGGAGGCTGTGTATGCCGCGCTTGCTGCGGCTTCGATATTTACAGTTGTTCGCAATCTTCCGCTTCGGCTATTCCAATAAAAAGCAAAACGATCCCTGTGATTAGCAGGGACCGCTCAACTCGATAAGGTACGATGTCAACGAAGCGTTACGCCTCTACGGCGACCGGCTCGGTCGAAGCTGGGGTAGCGCTGCCACCCTTCAGATCGGTTCCGCCGGGCTTGCGAATGTCGATGCCGCCCTTGAAGAACGCGCCATCTTCAATCGAGATACGCGCTGCGATGACGTCGCCGGTGAGCGAGCCTTCGCTGCGAATATCAACGCGGTCGCTGGCCTGGCAGTTGCCGCGGACCTTACCCAGCACAACGATCTCGCGTGCCACGATGTTCGCCGCGACCTGGCCGTTGCGGCCTACGGTGACGCGGTTGCCGGGTAGGTTGATTGCGCCTTCGACTTTGCCATCGATGTAAAGAGACTCAGAACCTGTCAGCTCTCCCTTGACGATGAGAGACTTGCCGATGGTGGCCTGTTCGCCCGTTGGTACAGCGGCTGCCGCATTGCCAGCGCCGACGGTCGCGGGACGGGTTGGGCTCGCCTCGAAGTTCGTCGCTGGAGTCGACGGACGCACCGGTTCAGGAGTCGAGGGAGTGTTGCTTCCAGTCTGATTCGGTTTCCACATGTTCGTTTGTATCCTTTCGTACTGCTTCAAATGATCCGCCGCGGTCTGTCGCACGCGCTACCACGACGGCAGCACGCATACTTTCCACGATACTACTCTGCAAAGGCCCGTGGATTGCCCCGTATTCACAATCTATTCCACAACGTTTGTACCTTTTCCGTTACCTATGGAGTTCTTTCCGACTCCTCCGAAGTTTCTTCTCCCTTTTCCCACTTTTCTTCCACCTCGAAAGTGGTATGTGGCTTAAAGCCCCTACCGCATAGAAAAGACTGTGTGTCAGGTAGGATGGCAACAACTGAAAATTCCTCTGTGAGAGCCCTATCCTTTGAGTTCGACTCCCTGCACGACCCGCGCCAGGCTGCAGTTTTCTCATCTTCTCCCGACATTATTTTTTTTGACTTTGTCATCGATTTATTCGGGACATCCGCTTCTGGCGGCCGGCCCTAAGATTCATACGGTCACGCTGGGGGCGTACCGCAAGGTTCCCTACACGCAGCCGGACGCCACCCCCGACACGAAAGTGGACGAGACCAGCAGCCTGAAGGTGCGCCCGCTCTTCGTAGATGACCGCCAGAAGGAGTGGACGACGGGCGAGGTCCACGATGTCACAGACCGCACCTTTACTGTTCGTCGCGCGCTTCGGCTCAACGACGCGCTGCCGAATGATGCTGCGCCGCATTGGATCTGGCAGCCTGGACCGTGGCTTTCGGTTGATCGCGTCACTGGCCACATCACGGTGCTCCACCTGCCCGACTTCGACTTCGCTGTCTCCGACGTGGTTTGGTTCCGCGACTATGCGGCGTACTGCGGCATCGCCACGACGGCCAAGGGAGGCCTCTACGCCATTGTGGCCGAACTGGGAGCGCGTCGCCCTGTGGTCCAGAAGCAGATTGGAAAGTGGCCCGAGTCTGATCACTTTATCCCGGTCTGCCAGCCTGCTCAGTGGCAGCGGCTGCCCATGCGGGTGACACTAAAGCCGACTGGCGGCGAGGCCACCACTTACGACGTGGTCGGCACCGTCTCTCTGCTGGAAGAGGGCGATAACTCAGACGAATAGTAGAGCGTCGGCTGGTCGCCAGGGTTGAGGATTCGCGACACGACCTGCATCAAATCAGCGGTATTTGGTTTAGGATCAACGTCTAGTTACAAGACAACCGCTGCGAAGGCTGGGAACTTTGCGCTGTCTCCCCAGGCAGGAGTTTCGAATTTGTTGAATCTGTTCCAAGGCATCAGACCCGTGAAGCGAAACGGCGTTGTACGAGACGCCGTTGCCGGGGTTGCGTTTGCCGCGATGAACATTCCTCAGGCTCTCGGGTACACCCGGATCGCAGGAATGCCTGTCGTAACCGGCCTCTATTCCCTTCTGTTGCCGCTATTTGCCTTTGCAACCTTCGGTTCGTCGCGGTTTCTGGTCGTCGCCGCCGACTCGGCCACCGCAGCCATCCTTCATAGCGGCCTGGCCGGCATGGCGCCAGCCGCGAGCACCCGATATGTTGCACTGGCGAGCCTGGTGGCGCTGCTCACCGCCGTCTTCCTACTGTTGGGGCGGTTGTGCGGGTTGGGATTCGTCGCCGACTTCCTGTCGCAGACGGTGCTCGTCGGCTTTCTGACGGGCATAGGACTTCAGGTCGGCATTGCGGTTCTGGGACAGATGCTTGGCATTCAGGTCACCTCTCGCAGATCGATTCTCCAACTCGTCGAGATCAGTCGCAACCTCCCGAAGGTGCATCTGCACACGCTGGCGGTGACCCTTGCCGTGCTTGCGTTCGTTTTTGCTCTCCGCTGGTCTGCCCCGAAGGCGCCGGGGCCAATGCTGGCCGTCATTCTGGCCACAGCAGCAAGCGCGCTATGGAACTTTGCCGGACATGGCATCGCCATCATTGGCGCAGTGGCTGGCGGTCTGCCTCACCTTGCGATGCCGGACGTCAGCTGGAGCGACATCCGACCACTGCTCCCGGTCGCCGGGTCATGCGCCATCATGATCCTTACCCAGAGCGCTGCCACCTCACGCATCTACGCTGCGCGTCATCATCAACGGCTGGACGAGAATCAGGACCTCATCGGCCTGTCCGCGGCCAACGCAGCCGCTGCGTTCAGCGGGACGTTCGTCGTCAACGGTAGCCCGACGCAGACCGCCATGGTGGAAAGCGTTGGCAGTCGGAGCCAGGTCGCGCAGGTCACCACGGCGATCGTCGTCGCGCTGGTCCTGCTGTTTCTGACCAAGCCGCTTCAATACCTGCCTCAGTGCGTACTTGGCACACTGGTCTTCCTGGTCGCGATCCGGCTGATCAAGCTACGCAGTCTGAAGGATATTCTCCGCGAAAGCCCTGCCGAATTCGCGCTTGCCGTGACAACTACCCTCGTCGTGATTACCGCGGGCGTCGAGGTGGGTATCGTGCTGGCGATGGTCCTGTCGCTGCTGCGCATCGTGCATCACAGCTATCATCCCCGCACCGGCGTCATGATTCCGGACGAGGCCAATGTATGGAAGCTGATTCCTCCGACTCCGGGCGCAGTAACCGAACCTGGGTTAGTGATGTACCGCTTTGGCGCCGCGCTGTTCTACGCCAACGCGAGCCGGTTCTCCGACGAGGTTCTCGGCCTGGTAGGCCCATCCCCGACCACCGTGCGCTGGTTCATCGTTGATGCCGAGGCGATTACCAACCTGGACTACAGCGCTGCGCGAGTGGTTGAGGAGTTGAAGAAAAATCTGACAGATGCCGGCGTCCAGCTGGGATTCGCTCGAGTGCCATGGAACACGAGGGCAGACTTCGACCGCCATCACCTGACCGAGGTCATCGGCAGCGCATGGATCTTCAATCGGCTGCACGACGCGCTCGACGCCTTCGAGGCATTCGCGGCGAAGAACCCGGCGTTGTCCATCGCGGCAGCGCAGCCATCCGTTAAGTCGTAGCCGCACCCGAGATATAGGCTTCGAGATGCCGGATCGTCATCTCCTGCTCGCTGATCACAGTGTTGACGAGGTCGCCGATCGAGACGACGCCGACGACTGCGCCGCCCTCGACCACCGGCAGGTGCCGAATGCGATTTTTGGTGATGATGCGCATGCACTCGCCCACCGTGTGTTTTGGCGAGACTGAGATCACAGGGCTGCTCATGATCTCCGCGACCGGGGTGTCCTTCGACGAGCGGCCCTGCAGGATAACTTTGCGCGCGTAGTCCCGTTCGGAGATGATTCCGAGAAGCGATTGCTGGGTCATCACCAGCAGCGCGCCTACCTGCCGCTCTGCCATCATCTCGATGGCCTGATAGACGGAGGCATCGGGCGCGATCGTAGCCACTGGCCCGGACTTCTGCTTCAGCACCATACCAATCGTCGTTCCAAACTCACTCATGGGTCACCTCGGGCATCGAATAGTACCCCCCCTGAGCAACCTCGCGCAAACACTTAAAAACGCGCTCCCGCGTCCAGCAGTATCATCAGGCTATGCAGTCTTTTGACGCACTTCTCCACGAAGCCGAGATCGCCCACGGCCACCTTTGCGCCGGCCAGATTCTCGGCGTCCGCATGGCCATGCTGGGCTGCGAACGGCTTGGCGTCGAAGATCCCAAGGGTGCCGACCGCAAGCGCCTGGTCACCTTCATCGAGATCGACCGCTGCGCAACGGACGCCATTGCCGTCGTCACTGGCTGCCGCCTGGGCAAGCGCGCCATCAAGTTTCGCGACTGGGGCAAGATGGCGGCTACCTTTGTCGACCTGACGTCACCCCTGACACCGCAGGGCGATACTCCTGTTTTCAAAGCTCTGCGGATTGCCGCGCTCGAATCATCCAAGCAACGTGCCCGCGAACTCTTCCCGCACATTGAGAACAAGAACGAGCAGCAGATGCGTGCTTATCGCGAGCTGCCTGACGAAGATCTCTTCCACGAAGAGTGGGTTGCAGTGCCGATCCACTCGCGTGAGATGCCTGGCTACAAGTCGGCGCGTATCACCTGCGCGCAGTGCGGCGAGGGCATCAACTACGATCGCGAGTACCTGCGCGACGGAAGAACACTTTGCCAGGGGTGCGCCTTTCCCGAGGCCCGCTACTATCGGCCGCTTACGGAAGCGGAGCTCTCTAACAACAGCAAGGCCGGCGCGGAAACCTCTCCGCAACCGGCCTGCGAACATTGTTAGGCGCTGCAAGACTGCAGCCTTATGCGTGGACTACCAGCGTCCGCGATGATCGTGGTGGTAGCGCTCAAACTCATGCGCTCGCACCCACTCGGCGTGCCGACGCTCCTGTTCGAAGCGCAGATGAGCATAGTAGTCGGGCCCGTAGTAGCCGTAAGCGGGATAGCCATAGTAAGCCGGATAGCCAACCCGTACCCCCACTGCGAACTGCTGTGCGTCAGCCTTCGCGGGTGCTGCCAACACAAACGCACCTGCCAGTAAGCCAACCGTTACACCCTTTGCAACCATCGCTTTTACGTTTGTGATCTTCATAACAACCTCCTGCCTACACCCAATGAAACCCACCTTACTCGAACCGGTTGCGCGCAACTATCGCGGCGATCCGGTGTCGTGAAGTCCAAATCCGCAAAAGCTGCATCTGTAACAAGCAGGGTGTTCTATGCCGCAACCGGTCATCACCTTTCTTCGCTATTCGCTTGAGCTGAAAGCAGCACTTGCCGATTGCCTCGCCGACCCAAAGCCCAAGGCTGTTCACCAGCTTCGCTCGAGCACTCGTCGGCTGGAGGCTGTGCTCGAACTACTGACTCCTGCGGCCGACCTGCCCGCTCTGCCGAAGAGGTCCAGCGCCTTCAAACGTTCCGTCCGTAAGATCCGACGCATCGCCGGCGACGTCCGCGATCTGGATGTTCACCGTGAACTTCTCGGCCCCTATCAAACGACAGGTGGCGCGACTGAGTTGGAGACGCAACTGGAAGCATCGAGAAAAAAGAAGGTGAAGAAATTGCAACAGCAGATCAGCGCCGACGAAGATGAAATCCTCCGCGCGCTCGACAAACTCGAGATGGTTTTTGCGGGAGTAAATGACTTCAATCTTAGTGGAGAAAGACTGATCCACGTCGCGCGAAGCTGGCTAGCACCGGCGGTTAGCGGGCTCGATCCTCACGAGGATGGTGACCTTCATTCGATCCGGAAGGCCTGCAAGACCGCACGGTACATCGCAGAGATCGGCAGCGAGGAGTCCAAGGCCGCAGCGAAGTTTGCGAAACGCTTGGAGGACGTCCAGCAGACAACCGGCGCGTGGCACGACTATCTTCTTCTGCTGGATCGAGCTCAGACCCGGCTGCCGAGTGGAAGTCCTGTCATCAAAAAGCTTTACGCGAAGGCTGGACTGTTGCGGCGCCAGGCTGAGTCGAAGGCGGCGCATCTTTTGAAAGCCTGAGCAGCCGACCGCCTGCCCCCTGGTGTACACTGGACTCTGACATGACGGTCTTCCGCCAACCCGCGCAGCTGCACCTCATGCCGACTCGTTGTTGTTGTAGCTAGTCCTTCCTTCGCAGTTCCCCCTTTTTCTACAAGTTCAGTGTTGTAGCCCACACGTCGCTTCGTGTGCACCACTCTTTCTCCAAGGAGACTTCTCCATGTCCATCCCTCGCACCCGTCTCTCTTTTTCCACCGACACCTGGGCAATTGTGTTGTCTCTTGCTCTCGCCATCATCGTCCGCGCAGGCCTGCTCAAATCGGTCGCCTGGTAAGCATCGAAGTCCGCGCCCCAAACAAATAGCACGAAGGAGAGTCTATGGCCGCCTCAATCGATCTACCCGATCTTCGCACTGAGTACCCCCCACACGCGCCGGGCCGCGTCCCAGCCGAACGCTCCTCCCTCCTCGGCCTGCTTCCAGGCATTGCGCTTCTGGCCGTCGTCGGCTACGCGGGCAAGTTCGTCGAGCACTTCATCAACACCTACGGGAAGGCTCACCACTACGTCCTGCCCAACATCGAATATGTGCTCTGGGCTATTCTTTTTGGGATCCTCATCGCCAACACCGTCGGTCTACCCCGGATCTTTCGCGCGGGCGTCGCTACCTACGAGTTCTGGCTAAAGGCAGGCATCATCCTGCTAGGCGCGCGCTTTATTCTTGGCGATATCCTTAAACTCGGCGGCATCTCACTGGCCCTGGTCTTCGTCGCCTTCGCCTTCTCGCTGACCTTCATGACGTGGCTGGGCCGCACCTTCAAACTAGGCCCTCAACTCACTACGCTGTTAGCCGTTGGCTCCAGCGTCTGCGGCGTCTCTGCCATCATTGCCACCCAAGGCGCGATTGACGCCGACGAAGAGGACTCCTCGACTGCCATCGCCGCCATTCTCGCTCTCGGCGCAATCTCGCTGTTCACCTTTCCGCTCATCGGCCACGCGCTGCACATGAGCGACCGCGCCTACGGTCTTTGGGCCGGTCTCGCGGTCGACAATACCGCCGAAGCCACCGCCGCCGGAGCCCTCTACTCGGACGCCGCCGGCAAGTTCGCCGTGCTCGCCAAGACCTGCCGCAACGCCCTCATCGGCTTCGTCGTGCTGGCCTACGCGATCCAGTGGGCACGGAAGGGCCTCGCCAGCCGTGCCGCCACAGCGCAGCTCGAGAACAAAGCCGCATTCCTCTGGAAGAAGTTCCCCAAGTTCGTCCTCGGCTTCCTCTTTATCTCTTTGCTGGCCACCCTGGGCTCTTCGACCAACCCTCATGTAGCCGCGCTGGGCTTCTCGAAGCCTCAGCTCGCAGCGTTAGGGAATCTCAGCCGATGGGCCTTCCTGCTCACCTTTGCCGGCGTAGGTCTGCGCACGAACCTGAAGGATCTCTTCAAGCAAGGAGCCAGGCCGTTCATCGTGGGAGCTGTCGGCGAGGTCGCTATCGCCGCCATTACCCTGCTGCTCGTCCTGGGTGCCAACCACTTCTTCCATCTCTAAAATCACCACTTTGTGGGCGCTCCCGTTTCGCAGATTGTCGTCGAGCAAAGCGGGAGTCTCGGGTGGGAAAGTTGTCACGCTTTCGTCACGGTGTCATCGGGGATCGCCCAGCTATGGTAGCCTCCTGCAAGGGGTTGCATTATCCGAGTACGCCCACCCCGAACCGTTGCCGATGCTTGTAGCTCAACCACAACCTGATCGATACCTCCGCCTCACAGCATTCCTTTTGCTTTCGATTGGGCGACTGTGCTTCGCTCAAAACGCAGCCGTACAGCCAGCGTCGATGAATGCTTCAGTGGAGGCGTCAAGCTCTCTGCCAGATGCGCCGGAGCCGCAAGTCGCCACCGACCCGGCCCCCAAAACAACGGAGGATAAGGCTGAGACCCCGATCACCCTGGCTGGCACCCCACGGCGTCTCCTGGCCGATCAGAAGGCCATCTGGACCAGCCCTCTGCATCTTCGGCCCAGTGACGCAATCTGGTTGGCTCCCCTTGGCGCGACGACAGGTTTGTTGATCGGCAGCGACCAACACACCATGACATCGTTGATCCAAATCAACGCGGATGATCGGAGCAAGTTCAACACCTTTTCGAACGCCGGCGTGGTGGCGCTTGGGGCGGCGCCGGCAGCCATGTACCTCTGGAGCCTCTTCAACGACGCGCCCCAGGCTCACGAGACTGGCCTGCTGACAGGAGAAGCGCTGGCGGACAGCCTCGCGGTAAGCGAAGTAGGCAAATTCATCTCCCTGCGCGACCGTCCCCTTGTAAACAATGCCAAGGGTGACTTCTTCAACTCCAGCCCGTCTACGTCAGGCTTCCCCTCAAATCACGCGACTGCGGCATGGGCCATGGCTTCAGTAATTGGAGAGGAATATCCGGGCTGGATTACCCGCACTGCGGTCTATGGACTGGCCACCGGCGTGAGCGTCAGCCGCGTGCTGGCCGAACAGCACTTCCCCTCAGACGTTCTGATCGGAAGCGCGACCGGATGGCTGATCGGTCATTACGTCTATCGCGCGCACCACAACTTCAGCCTGAACCCATTCGACTCCAAGGCGATGCCGGATGACTTCGGGGTGCCCCGGACCCACAAGACGCCACAAGCGCAGGGAGCTTCTCAGCCGGCGCCTGTCGCTCATCATCCGCCGCGGCTCTTCACCGAAGATGACGATCCGGATTCGATCGGATCGACCAACGTCCCCATGGACAGTTGGGTCTATCCGGCGCTGGAACGACTCGCCGCGATGGGATTCATCCCTGGTCAGAGTGTCTCGATCCGCCCGTGGACCCGGCAGGAGTGCCTCCGTCAGCTTAGAGTAGCGGAGGATCAGATTGACATGGAGCAATACAACAGCCCCAAGCTGGTCTCTGAAGCTCGCCGCCTCATGGCCGATCTCCAACATGAATTCGAGACCGAACCTAACTACTACGAGTCGTTGAGTCTCGAATCAGCCTACGCACGGTACGGCGCGATTGCAGGTCCCGCGCTGGCAGACAGCTTCCACTTCGGACAGACCTGGTGGAACGACTTCGGCCGTCCGCTTGGCCGTGGCGGCAGCGCCATCGCCGGATACTCGATACGCGCCAACTACGGGCGACTGTTCTTCTACGATCGCCAGGAACTGCAGCAGAGTCCTGGGAATCCGGCTGAATCGCAGGCAACAAATCAGCTGATCAACGCGTTGGATCGAATACCGAATTTCGGCGACCCGTACATACAGCCAATCCCCGAAAGATCAGCCTACACTCGTCAACGGCCGATTGAGCTATACGCAGGCGTTGCCTTCGAGGGTAATGCGCTTTCTTTGGGTAAACAGGAGCTCTACTGGGGACCGACTACGATAGGTCCGCTCGCCTTCTCCAGCAATGCAGAGCCGACGTACAACCTGCGCTTCGTATCAACTCGTCCACACCCGATACCGTTCCTACCATCGCTGGGCACCTATCGCTTCGATATCGTGCTCGGAAAGCTATCCGGACACAGCTATCCCGCACGTCCTTGGTTCAATGGGCAAAAGCTTGACATTAATTTCGGCGATAACCTCGAGATGAGCTTTACACGCTGGTCCATCTTTTGGGGCGTCGGGCACCCCATCACACTCCACACCTTCAAGAACAATGTATTCAGCTTCAACTCAACCGGTGACATCACTACCGGAAATGGTGGAAGCGGGGGCTATGGCGACCGAGCCGATCCTGGCGACCGCAAGAGCAACTTCGACTTCAGCTATCGCCTGCCATTTTTGAGACGGGCCGTCACCCTCTACGCGGATGCATACTCCGACGATGACCCCAGTCCAATCGATGCACCCCGCAGGGCTGCCTGGAGCCCTGGTATCTACTTTGCGCGATTGCCCCTTCTACCGCACATGGATTTACGCGTCGAGGCCGTCAGTTCACAGGGGCTTGTGAACGACTTCGGCGGCCAGCATTTCTTCATCAATAACCAATACCTGGACGGAAATACCAACAAAGGATTCCTGCTGGGCAACGCTGTGGGCCGCGATGGCCGCGCTATCGAAGCCCGTTCAGGTTATTGGTTCTCCGCCCGCACTCGAGTCGAAGCCGGCTACCGCCAGAATAAAGGGGGAAACCTGTTTCTTCCTGGCGGAAGTACGATTTCGGATGGATTTGTAAACAGCACGTATGCCTTCAATCAACACTGGCAGGCGCAGCTCTTCACGCAGTACGAACGGTTTCTCATTCCCTCTTACATGAGCGGTTCACAACACAACACAAGCGGATGGTTGCAAATTACCTGGACACCAGAGATTCATCTGCACCGCTAGGCCCATTATTCGAAGGGTCTCCTCTTTCTTCGACTCACAGCATGTAATGACCTCACCGACAAAGGGTGCCTGCTTCGACCGGCACCCTTGTCTGTCAATTTGATGTGGTCTTCTAATCTTTCTTATAAACGTGCTTGTTCTCGACAATACCTTTTTTGAATACTGTACGAACCGCTTGGCGTAGAGCGATATCACCCTGCAATACCAGATCGCGTACTGGTTGTTCGGGTCGACCGCGAAAGGAAGTGACATGAAAGTATTCATGATCCTCAAGCGGTTTTGCAGAAAAGTAGTAGTTCGACACACAACACCGCGAACGATCAACGACGACTTGGCTCACGGAGTGCCAAGATTTTTCATGAGTCGCCATGAGGGCAAGCCGATTAAAATTTGCAGCGATGACACGTTGAGGTTCTTTGGGACCGTTATCCCAAAGTTCCAAGTTTCCACCGAATTCCTCGTGCCAATCAGGAGTCACATAGTAGAGAAGATTCAGGACTCGGTACATCTGCCGGTTCTTGTCATGAGAGTTATCCAGATGAGGATTAAGAAAATTATCCTTTGCCATAAGGCTGATCCCGCCGGCATAAAGGTGTTCGTCGGGGACCATCTCGTAAATGCCGGTTATCTCTTCTACCACCTTCAAGACCCTCGGATCCTGAAACGCAAAGATGATCTCCTCGAGAATTGCGGAATACTTGTTCATCTGTGCCGCAACATACTTGTTTTCTCGAAGGCTCTTCTTAAGCATCATTGTGTCTTTGTCGGGAAAGGCCTTAAAGATTTTAAGAACCTCCTCTTCCGGCAACAGATGATCGATTACACAACTCTGAACAGTATGCTCTCGGAACTCGTCACGGAGCCGCTCGAGTTCATCGCTAAGTCTTTCTTCAATAATTGCTGCATATTGGCTACGATCCATATACTGACCCCTGACGTTACCTACGTTTGTACCCTTTAACTGCCCCTCTGTAATCCGAAAGAGTATCGATTTCGGCACCTTGCTTCTCTCAAAGCAGTAGGGATTCCACGCTGTCTGACAGCCTAACGCACGCCTGTCGATTACTCAAATCCCTGCGCGATCACGGATAGTCCGTAGAGGGGAGGAGTTGAGTTAGAGCCGCGGACATGACTAAACTACTATCACTTCCAGAATGCGGGATGCATACTGAGTCTGCGCTTCCATTCCAAACTCAGCTTCTTCTCCAAGCTGCCGAATTTGTAGCCCGCCAGCTTAATTACGGTTCGAAAAAGCGCTGAAGGGATCAACAACTTGGATGATTGCCAAAGATATCTAAGCTCCGATCGGACGAAGCGACTGCCTTCGCCGCCCGCGCGTCCAAACTTATCCAGCAACCAATCCTCTTTCGCGTGCAACGCCCCAATGTCGAAATATCGCTTGAATTCCTGCACCCACGTGTAGTTATGGGAGTGGTAGACCTGTGCTTCGGCCACATAAGCTACCTTCCACCCTGCCATCAGCAGTCTTGCGGCAGTGATTGTATCTTCCCCGAAAATGACGTCGCATGGAAAGCCGCCGACGGCCATGAGGGCATTGCGCCGATAAGCCGCAAACGAATTTGAGAGGAAGATGGTTTTAAATCCGAACTGTTCTCGGCTGGCCCAAGTGCGCACACTGGATTGTTCCGGGTAGTTATACAAACGCGCATGCGCTTCAATTGGGGTCGCGCTGCGACGCGGAAGTTGGCGCCCATAGGCAGCCGCAACAGCCGGATCAACAAAGGCTTCGAGCAACAGACTAATAGCATCAGGTTGCGCGAGTTCCACGTCTTGCGTTAAAAACACGAGTACTTCAGCATCAGGCAGTAACTCAACTGCAACTTGCCTTGTTCCGCCGTGATTGAACTCAGATTTCGCAATCGTATGCACACGAAAACCAGCAGCTTTTGCCAAATCCGCCGTCCCGTCCACAGAAGAAGAATCAAGAATCAGCACACGATCTGAGGCCATAGATTCGAGGAGTGGTGGCGCCAGGCGATGCCAGTCTTTGACAGCATTCAGGGTGGGTATGACTACAAAACAGGTCACTTCGCTTTTCTCTTAGAACACGACGTTAGCTGCTGCTATAGCGATTCCAAATTGGCCGACGATCTGGGCAATATCTACAATGAGTCGTATCGTGTTGCCTTTCGTAAGATTCAGAGGCACGACAACCGTGTCGCCAGGATACAAATGGAGCGAATCAAAGTTGTTTCCCCGCAGAGAAGAACTATATTGCTTGCTGATCACGGATCCGCTCGCTCGAATAACATAAGCCCGGCTCTTATCAGCATCTCTGTTGGAGCCGCCGGCTAGTCTTATGTAGCCGCCAAGTCTGCGCTGTGGCTCGAAAACAAAAGAGTTCTGGTTGTAGACCGCTCCATCGACGCTTATGGTAGAGGGAACACGCGGCACGATGAAACGATCTCCATCTTCGAGTGGGAGATCAGGGATCTGGCTCAAGTCGCGGCTGTCAGGCTTCAAATCCAGCACGATGCGTCCGGTCGCCCTCGCTTGCCGCAAGCTGGCGATGATGTTCTGATTCTGGGCCTGAGTTGCAGCTGCAGCTGCGGTGTCCGAAGCGCTTATAGCTCGACCCGCATTATTTGTTGCGTTTGTACTCACCTGCAGCGCGATCTCGTCGACGTATTGATTCAGGCGTTGTTGTTGAACCCGACGTGTAGATTCGCGAGTGAACTCCGAGCCATAGAGGTATGCTTCCGAGGTAAACCCGCCAGCACGCTCTACCAACTGCCGCAAGGTCTCGCCCGGCAGAACGCTGTAGACACCAGAGGAGGCAAACTCTCCCTCCAGCCGCACGAATCGGGTCTGTTGCGCCTGGGGCACCCGAATATCTGCCTTCGAGAAGATAGTAACGACGTCCTCGGGAAGCAACTCAAGATTTTGAGAGGCGTCTTCCTCCAACACCGCCTTACCAAGATTGAATGGAAGGAGGGATGTCGTCAGGTTCGCCTTGCTCTGACGCTCGATAACAGCGTAGCTCCAGTCAATATCGGGCTCGCTCAACTTCACATTGTTCCGCGGCCGAAATTCTCCAGACGATGCATTTGCCACGGTTGAACCCAAACTGGCGCTGGCTGCACTCACGCGATTTGAAGGTGGCGTGTTGAACTGGGAGCCGTTTTGCGGGAACCCGGATGGGTTGGAGTTGCTACCGCTGTAGGCGTTTTGATTGTTGTTCGTCGAATTCGATCCATTGGTTCCATCGGCTGCATTTGCTGCATTTGCTGCTGCGGACGGGGTATACCGATCATTGCTTCCACTCAACGCAGTCTGCGAAGCTGGAATTTTGATGCAGTCGAGTCCGCCATCAGTGGGGGCATCCGTGTCGCTGTCCGTATCGCCTGTCGTTCGATAACTACTTCCCTCTTCGCCTCCGAAGGCCAGCCCAATTAAATTTGGATTCCTGGTAGAGGAGTATCTCCAGTTGGGGTTCGTCCCCTCTTCTCCAACAGGAATTCCGTAACGTAGATTTGGAATACCGTAGGGGGTCAATGGGAGGCATGTAGGAATATAGGTCAGTGTGGGCTGACCGAGTTGGCTTCGCTTCAACCAATAGTCGCGCGTGATCAATGCATCTTTATCCGGCAGCAGATCGCGAACGCGCATTCCCGGCTTCCAGGTGTAACGTCCCGGATTGGCCACATTCCCGCGCAGTGTGACTGCATCCTTGTATTGGCTGACCACCGCGTTCAGCTCCAACAGGTCGCCGTTCTGCATCACGATCGCTCTTCCCTGCGAGTCAAGAGATATCTCAAGCATGCTGCGCCTACTGCGCTCGTCCACTCTCTCTAACCGAACTCTCTGTCCCGAAGCAACGTTCGTCAAACCTGCCGCCAACTCGAGAACATCACCGACGGTTGTATCGCCCAGGGACTTGAGTTCGTAGATCGCTGGGTGATTGACACTTCCAGTGACAGCTACCTGCGGACCGACAGGCGGGATGTAGATGACATCGCCGGGCAGAAGTTTCTCGTCCTTCGATTTGTCGCCACGCTGCAAGAGATCATACAAATCGAAATCAACGACGACTTTATCGCCGCGTTTCAACTGAATGTGTCGCAGGCTACCCTGTGGAGTTGGTCCACCCGTGGCGAAAAGAGCGTTGGTGAGTGTGCTCAGCGAGCTGATCGTATAGCTTCCAGGCCTGCGCGCCTGTCCAACGACAAATACCTGGATTGACCTCAACTGGCCCAGATTCACATTGAGATCGAAGTTTCGGAAGACCCTGCTAACCTGACTCTTCAAGAAATCGTGCATCTGCTCGAACTTCACGCCAGCAACGTGAATCGAGCCTACCTGGGGCACGAAGATGCTTCCAGATCGATCTACCAGAAAGCGGCCGTTCAGCGTAACCTGGCCCCACATCTGGATGAGTAATTCGTCTCCCGGTCCGACTACATAGTCCGGCGTCACCGGGACCATGTTGACCGGCGCAAAGGTAGACGGCAAGTTGCGAAATAGATTCACACCATAGATCGGCAGCATCTTGCCGATCGAATTAGCAACCAGAAGCTGAAACTCTGTTGGAGAGTCCAACGGAAGAGGAGTCTGGGGGTTCTGATTTTGCTGCAGGTTGCGATTGTTATTTTGTGTGGTAGTCTGCGTATCCTGCTGTCCAGGCACAACGATCTGGGGGGTTAGAGTCTGCTGCTGATTGGCCAACGGGGTGCGGGTCTGTAGGTTGCTTTGATCTCCGGAAGACTGACACGTCGGATCATTCGGGTCGCAAGACTGCTGCTGTGAAGTTTGCCCACTGAGCGCCTGACCAAATTGGTCGAACTGAGCAGATGACGTTAGCGTTCCGAACACGCTGACTAGAAGCACATATCCAAACCTGCGTACTCTGGGGGAACTACCAAACTGCATCTGCTCTAATCCTCGCAACCTTCTTTTAGCCTGATATCGTTCATCATACAATCAGCAGTCAAACTCACTGAAAAGAGCTATCGAGCACCTGACATACGGACATATCCGACGGCCCGATCACATCCAAATGGCGGAGTACGTCCCGCATAGAGGACCCGGCCTCAGGCACCAGATTCCCGACTCGCTTGTTGCGTCTCCACGGCTTGCGCTACCCGGAGCATGGTCGATTCATCGAAATGCTTACCCAGGACCTGCACGCCGATCGGCAGTCCTTCCTTCGTCTGCCCGCAGGGCACGGACACGCCGCAGATACCCGCCAGACTCGCTGCCACCGAGTAAATGTCCTCCAGATACATCTGGACAGGGTCGTCCGTCTTTTCGCCCAGCTTGAACGCAGGGGTCGGAGTTACCGGAGCCACCAGCACATCCACATCAGCAAACGCTGTCAGAAAGTCGCGGGTCAGGAGAGTTCGAACCTGCTGCGCCTTGCGGTAGTACGCGTCATAATAGCCCGCACTGAGGGCATAGGTGCCCAGCAGGATCCGCCGCTTCACTTCGGCGCCAAAGCCTGCATCTCGAGTCTTGCGAAACATCGCGGATAACGTGTTCGCCTCTTCCGCCCTCAACCCGAACCTGACCCCATCGAACCGAGAGAGATTTGAGGATGCCTCGGCTGTAGCAATGACGTAGTAGGTTGGAATCGCGTATTTGGTGTGGGGTAAACTGACCGGCTTTACCACGCATCCTACCAGCTTCAGACCAGCAACTACACCATCGATTGCGCTACGAATCTCCGGATCCAATCCCTCGCCGAAGTACTCCTCGGGCACTCCGATCCGCAAGCCCTGAACAGGTTTCGCCAGTCCGTCAACATAGTCATCCACCGGCCTGGTCGATGAAGTTGCATCCATAACATCTTTTCCTGCAATAACTTGCAGCACAGTTGCCGCGTCTTTTACGGTCGTCGTCAATGGCCCAACGCGATCCAGCGAAGAGGCGAACGCAATCAATCCATAGCGGCTAACCCTGCCGTACGTGGGCAACACTCCGACCACGCCGCAAAAGGCCGCCGGCTGGCGAATCGACCCGCCAGTATCGGTTCCAAGTGTAGCTACCGCGAAGTTCGCCGCTACCGCAGCCGCCGAACCGCCGCTCGAGCCGCCCGGAACACGGTCTAACGCCTTTGGATTCAGTACAGGTCCGTAAGCTGAATTCTCATTCGACGAACCCATCGCAAACTCGTCGCAATTCAACTTTCCCAACAACACCGCCCCGGCCTCTTCCAGCTTCGCGACGGCAGTCGCATCATACGGTGGCCGGTACCCTTTCAAAATGAGTGAACCAGCAGTGGCCGGGGCCCCCCTCATTACGAGAACATCTTTAATCCCCACCGGAACTCCCGCCAGCGGCGGCAACGGGTCACCCTTGGCGGCCATCTCATCGATCTTCTTAGCCTGGGCCATCGCCCGCTCACGACTTAACGCCAGAAAGCTATGGATCTCGCCATCCTGGAAGGCGATACGCTCATAGTGCTGCCCTGCAAGCGCTGTTGCTGTGGTTTCACCCGAAGCTATCGCTTGACGTGTGTCATCGATTGTCAGATTTTCCAAGTTCACTACTTTTGCGCTCACCTTTCGATCACCTTCGGAACCTTGAAAAACCGGCCGTCGGTATCCGGGGCCGCGGACATCACTTCCGCGCGGTCAAGCGACGTCCGTACTTCGTCCATCCGCAACGCTTCTCCACGAGCGAGCAAAGTGCCCCCCAACATCTCACCTACCTGCGCCATCGCAGGAATCCCGGAAGTATCCAGCTCATTCAATTGATCGATATGGCCAAGAATGGCGTTCAAGTCTCTTTGCATCCTTGGCTCTTCCTCCGCCGTCAGCTCCAGGTTCGCCAACTCTGCGACCCGCCGCACATCCTCCAGAGTAACGCCAGCCTGTTCCTTCATCGCTTGTAGTTCCCCTTCTTCTCAAAGTGTATCTCGCTTACAGTCACCCCCGAAATACGCGACAGCTCTGCGGCAAGCTGTCGACGCATACTTAGCAACTGCCGCAACCATGCGCCATCTTCCACCTCTACTCGGACCACGCCATCCTCAAATCCTACGACCTGCCCCCGCTCCGCCATGGCCCTTCCACACGCCACCGGCCACGCTGCCGCCAGCCTATCCTCCTCCCGGAGCGCTTGCAGGCTCCTCCCCAGGGAACCTTTCAGCATGTCCCGCATTCCCTCTAAAGACATCAGCAAGCTCCGATCAAGTTGTCACGGTTGAGATTCTCGGCGGGGAGTTGAAAGGAAGTTTCCGCTAGAGTCGGACATCTGCCAACTTCATGGCTCATTGTTAAATCGGCAATCCGACGAAGAGAGGTTTTATCTAACGGAGCGTCCGCACGAGCTAAGTCAAAAATGCAAACCCGCACAACGACAAAATCAACTCCACGCGTTGGTGGATGAGGGAACAGACGGTTGCAGCCCCGCCGCTCTTCATTTTATGAGAGTCAGGCTAATACGCGCCATCCTGGTTTACTACAGACGCAAACGTCTTCATCAGAATCCAGAGGTCGCTCATCAGCGACCATCGTTCCACGTATTCACAGTCGAGTGCGACACGTCTCTCGTAGCTCAAGGCACTGCGTCCCGATACCTGCCAAAGCCCCGTCAATCCAGGCTTCACCCTGCAGTAGCAATCGAAGCAATCACCGTACTTCTCTACTTCCGCCGCTACAATCGGCCGTGGCCCCACCAAGCTCATCTGCCCAGCAAGCACATTCCAAAGTTGCGGCAACTCATCCAAGCTGTATCGCCGAAGAAAAAGCCCCACAGGAGTAATCCGTGGATCTTTACGAAGTTTGTGGGTCTTGTTCCATTCCGCACGGGCCTTTGGATATCGCGCCAGATGAGTCTCCAGCACTTCAGCCGAGTTGATACACATCGTGCGGAACTTCCACATCGAGAAAAAGGCGCCATTTTTGCGAATCCGCCGATGCGAATAAAAGACTGGCCCAGGCGAACTCAGTTTCACGGAGACGGCCACAACACCGAGTAACAACAGCACAATGGGCATCGAAATCAAAACCAACACAACATCGACGCAGCGTTTGATAACCCGGTATCGGAAAAACTCTGACGGAGTTTCGTCTGCTCGATGCGAAATTTCCAGCGAGCCACCAACCGACTCCGGATACGAATAAGAACCTTCGATAGCCGCTGTCCGCGACTCGGGGGATTGGTATTCAGCCTGCATTCGAATCCTGTATCTGTTCGGCTCGCATGTGCGCATGTTCTGCGTTCATCAGCCGGACCGGTTCCTGTTACACGCCTTGTATCGCGGTACCTTCTCTAGCCCGCTCCTGGAGCCTCAATGAGCCCAGGAAACGGCCGCGCTTCCAAATCACTTCCACCTGCCTGCTCATGCTACCCGCCTATGGACCTTACGATGGCCTCTCTATAAGTCGGGTTGGACCAAGTCGACGACTGGGAAAACAAAGCGCACTGACACAACTTCACCATTCTAACCGACGGTGTTCTGAAAAAGGAGTTTACGCATACTGGGTTCGCCTTTTATTCGTTCCACTTTGGAACAACACATCACGCTGTTTTCATGTACGAGTTAAGGACACTAAACTACTCGAATGCAGGTTCTTGAAACGCCTCTACGTGACGTTAAGCTACTTCAACCCCAACGCTTCGAAGATAGTCGCGGTTGGTTTGCAGAGGTATTCAATCAATCAACCTTCGCCGCTGCCGGGCTATCGGCGAATTTTGTGCAAGACAATCAGTCCTTCTCGGTCAAAGGAGTACTTCGCGGCCTTCACTATCAACTCGGCAGGCCTCAAGCCAAGCTCGTCCGAGTTCTCTCCGGCCATATTTGGGACGTGGCGGTCGATCTTCGGCGCGAATCCCCCGACTTCGGCAGATGGGCCGGATTCCATCTGAAAGCCCAGTCCTCCGCTGACCAACTGCAGCTCCTCTGGATTCCCGAAGGCTTTGCCCACGGCTTTGTTGTCCTCTCGGACACCGCAGAGGTCTTCTACAAGACCACGAACCTCTACCACCGGGCCGGAGAACGCTCCATCCTCTGGAACGATCCCGTCCTTGCCATCGATTGGCCTATCGAGGCGCTTAACGGCGTCCCACCCTCTGTCAGTCCAAAGGATGCTCTTGGGAAGCACTTCCTCGAAGCCGAACTCCCGCCGGTCGAAGCGCCTCATCTGGTCTAAAGCTCTGCACAAGGAGGCCCTGGCGATATCCCTGATCGGCTGATCTCTGAATCTACCCGCTACACAGCTTTGAAGCGAAGCTTGTCTCGACATGTCGACCAGTGGTCTACGCTATCCGCACGCCACCAGCCAACGTTCCACTTCAGCCAATGATTGCACCTTCAGATGTTCTCCACTACAGCCGGCAGTCTCAGTCCCGCCGATCAAAAAAGCCTGCCGCAATCCAGCCGCATTCGCCGCCGCCACATCTGAGCACCGGTCGCCAACCATCACACTCTCGCTTAGCACCACTCCAAACTCAGCGACTCCGCGTCTCAGCATCCCCGTGCCAGGTTTCCGGTCCTCATGCTCACGTTTGTACTCCCCCACGCCGTGCTCGGGATGGAACGGACAATAATAAACGGCATCGAGCTCAACTCCTTCCGCGTGGAGCTTTCCACGCATGAACGTCATCAGGTTGTGAAAATCAGCCTCCGAATAGTAGCCTCGCGCGATGCCTGCCTGATTCGTCACAACAATCAGGCGATATCCAAGTCCCACAGCGGTCCTGCAAAGCGAAAAGATTCCGTCGACAAACCTCACCTCCTCGGCTCGATGCAGATATCCCACCTCTTCATTTACGACCCCATCCCGATCTAGAAATAACGCTCGCTGCTTCATAGCTCCGACAGCACCTCTCGCAGCGAGTCCCGCCAGTACATCATGGTCCATTCGAACCGTTCCTTTAGCTTGGTACAGTTCAATCGCGAGTTCGACGGGCGCCTGGCAGGGGTCGGATACTGATCGGTCGATATCGACTCGATCTTCGCGAATCGCACTCCAGGCTCCTTCTCGCGCTGTTGTTGAACCGCCTCCGCTGCAAATTCGAACCAGGAAGTGTCGCCCCCGCCAGCGGCGTGGTAAACCCCGCTCGCGTCCTGCAACGCAGCCTTCCATCCTATCGTCTGGGCAGTTGCTTCACAACGCTTGATCACGTGCGCTGTCATCCTCGCCAGATCGCGGCTCCAGGTTGGAGCACCATGCTGATCGTCCACGATCCGTAACGCCTCCCGCTCTCGCGCAAGCTTCAGGATCGTCAGCAAAAAGTTCTTCCCTCGTGCCCCGTAAACCCAACTCGTCCGAAAGATCATGTGGCCTGCGCCGCTCTCAGCCAACGCCCTCTCTCCGGCGAGTTTACTGGCGCCGTAGACACTCATCGGTCCGACAGTATCAGTTTCAACATAAGGTTCCTCTCCTGATCCATCAAAAACATAGTCTGTGGAGAAGTGGATGACACCAGCGCCCAGCACTCGCGCCTCTTCTCCTATCACTTTGACGGCCTCAGCATTGATCGCGTAGGCCAGATCCGGCTCGCTTTCCGCTCGATCCACTTCCGTATAGGCTCCGGGATTCACGATCCACCTTGGCCGCACTGCCCGAATCGTATCGCGAACAGAAGTCGCATCCGCAAGATCCATCATCGCGCGCTCCGGAGCAATCACAACGCCCAACGGCTCCAGAGTCTTCAATAACTCCCCACCAACCTGGCCCTTAGCTCCCGTCAGCAGAATCCGCTCCTCCGATGGCAGCCTCCCAAACACCATTAGTACACCGTCTCTTCCAGCACTCGCAGCAGATATTGTCCATATGTGCTCTTGGCGATCTTCGATGCCAGTGTTCGCAGCTGATCGGCATTTATGTAACCGAGCCGGTACACAATCTCTTCAGGGCAAGCCACCTTGAGGCCCTGCCGTTTCTCAATCGTGTGGATGAACGTCGCCGCCTCGAGCAGCGAATCGTGTGTCCCGGTATCGAGCCATGCGATTCCTCGTCCGAGCACCTGCGTCCGCAACTGCCCGTGCTCCAGGTACCAGCGATTTACATCGGTGATCTCGAGTTCGCCACGTGGAGATGGCTTTAGGCCCTCAGCGATGCCGACCACCTGCGCGTCATAAAAGTAGATTCCCGTTACCGCATAACGAGACTTTGCCTTCAGCGGCTTCTCTTCAATTGAGATCGCACGGCGGCTCTTGTCGAACTCCACCACCCCGTATCGCTCCGGGTCAAGGACCGGGTAAGCGAACACCGTCGCGCCCGGACCACCCGCAGCAGCCTCGCGTAAGGTCTTCGCAAAATCATGTCCGTAGAAGATGTTGTCTCCCAGTACCAGGCAACAACCCTCTCCCGCAAGAAACCCCTTTCCAATCAAGAACGCCTGCGCCAGACCGTCAGGGGACGGTTGTACGGCATACTGCAGCTTGATTCCCCACTGTTCACCACCTCCTAGAAGCTGTTCGAAACGCGGCGTGTCCTCCGGTGTCGAGATCACCAGAATCTCCCGAACGCCCGCCAGCAAAAGCGCCGAAAGGGGATAGTAGATCATCGGCTTGTCATAGACGGGCAGCAGTTGCTTTGAAACGACCTGCGTCACTGGATGCAGCCTCGTCCCAGAGCCCCCAGCAAGAATAATCCCCTTCATCGAACCCTCTCGCCTGCCTCGGTCATCGAGCCACGCTCAGCAACAGCGACCTGATCTTCGCGACTTGAGTAGTTTTGGACCACCCACTGCTGATAGGCCCCGCTGGTCACATTCTCCACCCATGACGCGTTTTCGAGGTACCACTTCACTGTCTTCCTCAGTCCCGTCTCAAAGCTCTCCTGCGCTCGCCAGCCGAGTTCCCCCTCAAGCTTTCGCGCATCGATCGCATAACGCCGGTCATGTCCCGGCCGGTCGGCTACATATTTCACCAGTTGCAAATGTGGTTTGAACGTTGACTGAGGCACCAACTCATCCAGCAGCGAGCATGCCGTCGTCACTACCTCGAGATTGCTGCGTTGATTTCCGCCGCCGACGTTGTAGGTCTCGCCTATACGGCCTCGCTCCAGAACCGTGCGCAGAGCACTCGTGTGGTCTCCCACGTACAGCCAGTCTCTAACCTGTTGTCCATCTCCATATACAGGCAGTGGTTTACCCTGCAGCGCATTCGTAATCATCAGCGGAATCAGCTTCTCTGGAAACTGATACGGCCCGTAGTTATTCGAGCAGTTCGTGATGATGGCCGGTAAGCCATAGGTATGCACCCATGCCCTCACCAGATGGTCCGACGCTGCCTTCGACGCCGCATAAGGACTGTTTGGAGCGTATGGCGTCTCCTCATGGAAAGCCGGCGCCTCCGGTGTCAGCGTGCCATACACCTCATCGGTCGAAACATGCAGAAACCGGAACCTCTCCCGATCTGTGCTTGCGAGCCTCTCGTAGTATGCCCGTGCCGCCTGGAGCAAGATAAATGTGCCATCGATATTGGTTCGCAGAAACGCTTCGGGACCCAAAATCGAACGGTCGACATGGCTCTCGGCAGCGAAATGAATCACCGCTCGCGGGCGGTATCTTTGCAGCAAGCTGGCAACCATCTTCGCGTCGCAGATATCCCCCTGCACAAACGTGTAGGCAGAGCTGTGCTCAACAGACGCAAGGTTCTCCGGATTCCCCGCATACGTCAGCTTGTCCAGATTGACGATCGGCCCATGGCCCGCAGCCAGCCAGTCCAGCAGGAAGTTGCTTCCTATAAACCCGGCTCCGCCGGTCACTAGAACGGAATCACTGCACGTGATCGCGTCTGACTCTGCTGCTAATCTCATGTTGCTGCTAATGCCTCCGAACTTCGACTCCAAGTTTTAATATAGGCTACCTCCCCCTTCACCATCCGGCGAGATGCCGAAAGGCCGCTCTTCGTTACGGGTCTATTTGGCAGGATTTGCAGGCTGGTTGCGTAAAAATGATCCATCTTTTGTATCTCCGCAGGGAACCTCGTTACAGAGTCACTTCCCGGCACCCTCTCTAGACTTCGCGAAGAACCAGGCAACTGCAAACTCCACCGTTCTCTCCAATGGAGATCGAGACGCGAAAGGTGACCCTTATGACCACGAATAATCAACAGTCGAATCAAACCCGCTATCAGACGCACCCTGTCGACCCTAAACACGCCGTAGAACCCTCAGGTCCCAAGGGAGATAATCCGTCGACCGCAGGCCCGGGATCCACGACGGTCACCTCCAACACTCCGGAAAACAATCAGGGGCGCATCAATCCCTCTGCGCCGGAAGATGCGAACACTACCCCAGGCACCACCGACAAGAAATAAGATTGTTCTGTTCAATGTCTATCATCCGTGATATCTCCTGAAAGGACCTACAAGACGTCGATATCTGTTGCCGCCACGGCTCCGATCAAGTTTGCGCTCCTGTTTGAGTAGGATTCAGCAGACGAATCCGCAACAGACGGGTGGACCACGGCAGAAGCGAACTCTTCGCCGGCCTATGCGGCAGAGAGTTCTATCGTCGTCTGAAAGGGGTTACGTGAAGGAGCAGTTCCATGGAAATCGAAAGCAGTCTCCATCTTCAACAGCAAATCGCACGGCTCCAGGCACTCCTCGACACGACCCACAGAATCCATAGCACCATTGAGCTGGACAGTGTTCTCCGCAGCGTCCTGCAGATCACCGTGCGCGAACTTGAGATGGCGGGTGCATTTTTCACGGCCTTTCCGTTTTCTTACGGAGAGATCCCCCCACGATTCCTCTTGCATCCGCCGTCCTCTGATCCGAGACGTGGTTGTTACCGCTTCCCCTTGCTGGATCGCCACGGCGCAGTCCTCACCGAAATGGTCGTCATCACCCGTGACGGTGCGCCGCTCTCCCTCTTCGAACAGGATTTCCTCGAGCATCTTGCGGTCCAGGCTGCCGTCGCTATCGAAAACGCCCGCTATCATGAACAAACCCTGGATATGGAGCGGGTAAAACAGGACCTCTCCTGCGCCCGTGACATCCAGCGAAGCCTTCTTCCACAGACGTTTCCCAATATCTCGGGATACAGCATCGCTGGTCGTTCGCAGACCTGCTACGAGGTCGGCGGCGACTACCTCGATCTTATGGAACTCTCATCAGGGGAATACATGATCGTCGTAGCCGATGTCGCGGGCAAAGGCCTCGCCTCGGCTCTGGTTGGCAGCTCGTTTCGGGCGGCATTGCGAGCCATCGCGAACTCGGGGATGCCGCTCGCCGACATGGCGACACACATGAACCTCCTTCATTACAAAGAGGGTGAAGAGTCGCGCCGCCGCTATGTCACGGCCATGTTCCTGAGGCTTGATCCAAAGACCCATACTGTCGAAGTAGTTAACGCCGGGCACAATCCCGCCTTTCTTCTCAACGGCAGCGATACGCCTGAGTTGATTGAGGCCAGCGGAACCCCGGTCGGGATGTTGCCTTTCTCTGGTTACTCGGCAGAAAAATATGTACTGTCCGATAAGGCGAAGCTGCTAATCTACACCGACGGAATGACTGAGGTGTTTAAAGGTGACGAAGAATTCGGTCAGGATCGCCTCATGGAGGCATTCCGCACCTGCCGACTCTCGGACGCGACTGGAACACTGAACTCTATTTGGCAGACTCTGGATGCTTTCTCCAATCAGGAAAACCAATCAGACGATATGACCGCACTCGTAATTGGACGAAAGCCGTAGGAGGGGAAGTGAACGGAAAGAACGTGAACAGCATCGAGCTGCGTCTTCCTTCGCGTCTCGGCTTTGAAAAAGTTGCAATGAGCACGGCCTCCAGCGTCGCCAAGCTGATGGGCTTCGCTCCTGACCGAGTTGAAGATCTTAAAACCGCTGTCGCCGAAGCTTGCATCAATGCCATGGAGCATGGAAACAAACTCGACGAATCCCTGATTGTCGACGTCATTCTCTCCATGAACGAGGGTTCCCTTGAAGTAAAGGTGCTCGACACGGGCACCGGGCCTCCGGGCGTGGTTCACGCCCCGGATATGGACAAAAAAATGCACGGAGAAGAGGCTAGTCGCGGCATGGGAATGTTTCTTATTCAGTCTTTGGTGGACGAGGCAGAATGGGTGAGTGCGCCTCTCACTGGAAGCTACGCCCGACTCGTCATACGCTTAAACAACACTGAAGATTGAGGAGAGATCAAGATGGCGGACTCAGGTACGAAAGTCAAAATGGAGCAGGTTAAATGCGCTTCTGGCGATCCAATCACGGTGCTGCGTTTCGCCGGTGATATTACGAGTTCGTCCGAGCCTGCGGTGTTGGGCACATATGGAGGCCTCTCCCCCGAGACGTCCAAGCGCATCCTGCTCGATTTTTCCAAGGTGGAGTATCTCAACTCCAGCGGCATCGCACTGATCATTCAACTGCTTTACGCTGCAAGTCAAAAAGGACAAACCGTCCAGACGTTTGGCCTGACACCGCACTTCCAAAAAGTCTTCACCATGGTAGGCATTACGAAGTACACCAAACTCTACCCTGACGAAGCCGCCGCCTGTGCTGGCTTCGAATAGACCTGAGCCACGCTAAAGCCACCGAATCGTCTCCGCTGAAATCCGCCGTTCAGGTCGCTGTCAGAATACCCTTCTCATCGGGAACATTCTCAGGCTGAAGCCTGCGCTGAATCCGCAGCACAAGAATGTCATCCTCCTGCCCAAAGTTCTGAGCAGCCGACGCCAACTCTGCGGCCGAGATAGGCTGTTGCAGCATCTTCTCGATGCGTTCAAACCCAAATAACTGCTTCTGTTGATCCTGCGCCTCAGCGACTCCGTCGGACATCAGCATCAACGTGTCCCCCGGCTCCAGTGTGAAATGGGAGACAAAGAACTCCGCGCCTGGCACCACACCGATGGGGAGTGACCCACCCATCTCAACCTCTATCCCATTCAAATACGGCGGCAGATGTCCCGCGTTTGCCAGCGTCACCCGTCCATCGGTGCAGATCTGAAGGATGAGACAGGTCGCACTGGCACGGCCACGCCCCCACAGTCGATCATTGAGGCTGTTCATCAGGGTCAAGGGATCGGAGTCGTATTGAACCGCCGTCCGTATCGCTCCAACGATCAGCGCAACGAGCATTCCAGCCTGCAGGCCCTTCCCTGTAACGTCGCCAACCACGATCAATACGCTGCCATCCTCCTGCACAGGCAGAATCTGGAAGAAGTCCCCACCAACCTCACGTGCCGGACGATACTCACTTTCGATAGCAAGACCAGGTGTCTTCGGTAGATGCTCTGGAATAAGCACGTGTTGAATCTGCCGCGCCTGTTCGATCTCCGCCTTCCACTGCTCGCGGACCCGCTGGGTATTCAGGAATCGCCGAACCAACATGACCGTGATAAGAAAGAGGGAAAAGATCGTCGAGATGGTGCCCAACTCAACGTCGAATCCGAGAATATTGAATGCAGTCGGGACATGAAGAAGGCGAAGCTGGCTCTGAAAAAGAGCGATAGCCACCAGAACCACTGCCGAAAGGGCGAGCCATCCCTCAGTCTTCTGTTTGTGAATCCCTCGGAACGTAATCGCGCATAACAGTGCCGCAAAACTAAGCCTAAGCCCTAGCAGAATAGGTAGCAGATAGACGGCCGCGTGTACGGGGATATGTTCACCATAAATCGGCGCACTCATCATGGCCGTTCCGATCATGGTAAGACCGACAAGCGTCCACACGATGCGATGAACCCACTGCATCCGGCTGATCCGGAACCAATAGCCCCAGAAGATGACCCAAAGCCCGATTCGAATCGGACCAATAATGACAGACTGTAGAAAAATTCCGGGCGTAAGGGCAATCCACGGTACGAAGCTGACGATGAGAACGACGCCATTACCCAGGATCGTGACAGCGCAAACCAGGCTCAGCCATAAGTACGAAGGTTCGGTACGGTCCATCGAAAGAAGGCTGACTGCCACCATCCACGCAAGGAGCAGAATCAGCATCTCGAGGAAGCCGCTGCCGACAACATGCGCGGTATTGTCCCAGTCCATCTGAATCAGGGTTCCGATTACTCCGGCATGCCCAAGAACCGGAGGTTCATGCATCCCGCCGGCGTCCGGAGTAAGGAAGAGAGACGCGCTGTCCATATATATCCGGACGGCAATAGTTATTTGCCCGTTGCGAAGTTCTCTCGGTAGTCGAAACTCTCGAGGCAGCGTGCTATAAGCCGTTGCCTTATGTGCGTCAAATTTGCCGAGTTCCCCGATTAGCTGACCGTTGACGTAGAGCTGATACGCATCGTCGACCTCGTTCGGCATCTTGATCGCCAGCCTGCCATGAGAACTCTGTACGTTGACTTTGAGCCGATACCACGCAAACCCACTCTGTTTCGGGTAGCCGTTCGCCGTCCAACCCGGAATATATCCGCTGGTGCCTAGTTCCGGATTCGCCGACCCAGCCGGCGGAGTTACATCGATCGTCCCCCAACTCGAGTCGTCGAAATCCGGTTGCGCCCAGGCCATGTCATCGCCCATGCGGAACTTCCAGAGGCCAGAGAGTTCGACGGTGCCGTCTCCGAGCGTGGCCTCGAGCTGCGCTCTAGGTGCAGGAGCTGCCGGGGATTTCTGTCCACGCAGTACAGCTGCAAAACCGAAGAGCAGCAACAACACGGTCGAAATTCTTGCACGGCGCATAGATGCAACTCTCAAGACCTGTTGATAAAAATCCGTCAGCATGAATGAAAACCCGAGCACTGCTCCCCTAGACTGCGCTAAGGCAGCTGCGACTGTCCTTACATCAACCCGCGTCTGATTCCGAGTGAGGTTCTCTTGGGACTTACCAAAAAGCCCTGTGCCAACGATCGCCGGGCAAAGAAAATTCGGGTGAGGAGGTAGTTAGCCCACAGGGTGCTTGCTCCGCAGGTTACGCAAATCGAAGCTCCCCTGTCAACGTCATCTTTCTGACACGATGAGACTTTGCGGCACAGTCCCGCAATGCTGCAGGCTCGCGATCTGCCATCCAGGCCACGTAACAGCAGTTCCCCATCAGTTGCGAACCACCCGGTCCCAGTACAAAACCTCTGCCCGCCTATCGGACAGGCAGTGATCCTCATTGGTCATTGCTTAAACAACCACAGGGATTACCGACGCCTCTCTTAACGAATAAGCCCAGGCCTGAGCCCGGGCTTTCTTCTCACTTCACATAACAGTACAACCGTTTCAGAAACCTCTTCTGCTCAGCGATTGTCGTCAGCGGTTTTCCTGAAAGTCGTCCAGATCCGACGCGACATATACAGGCCGGCCATCATGACGCCGGTCGAAAACAATAGCAGTGAGTCAGGCTCAGGTGTAACGCCAACTGTTCCGTTTCCTCCCTGGAACAGGTTGGGGTCTGCACCTTGCTCGAAGACAATGAGATTCTGGCCGGTAGGAACGCCTGCTCCACCGCCAAAGACGAGATCGTAGAACCCAGTCTGTTCGTTATTAGTACACGACACTACGTTTAGAGCACTCGGAATTCCGCTCTGACCCTGTGAATCGCAGCTAGCATCCTGATTACCAAGAGGCCCAAGAAGAAAATGAAGCGTTAGGCTGTCAATGGTTTCACCCGAAAAGTTACTCAGGACAAAGCATCCGTACGGCGTTGCGTTCGGACCAAGGTTGATGCCCACCGAGTTGCAGGCAGCCGTCGACAGGCTAACGCTGGGAAGGGTATCTGCCCCATCGAACTCTTGGCAAAACGTATTGCCTTGTTCACACGAAGGAGGGTCAAGAACTGTCATACGGAAGTCGACGCCGTTTGCATGGGCGAGGCTGGAACCGCCACAAAGCAGAGCCAGAACAAAAAGGACGCGAAGAAGATGTTTCATTTTCTGTATTCCTCCAGAAATACTCAGGTGACGATCTGCAATCACAGCTTGGATCAGGAAATTGTGCCGGTACACGGGTGGACCTTATCGTTTATGACCCTTGGTTGTGCCATTCAACAAGCACGTGCCATGCCAAAGGAAAACCCCAAAGATTCCGTGGAATCGTAGACTCTATAGTTATCAATGCGCAGAACATTGCAGGGCAAACGGAAGTATTAGTATCTTTCAGGGCATCTGGAAACCCGCGGCGACTTCCTCTGACTTCATCTATGGATAACGCCCGTTTGGCGCAACCGATATTAATTCAAAATGAAGTAGCAGAAGAATGGCTGAACTCTTGAAACAGCACCAAAGTACGTGGAGTAACTCCGCGAAAGAACGCTAGTAATCCTTAACTGGATTTAACAGAATCCTCTTCCAAAATCGGAGTCCGCGGTAGACACACTTATTGCTCTGGTCTGAGTAGCTGCGTCAAGCGCCACTAAATTCGGGACGAGAGCGCGCCCGATCTACCTGTCCAAGGAGCGTTCATAGTCGCGGGAGCTTCACTCAACCTGACGACGAAGACATCTTCGTCGGAAACACTCTTTCCTCGGGTGAATCGGGTATCGACCTCGCTTGGTCAGGTGGCCGCCGATGCATTTACAATCAAAGAGCTGGCCGGTCATTCCAGCGTGACAGTGAGCCAGCGATATGTTCCTGCAACGCCGGAGTCTGTGCAACTCGCCTTTAACCGGCTCGGACCTTCAGTCGTAGGGCTCTGGAACGGGCAGGGGGCTTCGACCTCCACAAAATCCCAACACAGCGCGTCTCGAAGGATCGTATGTTATCGAAGGGCCTGTAGCTCAACGGTTAGAGCAGGGGACTCATAATCCCTTGGTTGGGGGTTCAAATCCCTCCGGGCCCACCAGATCTCAATTCCCCGCTCCTCAGTGCACTGAAGGTATTGCGTGGGATTAGGCCAGCAGCACCTGCAAGTTGGACCGATCTTTTGGATCTGGACGGTTTGGTTTGTGACGTTGCGCGGCTTCAGATCAGCTTTGATTCTTGACAGTGCCAGGCTTGCTGCGAGTCAGCCAGTCGGAGGGAGACATTCCGAGGCGCCGGGTGAAGACCCGGGTGAGAGCGGTGGCATTGGTGTACCCGACGGCGGTTGCGATGAGTTTGAGCGAACTGCCCTTGCGCAACATGGTTTGGGCGACTCCCAGGCGCCAGTTCGTCAGGTAATCGAACGGCGTGATGCCGACGACCTTGCGGAAATGGGCGGCGAAGCGGGCCCGTGACATCCCTGAGATTTGCGCCAACTGTTCCAGCGACCAGGAGATTTCAGGCTGCTTGTGCATGGCCCCGATGGCCTTGCTGAGACGATCATCGCTGAGCCCAAGCAATACGCCGCTATCAACGAGGTGTGCGTTCATGGCTGAGCGGAAGAGGAGCACGAGGACGTATTCGAAGAGGCGATCGAGGGCGGTCTGGCGACCGGGGTAGTCGGAGGAGGACTCGGAGAAGAGGAGCTCGAGGGTGGGGGCGAGTTCGGGCAGGGCGTCGAGAGGGACGACGAATGGCTCGGGGAAGGAGGCAGTGAGGGGGTTCAACATGCCGGTGCCAAACTCGACGGTTGCGCAGATGAGTTCGGTGCGCTCCTCCTCTGAGGCGTGAAGGCGATGCTCGTGAGGGCGTGGGAGGAAGACGATGCTCGGGGTATCGACGACGATCGGCCGAGCATTGGGGTGAGCGATCGTCAGTCTTCCCTCTTTGAGCACATGAAGATAGCCGGCCTGTTCGTCGAGGTTCGGGGAGATACCGCAGAAGGCTCCGGAGTAGAACATCCGGGCGGAGAGGGTGAACTGCTCGAAGAATGGGGCGAGTCGATCCATGTGATCCCCATGAGACTAGAAGGTATACAAACGATATCCTAAGCAACAATACGTACCATCTTATCTCCAGATGGTTCCTGATGGGCGCTGAGGCGTCACAGGAGATTGGAGAAGACGATGTCCCGTATTGCCCCTGTTGTTTCGTCGAATGTTAGTCCTAAGGTTGCCACCACCCTCAATCAGGTGAAGGCGAGCCTGGGTATGGTCCCGAACCTCTTTGCCACGCTTGCACATTCGTCCGTGGCTCTCGATGGATTTCTGTCGCTGTCGAAGGCGCTGTCGCATGGCCGCCTTTCCGCCCGTCAGCGCGAGATTCTGTCGCTAACCGTGGCGCAGGAGAACGAGTGCCGGTACTGCCTCGCGGCGCATACCGCGTTGGCGAAGTCTGCCGGTGTGAGCGAGGCGGAGGCGCTGAAGGCGCGTACAGCAGACAGCGAGGATCCATTTGAGCGCGCGCTGGCCTCGTTTGCGAAGAGCATCGTTCGTCAACGTGGTCATGTTTCGGACAAGGATATTGAGCGCGCGCGAAAGGCTGGAATTGATGACGGCCTGATGATGGAGGTCGTTGCCAATGTCGTTGTGAATACGTTCACCAACTATGCCAATGAACTTGCCGATACCGAGATCGACTTTCCTGTAGTTGAGGTGAAGCTGTGAGCCGCGTGTACAGCGTTGCGCTCCCGGAGCGAATGGAGACAACTATGGACAAGCTTACTAAGTTTCTATCAAAGGCAGCGCCGTTTCAGGGAGACCTGGACTATCACCTGATTCGGGTTTCGATGGTGATCATCTACTTCTTCTTTGGGTATCAGAAGTGGTTTGACTACGAGATGCAAGGTCTCGTTCCGTTCTTCACACATGGGCCTTTGATCTTCTGGATGTACTCGGTCTTCGGGATGAAGGGCTCGACGTATCTTCTGGGTGTCTCCGAGTGGTTGTTCGGCGCGTTGATCCTGGCGGGCTTCTGGAACAAGAAGCTGGGAGCACTGGGAGCACTGGGCTCGGTGATGACGTTTATCACGACAATCACGATCATCCCGTTTATGCCAGATGGCTGGGCTCAGTCGGCGGGCGGATTTCCTGCGATGGTGGGGAACGTCGCCTTCCTGATGAAAGACGTCGTGCTGCTGGCGGTATCGTTCTATCTGCTGAAGCACGATGTTGTGAGAGCGTCGGTAGCTACTGACAGCGTGTTGAGCGGGGGCAGCGCCGTTTGCGGCATCTCATCCAATCATGGGAGAAGCGACCGGGTCCAACCGATAGAAGATTACGGCGTCATCGGGGAACGCGTTCGATCGCGCAGGTAAAACGTCACAGGCTCCATCACTGCTGTCGTTGTCGGAGCAATCCTAAGACCTGGCTGAGCCACTCACGCTGAAACCTCACTGATCTTTCGCGAATCTGGTGAGCATGTCTGCGGCTTTGACTTGACTAGCCCAATGGACTGAGACTTGACACACACGGGTAGATAGATGGCGAACACTCTGTAAAGACAAACACGGAGGACGGTGCGATAGTCTATTAAAGACTACTCGGTTCAGCGATATCATTGGAGGAAAATGAGAAGTTTGATCAAAGCTCTCTTGCCAAAAACACTCTTGAGGGCCCTCTATCCCTTTCGAGAGAATTGGTTGAAAACTTACGCCAAAAAATCCTACTCTCAAGAGGGCGAGGACATGATCCTGGAGCGATTTCTTGAGCAAAAGCAATCTGGTTTTTATGTCGATGTCGGAGCACACCACCCCAAACGATACTCAAACACCTATAACCTGTATCGCAGGGGGTGGCGTGGGCTCAACATAGATGCCAATCCAGGTAGCATGACCTTGTTCAAGCAGATCCGCCCGAAGGACATCAACGTGGAAGCTGCAGTGTCCTCTGCCGCCCAGGAACTGACTTACTACATTTTCAATGAGCCCGCGCTGAATACCTTCAAAGAAGATCTCGCAATGGACCGTGTCGGTGGGATCTATTCCATCATCAAGAAGGTCAACATAACGACCAGACCATTGTGGCAGTTGCTCGATCAGTATGTTCCTCCAGATACCAAGATTGATCTGTTGACTGTCGATGTTGAGGGTTTGGACTTTGATGTACTTCTATCGAACGATTGGCGCCGATACTCGCCAGAGTTCATTCTGGTAGAGTGTTTCGGTTCCACAACTTTCGAAGAGATCAGCTCTGACGCCGCGGGGCATCTGCTGTTAAGCCAGAACTACTCGATCGTCGCAAAGACGATGAACACCGTGCTGTTTCGATTGTTGCCGCCCTCTCAAGTTGACTCGAGCGCACGGAAGGCAAAAACATCCGATCCTGAAGCTCTTAGAGATGCAGGGTTCTCTGCACAAAAACAGTCTCTAGCCTCTTGAGTTCAATCTGAAAAGTTCCAGATCTTTGCCGGCAAAAACGATCGCATTTGCATAAAGAATATTGGCCGAGTCTCGCGGCTCAGTGCATTCGCAAATACTGCCGAAATTGCATAGGAGACCACCGTGGCGATGGCAGCCCCCAACGCTGCATATCTAGGAATCAGAACGACGTTGAAGGCAACATTGATAACCGCCCCTGCAATCGATCGGTAGAGGGACAATTTCAACAGGTTCTTGGTAATGTCCCAGGGAGCCTGCGCGAGGCCCAGAAAAACAAAAACAGACGCCCAGATGTGAACTGCGAGCACTGGCGCCGCTCCGCTGTAACTATTCGAGTACAGGATGCGAACGATTGCGTGGGAGGCCAGCGCCACCAGCGAACCGATGACGCAGGCTAGCATCGTCATCAACGAGAATAGTTTGCGCAGCCTTCCATAAAAGAGTTCGTGATCGTCCTTTGCCCGCATAATCGCAGGAGAAACGGAAGAGACGATGGCAGCTGGAATAAAGTACCAGATCTCCGATATTTTCGTAGCTGCCGAGTACAGACCGACCGCCAGATCTCCCTTCATCATCTTGAGCATGACCATGTCCAGCCGCATATAGATCATGATCGCCATCCCAGAAAACAGCGCGGGCCAACTCTGTTGAAGCAACTGTATTGCCCTTTTCTTGCTGCTCTTCCAGGAGATCATTCTGCCACCTGAGAAGCGATAGCCGAGCACGAGCCCGATCGCGCCCAGCGCAAACTCACCAGCGTTTGCCGCTGCAAATGTCCATAGAGGCGCTTTGACATAGATCAGCGACACTCGTACCACAGCGAAGATCAGAAAAGCCGCGTTCTTCGCCCAGACCGTGATCTTGGATTGCACCTGCGATTGGAAGAGATAGTCGATCGTATCGAACGCCTGGAAGATCAACGTCAGCGAGATGATGCTCACCAGCAGCAGAGCTTGCCTGTCGTTAGGCTGGATCAGCCTAAGACTACCGATTGACCCGCATACTGCTACCAGACTGCCAACGCTTCGCAGCGCAAGGGACGTGCCCAGAATCTCGTGGGCGTCCTCGGGATGATGCAGAAGTTCGCGGATCACGATGCCGTCGAGGCCGAGCGTGGTGATCGTCGCAAACAAAGCGACGAACGCGAGGGCAAAGTTCAAACTGCCAAACTGCGCAGGGCCGAGATATCGTGCGACCCACACCCCGACGAAAAGCCCTGTTCCCATTCGGACGATCCGGTCGACCATCAACCAGCCCATGTTCCCCATGATCTTGCGGAGTCCGGGTCCAATTTTGTCTGACTCTCTTGCTATGCGGGCGCCAAGTACTGACTGCTTCAAGTCGAGATCCCTTTGAACCATTGGCGTATTGGAGAGGAGAACCGAATCTCCCATTTCGCGGTATCTTCAGCACTCGTCATTCGACCCCGGTCTTCTCGCCAGGAGGAATACTCGTATCGTCGCGGCATGGTGCGTCTTCCTATCTGTAGACTATAGCAAGGAGGTCAGCAGGTTCGTCTGATCCCGCTATCCTTCGGCTGAGGTAGGTAGACCACGTTCATGCAACCCGAAGCACTGCAAACTCCTGTGGCGTTGTTTGTGTTTAAGCGGCCCGAGACCACACGCCAGGTGTTCGAGGCTATCGCACAGGTCCGACCAATAAAATTGCTGCTAGTAGCAGATGGCCCTAGAAACGATCGCCACGGCGAAGCAGAAGCCTGTCTCAAAGTGCGCGACATCGTTGCACAGGTCGATTGGCCATGCGAGGTCTACACAAACTTCGCTGACGGAAACCTTGGCTGCCAGGAAAGGGTTATAAGTGGCTTGGACTGGGTCTTCTCGCTGGTGGAAGAGGCAATAATCCTGGAGGACGACTGCCTTCCCGACCTGTCTTTTTTCCCGTTCTGTCAGGAGTTGCTTGAGCGATATCGCGGAGATGACCGAGTCGCCTCCATCACTGGCACGAATCTGGTGGAGAAATACCTCAACACGGATTCCAGCTACTACTTCTCCCAACTGGGCGGCATCTGGGGGTGGGCAAGTTGGAGATCGGAGTGGCAGCGATATGATCGCTATCTCAAAGATTGGCCGAAGCTGAAACAGGAGAAGATGCTCTCTGAAATCTTTGGAGACTCGAAAGCGGTCGCCTATTGGACAGAGATCTTCGATGCGATGCACAACCGCACAGGACCAAATACCTGGGATTATCAATGGCTCTACACGCGATTGAAGAACAATTCGCTCAATATCATCCCGCGAACCAATCTGATATCGAACATAGGTTTCGGGATGGATGCAACGCACACAGCGGAGATAGACTCACGCCTTATTCAACCCCGAAGAGCCATCGAGTTTCCTCTCCGCCATCCATCCAGTTTCGTTCCATCACGTAGTACCGATCGGTACCTTCAAGGTCTGTTTACAACGTCGCTGGTCCATCGTATCTCGCGAAGGCTCCGCCAAATTTCAGACAAGTGTTTTAAAGACTGAATGACCGCAGAAAATATACAGCCACTCGGCTAAATCACAAGGGCGGAGATTTAGATGAAGACTTTTTTCAAATTAGCTCACAAGTTTTTTTGTACATTCTCTCGGCTCGTCGAAAAAGCGGAACTTCTTCACAAAAAAGAGAGCTGCCTCCTTGGAGAAGGCGCGCATTTGCATCCCTCAAGCCGGGTCGAGAACAATCAAGCGAAAAGGGAAGCCATAGTAATCGCTGCTCGCTCTCAGATTTTAGGACAACTTCTTGTTCTCGGCCACGGAGGAATCATTAAGATTGGGGAATCCTGCTTTGTTGGAGAACATTCCCGTATCTGGTCGGCGGATTCAATCGCGATTGGGGACAGGGTACTCATCTCGCACAATGTAAACATCCACGATCATAATGCTCATTCGTTATCAGCCGAAAAACGCCGTCTGCACATCATTGAGATTTTTTCTAAAGGCCACCCTGTTCATCTCGAAGATGTTGCGTCTGCCCCCATCGTGATTGAAGATGATGCTTGGATCGGTTTCAATTCAACCATTCTCAAGGGCGTAAGGATAGGCCGCGGAGCGATAGTTGGAGCGGCGACCGTCGTGACAAAGGATGTTCCTGCCTATGCAATCGTCGCCGGCAATCCGGCCAAAACAATTGGCCATGCGGAACCCTAGCCATGATCCTGATAGCTGAAGGTCACCGACTATGTGATGAAGCGACAACGTGGGCACTCCAGTACAATCGTGAATGAGAGCCGCTTTATGATCTTCGAGACAATCGAGATCACACGTCACAGCCGGAGGATCCTCCGTAGCGGTTCTTTAGACTTATACCTTAAAGGTGTATTGAATGTTTTTTTCCGCTTTGAAAGCCAGCGTGCGAAGCCTTCGCTCCATCGAAGAGCGCTGCAAAAAGATCCAGGAAGCATTGGGCAGAATCGAGCAAAGGCAGCTGCAAGATCTTCCGATCGCAGACCTCCAGAGGGCCGAGTTCAGAACTTTTTCACAGTGGGGCGAAGATGGCATTTTGCAGCATCTTTTGCGTCATGTGGCAGTCTCTCGGAAGGTCTTTGTGGAGTTTGGAGTAGAAAATTACACGGAATCAAACACTCGTTTTCTGCTTACGAATCACAACTGGGCGGGACTGGTCATCGACGGGAGCTCCAAACACGTCGACTATATAAAGAACGACGATATCTACTGGCGCTATAACCTCAAGGCCGAAAACTCGTTCATTACTCGAGATAACGTAAACAATCTCATCCTTCGCAATGGCATCGAAGGCCCGATCGGCCTGCTGTCAGTTGACATCGATGGGAACGACTACTGGGTGTGGGAGGCCATCAACGTTATCATTCCGAGCGTGGTGGTGTTGGAGTACAACTCCCGCTTCGGACCCGAAAGATCGGTGACCGTCCCCTATGACGCCAGTTTCGTAAGAGGCAACGCACACCGCTCAAATATCTATTACGGCGCGTCGCTGGCCGCACTTTGTCTGTTGAGTGAGCGAAAAGGATACTCCTTCGTCGGATGCAACACGGCCGGCAACAATGCCTTTTTCGTACGAAAGGAGTTGAGACCTCCAACCCTTCCGGAACTCACTTCCATACAAGGCTTTAAGAAGTCGCAGTTTCGAGAGTCACGCGACCCCGATGGTAGAGTGGCTGTCATGACAGACTCGCAGGAGCTTGCCATTCTCAATCAACTTCCTCTGGTAGAGGTTTCTTGAGATGTCCCGTCAAACGGTACTCGTTACTGGTGCGAACGGTTTTGTTGGTAGACATGTGGCCCGCGTCTTTGCGCGGGAGGGCTACCGCGTGCTCGGAATCGGCCACGGAGGATGGCTGCGGGACGAGTGGGAGCAGTGGGGGCTCGCCGCGTGGACGTCAGCAGATGTAACCCTGGCGACGCTGAGGGAGCACACCGAAGATCCATCGGTGATCGTTCATTGCGCCGGCGGCGGATCGGTCGCATTCTCGATCGAGAATCCCATCGCAGACTTCATGCGCACTGTAGAAACAACCGCGCAGGTACTCGAATATGTTCGCACTGTTGCTCCACAATGTAGCGTCGTCTATCCCTCAAGCGCGAGCGTATATGGCGCGGTCGACCATCTCCCGATCACGGCTGACCAAAATGCGGCTCCTATCTCTCAGTACGGAGTGCATAAGCTGATGGCCGAATTGTTCATCGCTTCGTATGCCCGTCAGTTTGGAACATCCACCGCCATCGTGCGCCTCTTCTCCATCTACGGTTGTGGCCTGCAGAAACAGTTGCTGTGGGATGCCTGCCGCAAGTTCGCCGCTGGCGACAGTATCTTTACGGGAACTGGTGATGAAGTGCGTGACTGGCTGCATGTCGAGGATGCTGCAGAACTGCTCCTTGCCGCCACTGAAAACGCGTCCGTCGAATGCCCTACGGTCAACGGTGGCAGCGGCGAGGGAATCACCGTGAGAGAGGTCCTGACTCACCTCAAGAGCAGTTTTCCTCAGAGAGATTCAAAGCTGACATTCTCCGGGGTTAAAAGAACAGGAGATCCCAGTCGGTACGTAGCGGATATCAAGGGTTCCAGGGAGTGGGGATGGGCTCCCAAACGCCAATGGAAACAGGGGATGGACGAATACGCTGCGTGGTGGAAGAGCAGTTCACGGGGACTATGAGCGAGAAGATACGGATTGGATTTGTCTTGCCTCCGGGACATTGGCTTGGCGGAAAAAACTACCTGCGAAATCTGTTCGCCGCCATCCAGGCAGTGCCTGACCATACGATAACCCCAGTCATCTTCACAGGGGAACATCATGAAGATTTATCTGATTTCCACGATATTGAAGTCGTCACTTCGTCGATGTTTGACCACAAGACTGCCGCCCGGTTCGCACGCAGGGTTTTGATAAAAACGGCCTCACAGGACATTCCCTTGTGGAGACTGCTGAAGAAACACCATATTTCGGTTCTGTCCCATTCTTTTCAAACCGGGCAAAGCAAGACGATCAAGACAGTCGGATGGATCCCCGATCTTCAGCACATCCATCTTCCAAAGTTTTTTACTCCAGAAGAACGAACACGCCGGGACCGAGACTTCATGAGCGCATGCGAACACTGTGACGCGGTGGTAGTTAGTAGCAAGTGCGCTGCCGGCGACCTGATATCTTTTGCTCCCCAGTATGCCCATAAGGTTAGGCTTCTCCGATTTGTCGCCACTCCAGTACCGCTCGCCAACGCCGCCAGCCTGGAGGACTTGAGACAGATCTACAACTTTGCCGAGCCTTTTTTTCTGCTGCCAAATCAGTTTTGGGCTCACAAAAATCATCGAGTCGTGATCAGTGCATTGCATCAGCTCAAACTACAAGATAAGAAATTTCTTGTTCTCGCCACCGGTTCATCGAGTGACTATCGCAATCCCGCTTTCTTCCCTTCGTTGATGCAATACGCTGAACAATGCGACGTCTTGGACCGCTTTCGCGTTCTGGGCCAGATTCCATTCCATCATCTTGCCGGCCTCATGCAGCACGCAACCGCCTTCATCAATCCCTCCCTTTTTGAGGGGTGGAGCACCAGCGTCGAGGAGGCAAAGTCGATGGGCAAGCAGGTTCTCCTCTCTGACATACCGGTACACCGCGAGCAGGCACCGGAACGCGGCATATTCTTCTCTCCAGAGAATCCGGATGAACTAGCCGCAGCAATGATCGCTGCGAATGATGGATTTGATATTCATCAAGATGCCGATATGCAGACGAGAGCCATGGCCCGCTTTCCCGCTCGGCAACGAGAGTTCGGAGAAGCATATCAGACCATCGTGAACAAGTTGGTACCGTCTACGAAATAACCTTCTCTCACAAGCGATCGCTGCCCCACTGCACGCCGCCCACCGGGACGCGCCTCGCAACTCTTCTATGAGTAATCTCAAGCCAAAACCAGCGGCATCATCTTTCTTAGTTGTGTAGTCCTAACCTCGATTTGAGGCCGCGCCACTTGCACAACATCCAAGCTCCTGGAAGGTAGTGCAGTCCATAGTTTTTTCTAATGATTCGGAAAAACTCCCTGTTCGTCGAGCGGCTTGGCGCGCTTGAAACCCCATCTGTTGAGTGGAATGCGACCACTTGATCGAACATCTTCATCTTCACTCCGCCAAGAGCGAACTTTTGATTCATATCGAAATCCGCGAATACTTTGTACCGAATGTCATACACAGGAAACGTCTCCCTCCGAAAAAATGTCCCCTGGTGGTGCAACGTATTGTTGAATCTGAGTTCCATACCGTGAGACGGCCTAAAGTCGTAGCGACCATCAATGGATACGCGGAACGCGGCAATCTCTACCCCGCTTGATGCAGCCTCTTCGAGTTCGCGGCGTGGAATGGAGAGGAGCCTGTCTCCAGCATTGAGATGGAGCAAGAATTTTCCTCGCGCCGACCTGATCGCTTTATTCATTGCATCGTAAATTCCACGATCGGCCTCGCTGATCCAGTAGTCTATTTGGGAGTCGTGTTCACGAAGTAGATCGGTGGTTCCGTCGTTCGACCCGCCATCCACGACGATCAACTCCACGTCATTACCCTTGAGGCGAAATACACTGTCCAGCAGTGCTGGAAGATCTTGGCTAGCTCGAAATACCACGGTAATAATAGAAACCAGGGGCTCGTTCTCCTGCGAGGTTTCATTCAGTCGTCGACCGCCGATCTTTGTTTCGGTATGCATATGGAAGCCTTTCATCAGTGAAGCATCAAATCAGCTAAGGAACTGATTGAGTGGGATCAACTGGACACGAGGTAACGGAGTCTTCACCTACAATCGCTGGGGGGCGGTTCGACGAGCAGCCAAAGAAGTTGCACCCAACTTCACTAGAGGTCGTCATCTCGGTAGCCCCGGGACCCATTCCGCTATTGTTAGACAACGTGCACGAGCTCCCGTTCGACGATTCAGCTACTTCCTTCACAACCTTGTTATCGGTTATCCGAGTCGAGGCACAACTCTGTACATAGGTAATCTCGATTTCGGCGCCCGACGAACTGTCGGGAATCGTATTGTTCACAATGAGATTGTTGTTGGGAGAATTGTTCGTCACACCGTTGATCAAGATGTTATATTTTTTGTTGTTCCACAGCACGTTTTGAGATGCTTCGAAACCACCACTGCCATTATCTATTCCGAGACCTGAGAGTGGATAAGTATCTGCCTGGCCGGGGGTCGCAGCCTGGGTGTCGTGTAGCCAGTTGTGGTGAATTCTGGTTCCAGTAGCAGCTTGGTTACAGCAGGCGTAGATCTCTCCGCCGTCTCTGCTGAGCAACATCCCGTTGAAGATGTTGTTATAGCCCAAATCCTGATTGACTACGCCCTGAAGATAGATCCCTTGTCGGCCTACATTCGAAATCGTGTTGTATTGGACGGCGTTGTTGCTGCCATCCAGGTAGATGCCGGAGGCATAGTCGCCAACGTAGTCGACATTTTGGATTAGGTTGTTTCTGACTGTATTGTTGTTGCCTAGGACGGCGATGCCAGTGCCGGCACTAAAGTTAATGGAGCTGTTTTGAATGGTGTTCCCCGTGCCGTTTAGGATAATCCCCGTATCCCCAACATGGACCTGAAGGAGGCTGAAGTTGATCCCGGTGGGGTCGTCTGCCGCCGGAGGTAAATCGGTAAACTGCGAGACATATTGCGCATTGATGCGGTCCAAAGTGTTGTTCGAACTCTGTTCGTCGGTGATGATAGTCCCGGCAAAGATCGATAAGTTTGCAACGGTTACTCCCGTCTTCCCTCGAAGGTCGAACGCGTAAGGACGTTGCTTGCTGCGGACATCAAGTTTATTGGGATCGGCCCCACCCGGAGCCATGAAATACAGCGTCGAGGAGTTGACGTCGTAAAACCACTCGCGCTCAGCGTCCAGAGCCTTGAGCGTCCCATAGAGATAAAAGTAGCCGTTTTCCGAAGGGCAAATAAAAGGGCATATTGCGGTTTGACCCACATCAATACCTATTTGGCCGACTCCAGAGGATATGACACTGCCGGTCTGATGCCCGAAGGGATCGGAGCCGCTCCAGAGGTGCACCTTGGCCGCTGTCCAATCAAGGTGCGGTATTTTAGAGTCAACAATCTGGCTACTACTGGTCCCCTTCTCGGCCTTCGCCCAATTGATATAGAAGAGGTCGTTACCGTTGGGCCAACGGGCCTCGGTCATCATCTCGGTACCAAGGAAGATCTGATTGCTGTCATCTGCGTTCAGCGTAACCTTTGCCTTATAGACGGAACCGTGATCAAGCATCCATCCAGTCACAGGGTCTGACCCGTCTATCACGACAGGCTCAAAGTGGTACGCCGTGATGGTAATATTGGAGTTCGGTGTGATCGCTTCACGATAAGTTCCGGAGCGGATCTCGCAAGTTCCTCCTTCATCGATTGTGGCAGCGCAGTGTTGAATCGTCTTATACGGCTGATCGATCGTGCCTGCGTTAGAGTCATCGCCGTTGGGAGCGACAAAGAGAACCTGATTCAAAGCCGGTGGCTTTACCGTCAACGTCGCAGGACCGCTACGGAGCATACCGAAGTAGCCGGACACAGACACACTGAAAGATGCCCCGTTGTCTACAGCGTTAGATACAGGGGTGATATAGATAGCTTGAGTAGCGCCGACGATCGCCTGACCATTCCTGAACCATTGGTACGACTGAACGCCGGTTGCCGCCACTGTGAAGATTGCTGGCTCCCCAACCGTAACCGTCTGATTCGCGGGTTGACCAGTAATTGAGGGGGCATTGCGGCAGGAAACGTTGGAGCATCCCATTGTGAATAGACAGGTCAAAGCCGCGGAAAGCAAAAAATAGGAATGCAGCATCCGAGACAGAAAGGCCCACAACCCAGCCGCCTGAGGCCGCGGCCAAAACTCGACTGTCGCAGAATCCTCCACTTCAGCTGTGCTACTTCTCAAGAGACACGTATCTTTGAACATAGTTGAAGAAGGTGCTGTCGCCAAGACAAAAACATAGCAGCTAAATGAATTGAGACTACAGGGCAACACGATGTCCCCTGTCGTCATGAAAAATTGCTTATTAAGACTCGAGAATTAGCCTAATGATTTCGAAGATAGCATGATGGGTTGGCTGTCGGCTAAACCATTCCTCAGACAACACACAAAAACATCAGTGCTCCTAAAATCGCAACGCAGATTTTAAATCGTTGAGCTTTTGAGCTTGCTCGGGGATAAGCTTCATTCTTTCCAGCGAAGCGCAAAGGAAGCACCACAATGAGCTGATCACCAATCCTAAGAACGCGCAGCCCACCGTGATCAAGGTACGGGGCGGTCCAGACTTTTTATCGGGCGGAGTTGCATGATCAACGACTTGAATGACGGGAGCAGATTTTGCTTCGTCAAGTTTCGCTGCCTCTGATTGCCGCGAAAGCAGCTCATAAAGTGTCACGTGATACTTCAGTTCGCGGGTCTGTCGCTCGTACTGAAGGGCCGCCTCCGGCACCTGACCGGCGGGCAATTGAATGTCTCCAGGTTGAATCGCGCGCTGGCTATTCTCCAAATTCACCAGATTGGATCGGAGCGCAGAAATCTCTTCCTGTAAGCGAATGGCATCTGGATTTTCCTGGGTCGCATAGGTCCGCAGGGACTGCAATTCAACTTCGCGACTCGCCAGTTGAGCCCTTGCTTGCGCGATCGAGTTGATGATCGAAACAGCCTGACCGCTCAACTGGATTAAACCGGTTTTCTGCTGAGTGTTTCGCAGCGCAATCTCCGCGTCCGAGAGAGCAGCTTTTTCTTCCGCAAGGCGTTGCGCATAGAAAGTGCGACGTTGCGCGGCTTCGCCCGTAGCCAATTCTGAGTTCAGGTTGTACAGCTGGTCGAGATAGCTATTCGCAATCTGGCTTGCTCGATTGGGGTCGCCATCTTTGACGCTGAGATGAATTAGATTGTCTTTTCCCGTTTCGAAGGTTACGTGCCGGCGGAGCATCACACGCGCATCTTCAAGATACTTCGTCTTGTACAGATCTTTGAGGTTGCAGCTCGCAATAACGTGATCGGAGATTGTATGGCCCTCGAGCATACCAATGTACATATCAGCGGGATTCTTGAGCCCTAGACCTCCACCCAATCCCGAACCCCCAATAAGGGATCCAAACTGACCAATAAAGGCAGCCGCTGACGAGGTCGACTGCTGAGGGGGCAGAATGGTTGCAGTTGCGGTATACGTCGGCTTTAGGACGAAGCTCAGGATGACTCCGAGGATCAAACCTCCCAGAGTGCAAACAGCCAGAAGTCGCCGACGCTTCGCCAGAATCACAAGTGCACTCAAAAAGTCGATGCGTCTGTCGGCGGGTTCGCTGAAACTCTCCTCAGGCTGATAGAGACTGCTCGGACGGTCTAATCTCGACGACATAGTTGGATTGCTCAAATTCTACATCTCTAGAATACAGCTATTCAATCCACATACCACGCCGTCTGAGATTTTGAAGTGACGACTTTTCAGGACACCGCCCATTGAGCAGGCCCGACTTGGCGTACAGCGTTTTTATTCCCGCTCTCGGCGCCGCCCGAGAAAGCCGAGGCACCGTCGCTTCCTTCCGAAAATGCAACGTCTCGCTCGACATACAGCTGATCTATACTGGCTTAGGCATCCACAGTATATCCAGCACGGAGCGTGATCGAGCCCCGAGGCTCACGAACAACCGCACGATGAGCCTTACAAAGCTTCGACGCATTTACAACCGCCGACGTTCAGCGCTTTGGGAGACTACAGACAAGAGCCTTACGTATCGTTAGAAACGAGAATCCGAGTTTATGGTGGCAATCACATCGGCGCAAGCTGGCTTTCAAAAAAGATTTAGCACCGTCTTCTTCGCTCTCTCCTTGTTTTGTGTCGCATTGCCCGGTACTGCCGCCGTCAAGGCAGTAGCAATTCTCCTCGTATGGTCCTATTGGCTGCTGAATGACAGCTTCACAATCCTATCCGTGATCTGGTTCTTCTCAGTTCTACTGAACCTCCTGATAGGAGCCTCGGTAGGAGCAATGTTCCACGCGGTAGTCAGGGCCGACGTAACCAACCATTTCATAAGGCTCTTGATATTCTTTGTGGTGCTCAGTACCGGCGGATATGTCTCACAGAGGTGTCGCCTCAGTAGGGCCTATCTAGACAATTTGATCTTTTCCATCGCAGTTCTCATGATGTTGCTCAAGGTCATCATCCTCGGGGGTTCGCTTGCTGGGTGGTACACCGTGGACGCCTTTCACGATGCACTCGGGTTCGACTCAGTGACTGAGGGCATTGGATTTGGCCTTCAGAGACTTCAATTTCCCTCGGATATCATTATCCCCTTTTTGATAGCTACCTACGTAGGGGGAAAGAGCAAGGTTAAAGATAGCCTCCTCCTCTTGAGTGCCGCAATTGTTATCCTGCTGAGCTTCTCGCGTTATCTGTTTGCTTTTTATCTTGTTTGTACTTTGGTCAGGGCAATTTGGATAAAAAGGGTAGACCTCATCTCGGTTTTTAGTATTGGAGTCATTTTAGTCGCCAGCGTCTTGTTATACGACAGCCTCCTATCGCGGTTTGCAAGTGCTGAAACGCAGGCTTCTGATGACATTCGCGTTGAGCAGGTGAGCTATCTCAAACGAGTGATCGCTGACTATCCCATTATGGGGACCGGCGTAGGCTCTAGCGTTTCTACCTTCAAGAGAAGTGAATCGACGCCCTACTTCTATGAGGCCCAGTGGTATGCGATGACTATGCAGTTTGGATTTATTGGCGTTAGCTGGTTTGTTTGTAACCTTATTGGCATGCTTTACGCATGCCTGAAGCGACGTAATAATCTTTTCTTTACAGTCATATTTTTGGGTTGGTTTGCGTCAGGACTCACCAATCCATATATCTCAGCCCTGGGAAGCGCGTTTGGTTTGTGCTTTCTGCTTTTTCGTTGCAATCAAAACTTGGACATCGGGATGTCCCGGGCTTATGATCTTCCGACTGGTAATTTTTAGCCCCGACCTCTGAATCATGACAATGCTGTCAGTGCAAAACTAGAACATGAACATCGACCAAAGGCGTAACCTGTTTGCAAAAGATAGCTGTACACATAGTCCGCTTCAATCAAGACCTGGACCTGCTTGAGAGATGCATTCGTGCCGCCCTCAATCAAGACTTCGACGACTATACTGTCACGGTGACCGAAAACGGATCTAGCGATTCCGTTGAGAGTTCCTTGCTCGCGCAGTTTGGCACCCATCCAAGATTTCGTTTCACTGATAACAAAAAGAACTTGGGCTTCGCCGGCGCCAACAATAAATTCTTCCGCGACTCCGACTCTGAATTCGTGATGCCACTAAATCCAGATACTGTGATGCCGCCAGATTATTTAAGCAGGTTGTTGATCGCATTTATCGACCCGCTCGTTGCGGCCGCAGAGGGAAAGATGCTGAAGCCAGAGCCTCTTCCAGATGGTCTTTGGATATTGGACGGTACCGGCATGACCGTGTCTCGCGCAAGAAGAGCTCGCGAGAGGGGGCAATTAGAAGTAGACCATGGGCAGTATGACCTGGCTATCGAAGTCTTTGGGGTCTCAGCAACGGCCGCCGCCTATCGGAAGAGTGCATTGGAGACGATCAAGTTTGGAGAATCAGAATACTTCGATGAGGATTTTTTTACCTACTGGGAAGACCTGGACCTGTCATGGCGAATACGATTGGCCGGCTTCCGTTGCGTTTACGTGCCCAATGCAATTATCTATCACTCGCGATTCGCAGGGCAGAGCAAACACGGATTTCGAAAACCGTCTGAGTTCACACGGCACATAAGGAATTTGCCGACTCGCGTTGTGTATTGGGATTGGAGAAATCATCTCTTTTCGATCATCAAAAATGATTTCGGGCGTAGCTTCCTGCGAGATTCGCCTTTCATCGTCACAAGAGAGCTGCTTTTGTTCGGCTACCTCGTCCTGATCGAACCTAAGTTGATCGCTGGCATTCCTGAGTTCTTCAGACTGCTTCCCCGAATCTTAAGAAAAAGGAAGATCGTACAGCAGAACCGAGTAGCCACGTCTGAGGACATGCAACGATGGTTCAGCTCTCGTTAGCTTGCGAGGTCGGCACCGTCAGCGCGTCTTGACAATGCTATTGGGAGTGAAAACCTGGAATCCATAATTCAGCTACACGCGCCGGGTCGGACGTTATCTTCCTTCGGATTCGAGTGTTTTGAGACGTTCGCGGAGACGCTGTGGGAAGCCATTGTCGAAACACCCGCGAATCCCATCGAAATATGCTTTAGCTAATATCTTGATTCTCAGCCATCGATGGTCGGCATCAAAAATTATTACCGCCGCTGCAAAACAAGCAAACCTGACAGCAAGAAGCAGATAGCGAATCACAGGATTCTTACGATAATGCTGTTCGATCCAGGCTGTATTGCGATGACGATAATAATCGAAGCAAAAACCTTGAATATCCTTTTGATAGAAAACATGAGAGAAAATCTGCTTGCTTTTTTGCCGCCGGGCAACCTCTTTGTGAGCGACGATGCTGCCGTTTGCAAGTGCGATATCTCCGATCGTTCTCAGACGCATGCAAAATTCGGTGTCATCGCGGTGAATAAAAAACTCAGGAATGGGAAGTCCAATCTTCTTAATCGAGTCATTTCGGATAAGCAGCCCTACAAAGGATGAAAACCGAACCTTCGTGTAAGGACCTGTGGCCACTCTGGACATCAACCTGAGTCCATCTGCCGTCTCATTGCCAAGTCGATCGACTTTGATATTTGCAATGGCAACTACTCGAGGATAAGACTTCCACACATTCATCAGTTCCAGGGAGTCGAGGTAGGGTTCCGTGTCATCATCCATAACCCATATCCAATCGAATCCTGCGTTGCAGGCAGCGCTCATTCCAGCGTGGAAGCCTCCGGCACCACCCAAATTCTCAGCGAGTCGAACATAGTTAACAAGCGGATTCTCTAGATAACCTCTCTCCTGTAGAAATAGTTCCGTCCCGTCCGAGCTTGCATTGTCCACGATAAAGACTGCATCAAGAGGAAGGCTCTGATTCAGCAAGGCGTCGAGACACTCAGCCAAAAGCTGCTTGCGATTGAAGGTAACAACAACTGCGGCATTTGTGCTTGGAGTCATTCGAGAGGCTAATTAAGAAGCTTGCCGCTAAGCAGTAAGGCAGCAGCGACCACTTGATCCATATTGTAGTAGCGGTACTCCGCTAGTCGGCCTATAAAAAAAGTTGAGGATTCGGCATCCGCTAGTTTTTTGTAGCTTTGATATAGAGCCTGATTTTCCGTTGTAGGCACCGGATAATAAGGTTCCCCGTGAGTTTCCGGGTATTCGTAGACTATCGAAGTCCCCGCATGGACCTGGCCTGTGAGATGTTTGAACTCTGTAATCCGGGTGTATTCGTAATCGTTTGGATAGTTAATGGTCCCAACCGGTTGGTGCTGTCCTACATGAGGGAGATGTTGATGTCGAAAAGACAAGGACCGATAAGGAAGCTTCCCGTAGCAGAAATCAAAATAGGCATCCAGCGGACCACAGTAGAAGATCTTTTCGGCAGCGACTTTATGGCGAATATCCCTGAAGTCTGTCTCAAGCTCCACTCGGATATTCGGATGATCCAGCATCCTCTCGAACATCCTGGTGTAGCCATCTGCAGGCATATTCTGGAATGTATCAGTAAAGTAACGATCGTCGTCGTTTGTGCGCACTGGAATTCTTCCAGCGACGGCCGGACTTAGCTCCGAGAGATCCAGTCCCCACTGTTTTCGAGTGTAGTTCCTGAAAAATTTATCACACAGATCTCGACCCACATTATTAAGAACCAGGTCTTCACTATTGCGGATGGGCATCCGCTTCTCTCGAACACCTTCAAGAAACGTCGCTACGCCATCTTCGTCAAGCGAAAGATCATACAGCCGGTTAATCGTCTCCCGATTGATCGGCATGGGGTAAAGGCTCCCCCCGACTGAGGAGAGTACCCTGTGCTCGTACTTCCTCCATTCAGTAAACCGGGAAAGGTATGCTTCAACATGGGAAGCGTTGGTATGGAAGATGTGAGGGCCATACTGATGCACCAGTACGCCAGCACTATCGAACTGGTCGAAGGCATTGCCACCAATATGCGGGCGTTTATCGATGACAAGAACAGATCTTCCGCGTGAAGCAAAGCGCTCCGCCATTACGGCGCCGGCAAATCCCGCGCCCACTACTAGTATGTCCGTCTTCATCCGTGAATATTCAATCGAGGACTTATCACAACCTCGTTCCAGTATCTTTAAGTGTAACTGAGTTTGGAGCATCGGGTCGCGGCTAAAGCTTCTCTGCAGATCGCTCAACCCCGTTTGCCTGCTTAGATCGCCACCATTATTCGCTAACCTTTGAAAGAGTATCGCGAACGGCGCTCCAAGTCAGACCAATTCCCTGCTCCAGCCCAGTGGAGTGTCGCCAGCCCAGGTCGTGTAAGCGGGTAACATCCATCAACTTACGAAGCGTGCCATCGGGCTTGCTGGAGTCGAAGACAAGTTCGCCGGAATAACCCAAGGTGCGACAAACTATTTCTGCAAGTTCACGAATCGTCAAGTCCTCCCCTGTGCCGAGATTGATAAGAGGCGGAGCGTCCTCGACGAGCAGAGACTGAAAGCTGGCGTCGTCGAGATTCATCAGGAACAAACAGGCTTCGGCGAGATCACCGGAATAGAGAAACTCACGGCGAGGAGTGCCTGTACCCCAGACGGTGATCTCCTTGGCACCGGACCGGATCGCCTCGAAGGTCTTGCGGATGAGCGCAGGCAGCACGTGAGAGGTCTTGGGATCGAAGTTATCGTTGGGTCCATAAATGTTGGAGGGCAGTGCAGCGAGATACTTCGTACCATATTGCCGGTTGTAGCTCCAGCACATCTCGATTCCGGCGATCTTTGCGAGCGCGTAGGGACGGTTCGTAGGTTCAAGGGGTCCAGTGAGCAGCGAAGACTCTGGCATCGGCTGAGAAGCCAGTCTCGGATAGATACAGGAAGACCCAAGAAAGAGAAGACGGGAGACGTCCGATCGACGCGCGGCCTCGATGATATTCATCTGGATAATAAGATTTTCGCGAAGGAAGTCGGCAGGAAACGTGATATTAGCTGCGATTCCACCAACCTTGGCCGCAGCAAGGAAGACATATTGAGGCTTATTTTCCGCGAAGAATCGGGCAACGGAAGAGGCTTCGAGAAGGTCCAGTTGCGCGCGCGTGCGCGTCAGGAGGTTGGTATAGCCTCGCTGCTGAAGTGCCCGATGAATAGCAGATCCAACCAGGCCGCGATGGCCAGCGATGTAGATGCGGGAGTCTAGTTTCATAGAGTATCTCTGGGCCTGCTCCGAAGGCTGGTTGCAGCGGCCGGACCTTCGGGCATCCCGGGTGCTTCACAATGCTGTCTCTTGGTGCTCCGATTTTATGAGGGCCATCCTAGTTCTCGCGAACGTTATAAGCGGCAAAGCCATGCTTTCGAACAAGCGCATCTCGCTGGGCAGCGCTAAAGTCAGCCTCGACCATCTCGCGGACAAGCTCGTCGAAACTGATTCGTGGCGTCCAGCCCAGTTCGCGCTTCGCCTTGCCGGGATCGCCAAGCAAGGTCTCCACCTCGGTTGGTCGAAAGTACCGAGGATCGACCGCGACAACCATTTTTCCCTTTGAATCAAGGGCCTTTTCCTCTAATCCGCTCCCCTGCCACGTTAGATTCAAGTCGAGAAGCGTAGCGCAGCGTTGCACAAAGTCTCTGACGCTGTACTGCTCTCCGGTTGCAATCACATAGTCCTGAGGCTTCTCCTGCTGAAGCATAAGCCACTGCATCTCAACATAGTCGCGGGCGTGGCCCCAGTCTCGTTTCGCGCTCAGATTCCCTAGAAAGATCTGATCTTGAAGCCCAGCCTTGACCCGCGCGAGGCCACGAGTAATCTTGCGAGTGACGAAAGTCTCCCCGCGGAGAGGGGATTCATGATTGAAGAGGATCCCGTTACAGGCATAGATCCCGTAAGCTTCGCGATAGTTGATACATATCCAGTAGGCATACAGCTTCGCAACGGCGTACGGGCTGCGCGGGTAGAAGGGTGTCGTCTCTCTCTGTGGAGTCTCCTGCACTAACCCGTAGAGTTCGGAGGTGCTGGCTTGGTAGAACTTGGTCTTCTTTTCCAGACCAAGAATGCGGATTGCCTCCAATAGGCGCAGCGGACCCATAGCATCCGCATCGGCCGTGTACTCAGGCTGCTCGAAAGAGACGTGGACGTGCGACTGAGCGCCAAGATTGTAGATCTCGTCAGGCTGAACTTTCTGGACGATGTGGATGAGCGAAGAAGAGTCCGTCAGATCGCCATAGTGGAGAAAGAAGCGGGTCGAGGGACTATGCGGATCCTCGTAGAGATGGTCTACCCGAGAGGTATTGAAAAGTGAGGCCCGTCGCTTGATTCCGTGAACTTCATAACCTTTAGCGAGGAGGAATTCGGCAAGATACGCTCCGTCCTGGCCAGTGACTCCGGTAATAAGGGCTTTCTTCAAAAAACTAGGTTCTCCTTAGTGCGCCGCGCAGGCTTCAGTGATTCTACTTGAAAGCGTGGGACGAACCCCATCCTGCGCTACGCTTCCTACCCAACCCTAGTCATACTGCAGCTCATGTGGCGCCGGCTCTGTCAGCGTTCCATCCTTACGCTCGTACCACATAAAAATCTTGTGGTCGCCATTCACCCTCACTGCAACAATAATTCCGCTTCCAAACGCCCCCGTCCCATCGGTCTTCGAAATATCCACGTGATGAGAACGGATCGGAGCCCCCACAGGGCTCGCAGTCGTCCAGTCTTCGGTAAATCTCTTCAGCGGATAGTCCACATGACGTTCGGGATGCTGCTGCCAGTCCGGGTCGTTTGTATAAATCGCAAACGCCTTGCCATAATCCTGGGTCTCCAGAGCGCCGAAGAAGTTGCTTACCTTATGTTCGGCCGGAAGATTGGAAAAGAACCACCCATGTCCCAACAGGAATCCACCCATCCCCAATACGACCAACAGCACAATCAGAACCCCTGAAGCGATCAACAAATTACGGTTTCGTGTCTCGCGGCGGTTATCGAACTCCGGTGCATTCAGCAGTGTCATAGTTCCTCATCCTTGTAGATCAAAACAGATCAAATTTATTAGACACCGGCGCCATCCATTCCGGACGACTGCCTTACCTTCTCGCCGCCGGTTCCCAGCCATACCTTCATCAGTCGCAAGTGATGTTGCATATGTGCGACGTAGTCCTCGATCAGGAACCCCAGCGTCAAAGACTCGCCTTCAATCAACCCGACACTTGTCAGACGCGACTTTTCGATATGACGAACCGTCCACGTCATATGCTCATTGAGCGCAAACCAAAGCGCCAGCACCTGCGCCCACTCGCGTTCGGCGTAGTGTTGAAGGTTTACCCACTCCACCTGCTCATATCCTGACTCGCTCTGTCCCGGCTCAATCTGTAATCGAACAACTCTTCCCAGATTATTCACCGCTGAATCGATAAGATGCCCAATCACCTGCTTCGCGCTCCACTTACCCGGCCGCTCCGGCACGCTCGCCTCAGCCTCGGAGAGTGTCACCAGCCACGGCATCCACTCACGCAGCACCGTCGCGAGCCGCTCGCTCAACTCGGCTGAATCCAGCAGTGCAGCATCCGACTCCTGCGCATACATCACCATCCAAACGCTCCCTTATACACTTCAAACTCAGTTCCAGTTGGCAGCAAGTATACCGACACCACATCGAACCGCACCGAAACATTGTCCCTCAGCTTCTCCGGAAATCCCTTCAGATAAGCCCGCGCCATCCTCCGCAGCATCTCTCGCTTGTCCCGGTCCACGGCCGACTCCGCCGTCATCCCATCCCTTGCACCGCGCGCCTTCACCTCGACAAAGCACAACGTCGGCCCATCCCACCCCACCAGGTCGATATCCCCCCACACCTTCGCGGTCTTCCACCTCTGCGCTACGACCGTATACCCTAACCTGCGCAGATGGAACAGAGCCTCCCGTTCGCCCTGCTCGCCCGTCGCGAGATGAGCAGGCACCCCTTCGCGACGGACACTCAGAGAATCCAGCCTGCGCATCGCCCAAGCCTGAAGATCAATCCACACCGTAGCTGTCGTCCGTTCTCTCGTATATGATTTCAGCCACCATCTCCGAGTAGAATACGTGGCTTTGGAACCGCTGTCCTTACGCCAACTCTTCCCTGTTCCACACTCAGATACGGGCCCCCTGAAAATCAGAGGTCACACATGCCAAGCGCATCGAGAGCATCGCTCTTTCTCCTTGGGGTCTTCTTGACTCTCGCCGGACCCGCGCGAGATCAAGCGATCGCTCAAAGCCAGCCGGCACCATCAACTCAAGCCGATCAACAATCGCCGCCTGAAGCCGCCGAGGCCACTGCAGACACGCAGGAGACACCGGACGACGAGCTGGACACTGCCGCCGTAACCCTCGATCTCTCCCACACCTCACCGCTCATTCAAAAGCTCTACCAGGCCACCCGCGAAACCAAAGAGCAGCCCATCCTCGACCGGCTCACCGAAGCCAAAAAACTAATCGCGGACGGAGCCGACGTCAAAGCAACAGACCAGTACGGCCGCACCGCGCTTCACTGGACCATCTTTGGCTCCAGCTACAACACCAAGCCGAAGATCATCGTGGCCTACGAAGGTATCGCAGACCAGCTCATACAACACGGCGTAGAGATCAATCGCGAAGACATCTACAACGACACCGCCCTCGACTACCTCCTCTACTCCCCCAACTTCGAGATCCAGACCCTGCTGATAGAAAACGGCGCAACCAGCGGATTTCTCACCGCCTTCTTCCACTTCTTCAATCAGGAGAACGGCGACATGCCGCACTCCATTGCCGCCAGCGTAGCGCAGTCAAGGAAAGCCGATCTCGCCCCCGGCCAAACCTTGAGCGTCCGGCTCAACGGCCCCGTCTACAGCGAGCACTCCCGCACCGGCGACCCAGTCGAAGGCACCGTCACCTATCCTCTCTGCAAGAGCGGAGAAAACATCTCCTGTCCCGCTGGCGAACTCGTCATCGCCCCCGGCACGAAGGTTCAGGCAACCGTCCTCTTCGCGCAAAAAGCTCCGGACAAATACTCCCGCCCACGCCTTGTCCTCGACTTCTCCAACATCATTCATGCCGACGGCACACGCTCGCCACTCTACGCTCGCGTCATCGATGTCGATAACGCCCGCGAGACCGTCCGCAACAACGAGATCCTCGGCATCATCCAGCCTCACGCCTCCACCAAGGGATCCATTGCTCTCGCCGGCCTCAGCATGGTCAATCCCATCGCGGGATACACCATCAAAGGCGTCTCCGCGGTCTACGGCCTCTCCATTCGACGCGAGATTCTCTTCCCCGCAGGAACCGACCTGCAGATCCAGGTCGTCCGGCCCTCCATGCTGAAGACCCGCGACACCTGGTCAGGCTGGCCCGTACTGCCCGTCGATGCACCCCTCAAGGCACTCGTAACCTCAGCCCCTCTACGCGTCCACACCAAAGACAACAAGCCCTCAGACGTAACCAATCTCATGTTCCTCGGCTCCCGGCAACAACTCGAAGCAGCCTTTAAGGAATCAGGATGGTTCGAGGCAGACTCCCTCAGCATGGGCTCTGCAGCAAAGTCGGTCCAGGCGACCATTCGCGGCGCCGGATACACCAACGCTCCCGTGTCTCTCCTAACCGTCAACGGCAAACCACCCGATCTCGTCTTTCAAAAGTCCCTCGACACCTTTGCCAAACGCCATCACATCCGCATCTGGAAGGAGCCCGGAACCTATCAGGGCCGCGACGTCTGGATCGGAGCCGCAACTCACGACATCGCCATCTCAACCGCCAGAAAGAACACCAAATGGTCCCACCGCATCGATCCCCACGTCGATCGCGAACGCGAATGGATTGAAACCGATCTCCTCTACTCCGGCACCGCAACCTCCTACGCGCTGGTCGATCGTCCGCACGCCCCGAAGAAGACCGCCAACGCAACCGGCGACGAGCTGCTCACCGACGGCCAGCTCTCAATCGTAGAGCTCGGCCCCACCAAACCGAACATCCTCAACCCACCTTCCCCAGTCTTGCAGTCCCATTAGCGGCCTTGCAATCACGTTAGCAGCAATCACCCTCCCTCGAACCACACCTGTAGCATGGAACCATCGACGTAATCCGCACCACGAACGTCGGTGGGCCGCGCAGCATCCACCACTGCGCGCACTCAACATGAGGGCAAACCGATGAACGTGATTCTCTTCGGCGCAACCGGCATGGTCGGCCAGGGCGCTCTACGTGAGTGCCTGCTGGACCTCGACGTAAAGCAGGTCCTCACCATCGGCCGCAGCCCAACCGGCCAGCATCACCCCAAACTCCGCGAACTCGTGCACACAGATCTCTTCGACTACTCCACCATCGAAGCCGACCTCACCGGCTACGACGCCTGCTTCTTCTGTCTCGGCGTCACCTCTGCCGGCATGTCCGAGGCGCAGTACACCCACGTCACCCACGACCTCGCCCTCGCCGCTGCAACAACCCTGGCAAAGCTCAACCCCTCCATGACCTTCATCTACGTCTCAGGATCAGGAACCGACGGCACCGAGCGCGGTCGCACCATGTGGGCTCGCGTCAAAGGCAAAACCGAAAACGACATCCTCAAACTCCCCTTCAAAGCTGCCTACATGTTCCGCATCGGATTCATCCAGCCGCTCCACGGCATCGTCTCCAAAACGAAGTTGTACAGCATCTTCTATACCGTCCTGAACCCGGTCCTCCCCCTCATGCGACGCGCCTTCCCCGCGCAGATCGGCACCACCGAACAGGTCGGCCGCGCCATGCTCCTGGTCGCCAAACACGGCTTCCCTCGCCCCGTCCTCGAGCCCAAAGACATCAACACCCTGTAAACATCCGCTGCGATATCCCTCTAAAAATAAGAATCATCCGTAGCAACCGTCCGGCAGTTGCAAACTCTAAGAGTGATATTGGAATCCAACGCAACAACAGCTCCTGTCGATGCTGATCCAGATGATTGGACCGATGGGTGATTGCGGAATCGCTGATCAGAGGGCGAAGATTAAGAAGATCAATCCCGTCAGCAAGATCGGCTCCCTCACTCGCACCTCCCGTGAAGCATGGCGCGTGGACATCTACAATTGGAAACGTAGCTGATATGCAAGGTTTACGTAATGCGGGCCCCATTCTCCTGACCACCCTGCTGTGCACGATGCTCAGCCCGTATGCTCACGCGCAGACGCTCTCCCGCCAATCCGGCCTCACGTCGCCTTCGTATCCAATCCCCTCAACGTCAGCAGCCGCAATCCCGCAGATCGCCACCCTCGCCCCCCTCCCCACCCCACTCCACGACGATCTACCAGAAGCACCCGGACAGCAATCCGCCAATTTCATCTCATCCGACGCATCCGATTCATCCGACCAGCAACCCTCCGGCAGCATCAGCGGCACCGTCTTAGACCCCAGCGGAGCCCAGGTCGAAGGCGCTCTCGTCTCGATCCAATTCCTCGACTCCAGGCCCCAACGCACCCTCGCGACCGATGCAACCGGCTCCTTCAACTTCACCGCAATCAACCCCGGCACCTTTAAGGTTGCAGTCGTATCATCAGGTTTTGCGAACTGGGTGTCCTCAGCCCTTGTCCTCCAAAAAGGCCAGCTCTATGAGCTCCCGACGATCACCCTGCAACTCTCCTCCGCCAACACAAACGTCGACGTCAACTTCACGCGCCACGACATCGCCGAGGAGCAGGTGTCGCTCGAAGAAAAACAGCGCGTCCTCGGCGTCTTCCCCAACTTCTACGTCTCCTACAACTGGGATGCTGTGCCCCTCAGCTCCGGCCAGAAGTTCCGCCTCGCCCTCAGAACCGCCTACGATCCCGTCTCCTTCGCCATCCCCGCAATCATCGCAGGCACCGAGCAGTCTCAGGACACCTTCAGCGGTTACGGCCAGGGCACCGCCGGCTACTTCAAGCGCTTCGGAGCCTCCTACGGCGACGGCTTCATCGGCAACATCCTCGGCAACGCGATCCTTCCCTCCGTCTTCCATCAGGACCCGCGCTACTTCTACAAAGGCACCGGAACCATTCGCTCCCGCACGCTCTATGCCCTGTCCACTGCCTTCATCTGCAAAGGAGACAACGGCCACTGGCAGCCCAACTACTCCTTCATCCTCGGCAACTTCGCCTCCGCAGGCATCTCGAACCTCTATTACCCCTCCAGCGATCGCAACGGAGCAGGACTCACCATCAGAAACGGGCTCATCGACACAGCCTCAGGCGCAGCCTCCTCCCTCATCCAGGAGTTCGTCGTCAAGCGGCTCTCACGTGGCATCCCGAAGAATCCCATCCCCGGAAAATAGAAGAATCGCGTCCGCCTGACTCGCAAAATTTTCACGACTCAACCTGACTTCCCCTCAAAAAGTCAACCCATTGCTTCCGCGCCCGGACCCTGCGATACTTAACCGTGCCCATCCTGCACAAACTTCAAATACATACAAAGAGGTCGCGGACATGTCTGCAAAGTACATCTTCGTAACTGGCGGAGTCGTGTCTTCGCTCGGCAAGGGTCTCGCCGCAGCCTCTATCGGCTGTCTCCTCGAGGCCCGCGGCATCAAGGTCAACCTCATGAAGTTTGACCCCTATCTCAACGTCGATCCCGGCACCATGTCGCCCTTCCAGCACGGCGAAGTCTTCGTCACCGACGACGGCGCCGAGACCGACCTCGATCTCGGCCACTACGAGCGCTTCACCCACGCCAGGCTCACCCGCGACAACAACCTCACCACCGGCCGCATCTACGAGCAGATCATCACCAAAGAGCGCCGCGGCGACTACCTCGGCAAGACCGTCCAGGTCATTCCCCACGTCACCAACGAGATCAAAAACGCCATGCGCAAGGTCGCCGCAGACTGCGAAGTCGCCATCGTAGAGATCGGCGGCACCGTAGGCGACATCGAATCCCTCCCCTTCCTCGAAGCCATCCGCCAGATGCGCCAGGACCTCGGCCGCGAGAACACCTGCTTCGTCCACGTCACCCTCATCCCCTGGATCGCCGCCGCGCAGGAGCTCAAAACCAAGCCCACCCAGCACTCCGTCAAGGAGATGCTCTCCATCGGAATCCAGCCCGACATCCTCCTCTGCCGCTCCGACCGCGCCGTCCCCCGCGAGATGCGCAACAAGATCGCCCTCTTCTGCAACGTTGAAGAGCCCGCCGTCATCGCCGCCCGCGACGTCGCCAGCATCTACGAAGTTCCCCTCACATTCGCCGCTGAAGGCGTAGACACCCTCGCCCTCAAATATCTCCGCATCGAGACCAAGGCTCCCGACCTCTCCCGCTGGCAGGACATCGTCCGCCGCGCCTACAACCCCAAGGACGAGGTCTCCATCGCCATCGTCGGCAAATACGTCGAGTACGAAGACTCCTACAAGTCACTCAAGGAAGCTCTCGTCCACGGCGCCCTCGCCCACAACCTCAAACTCCGCGTCACCTGGCTCGAAGCCGAAGGCCTCGAGACCCCCGACTACGCCGCGCAGCTCCAGGGCTTCGACGGCATCCTCGTCCCCGGCGGATTCGGCAAGCGCGGAATCGAAGGCATGCTCAACGCCATCCGCTTCGCCCGCGAAGAGGCCGTCCCCTACTTCGGCATCTGCCTCGGCATGCAGACCGCCTGCATCGAATACGCCCGCAACGTCTGCGGCCTCAAGGACGCCAACTCCGGCGAGTTCGACCCCGCCACCCCCTACCGCATCATCTACAAACTCCGCGAGCTCACCGGCGTCGAAGAGATGGGCGGCACCATGCGTCTCGGGGCCTGGGACTGCGTCATGGAGCCCGACTCCCTCGCCGCCCACGCCTACGGCAAGACCGAGATCAGCGAGCGCCACCGCCACCGGTACGAGTTCAATCGCGAGTACGAGGCCATCCTCACCGGCGCCGGCCTTCGCCTCACCGGCACCACACCCGACGCCACCTACGTCGAGATCGTAGAGATCCCCACCCACCCCTTCTTCCTCGGCTGCCAGTTCCACCCCGAGTTCAAGTCCAAGCCGCTAGAGCCGCACCCGCTCTTCCGCGACTTCATCGCCGCCAGCTACCAGAACCGCCTCGCCATCCGCCACGAGATCGCGACCTCTTCCAGCCTGGAAGCCCTGTAACCCTCGAAGCGCTGTAACCAAAGACCGAGCCCGGAGTCGAACCATGCGCACCAGTCAGGGAGCGATATGGCACGACCCCTCTTAGTCTCATTCGTCGCCGGAGCATCCGGCCCCTGGCGCATCGATCGAGTCGAAAGCGTCACCGGCGACGGTCTTCAACCAGCAGAGAGACTCACCGTCCTTGAAGGCTCCGAGTTCGACCCCGTCGAATCACCCCGTTGGACCCTGCGCGGCGTAACCAGCAACACCCGCTACACCAATCGATCCGAATCCGGCGCGCTCCTCGCAAAACAGCAAGGCCTTCACCGCCCCCACGCAACACGCGCCGCACTCATCCCCATTCGCAAGACAGCAGACTGGTGGGATCTCCCCCAGGACGAGCGCCGCAGCATCTTCGAAGAGCAATCCAGCCACATAGGCATCGGCCTCGAGTATCTCCCCGCCATCGCGCGCCGCCTGCTCCACAGCCGCGACCTCGCCCAACCCTTCGACTTCCTCACCTGGTTCGAATATGCCCCCGAGCACAGCGATATCTTCGAAGAACTCGTGCGCCGCCTCCGCAGCTCCAGCGAATGGCAGTACGTCGACCGCGAGATCGACATCCGCCTCGTCCGCGCATAAACGTTTCGGCCCAACCCGCTCGGGCAGGCCAACACAGCCTGGAACCAAAAAACCCTGACAAGCAACCGCGTCGAGCTCTCCTCAGAGCTCCGCGGTCAGCTCGCAGTCCTGAGCAAAACAGACCCCTTCGATCGCAAACTCAACCCCCGATCAAACGTCACTAACTGCATAGCTCCCGCTGCTGCAAACGCCGCAAGGTACCCGTCAGCCCACACCTTCGGAGATACTTCATCACGACTCGTGCGGCGCCTGAACTCCTTGTCGATTCCCGGCGGCTCCTCAAGCAATGTGCCGTTCCAAAACTCTGAGAAGCGATCATAGGCGGCCCACGCATCCGCCTGCGTCAGCACATCCGCTCCCATTGCGCTTCGATTGGTCAGTAGCCGCAGAAGACCAAGCTGCGTAAAGCGACAGAGGTAGAAAAAAGAACCAGAAGCAGCTATATCCATCTCGGAGAAAAAAGAAAGGGCAACGTCATGATGAGGGTGAATCCCATGCGCCAGCGCCAGCAGAACATTCACGTCAGGGAAAAGGAATGTATTCGTACACGCCCTCCGGTCCAAGTTTGAGAGTTCCAGGATTCTTCGAGCGAATCACGGGAAATTTGAGCTTCCCTTTACGCTTTGGCGCCGGAGCCTCGGATCGCAAGGTAATGCTGACTCCCTTAAGAATCAGCTCCTTCACCGAAGTCCCTTCACGTGCCGCACGCGCCTTCAACTCTCGATAGATCGGATCGGGAATATCAACCGTGGTTCTCATATCCAAAACCTACCATATTTATGGCAAGCCAGCACAATCAATCAAAGGAACCACAAGCCACCCCCGCACCGCCTCACCTTGTACACTCAACCCAACCATGCTCTCCAATCTGCGCGCCGCCCTCATTCTCTGCCTCGCCACAGCTCCTGCCCTCTGCCAGACGCCACCAAACCAGACCGCACCCCCGACAGACCCCGGCCTCCGCACTATCGCCAACACCAACAAAAACCTCACCGGCACCCCGCCCCACGGCATCGACTGGAGCCCCGACGGCAGACTCCTCACCTTCCTCGTCGACGAGCCCAAGCCCAGCACCCCCGGCAACGCCGGCGACATCGTCCAGATCGAAGCCGCCACCGGCCACGCCAGCGTCCTCGCCACCGCCGAGCAGCTCAGCAAACTCACCGCCGCCGCCGTCAACGAAAAAGATGCCGACCACCGCGCCCGCTACAGCATGTCCGCCTACCTCTGGGCCGCCGACTCCAAACATCTCCTCCTCGACAACGGCGGCCGCCTCTGGCTCTACGACATCGCCGCCGGCACCGGCACCCTGATCGTCGACACCCACGAGGGCTCAGGCGACGACCCCAAGTTCTCCCCCGACGCAAAATCGGTCTCCTACCTCCACAACCACAACCTCTACGTCCACCCCGTAGCCGCCGCAGGCAAAGAAACAGCCCTCACCCACGACACCACCGACACCCTCCTCAACGGTGAAGTCGACTGGGTCTACCTCGAAGAGCTCGACGTCCGCAGCAACTACTTCTGGTCGCCGGACTCCAAATCAGTCGCCTATCTCCAGATGGACGAGGCCAAAGTCCCGCAGTACCCCATTACCGACTGGATCCCCACCCACGCCACCATCGACAGCCAGCGCTACCCCCAGCCCGGCGACCCCAATCCCGCCGTCCGCGTCGGCATCGTCGCCGCCAAAGGTGGCAAGACGAAGTTCATCGAAGTACCCTTCAGCCCCAACAACGACTACATCCCCCGCTTCGGCTGGATCGACGCCAACACCATCTACATCGAAGTCCTCACCCGCGACCAGCAGCACCTCAACCTCTACTTCGCCGACACCCGCTCCGGCAAAACCCGCCTCGTCTACACCGACACTGACTCCAAGTATCTCAACTTCAGCGCCGACCTCAACACCGTCTCTGGTGGCCGCTTCGTAATCAGCAGCTGGCGCGACGGCCACACCCACCTCTACCTCTACAGCTTCGACGAGCACCATCCGCTCGCCGCCGACGCCACCCTCACCCGCCAGCTAACCCAGGGCGACTACGAGGTCGAGTCCGTCAACAGCATCGACGAAAAGTCAGGCACTGTCTTCTACACCTCCAACGAAGGCTCCCCCCTCGAAGACAATCTCTGGTCCATCAAACTCGACGGCACTGCAAAAGATCAGCTCACCGCCGGGCGCGGTACCCACGGCACAAAAACCTCCCCCGACGGCATCCACTTCACCGACTACTACAGCGACGCCATCACTCCACCAGTCATCAGTCTCTGCAACGTGACCCGGAACTGCTCTCCCGTCTGGAAGTCGAAACCCCTTCCCCCGGCAACGACCGTCACCAGCGCCATCGTGTCCGTCACCGCCGCCGACGGAAAGACCAAACTCTACGGCCGTCTCACTCTTCCGTCCTCAACAAGTCCCACATCTGTCTCCGTTCCCCTCATCCTTAACCCCTACAACGGACCCACTCCCGAAAGCAGCATCCGTAACTCCTGGAGCACCACCCAGATCTTCAACGAGCTCCTCGCCCAGCACGGCTTCGCCGTCCTCGACGTCGACACCCGCGGCAGCGGCGGACGCGGACGCGACTTCCAGCAGGCCGCCTATCGCAACTTCGGCCCCGTCCAGTTCGCCGACCAGATGGCCTCCCTCGACCAGATCCTCGCCCAATACCCGCAGCTCGACCCCAAACGCATCGGCTGGTGGGGCTGGAGCTGGGGCGGCACCTTCACTCTCTACGCCATGACCCACACCGACCGCATCCGCGCCGGCGTCGCCGTAGCCCCCGTCACCGACTGGCGCAACTACGACTCCATCTACACCGAACGCTACCTCGGCCTCCCCGCCGAGAACGCCGCCAACTACACCACCGACTCCCCCACCACCGAAGCCGCAAAGATAAAAGGCCATCTCCTCATAGCCCAGGGCACCGGCGACGACAACGTCCACATGGCCAACACCATCCAGTTCCTCCAGCCCCTCATCGACGCCGGCATCCCCTACGACCTCCAGCTCTTCCCGCGCAAAACCCACTCCATCGCCGGCCCCACCGCACGCGACGAGCTCTTCAACCGCATCCTCTGGCACTTCGAAACCTACCTCAAGCCCTGAACTCCACCCCAACCGCTGCGAATCGCAGTTACATAGTTGTTGCGGTTGCAGTTGCAGTTGCCCTTCTGGTTCATCCCCGAAGGGGATCTGTGGTTGCCCTTGCAGTTGTTTACTTTCTAGCCGTCATCCTGACCCTGAGCGAAGTCGAATGGGGAATGACCCCCCGTATTTGTTTGCCCATACCTCCCTCACGCCCAATAGTTATCACCTCACGTAGTAGCATCCAAACAACATGACAACCCAATACGGCTCCTACGGTCCAGATCGCCGATCCTCCGGAACCTTCTTCGTCGTCCTGCTCTCGTTGATCCTCGGCGCCGCCGCCCTGGCCGTCTTCCTCCGCCACGCCACCACCGGCGTCTTCGCCCGCGTCGCCACCGCCATCACCGGCCGCACCACCACCTTCGACACCTCGGTTCCCGCCGTCGTCCAGCGCATTCAACGACTCAACCGCCTCGAAACCGTCGTCTACTCCATCGACACCGTAGTCGAAGGCTCGAAGTCCAGCGCCGTCCTCCCCGACCTCCTCGCCGGCGACCGCCTCCTGCTCGTCGTCCACGGCCAGTCCATCGCCGGCATCGATCTCTCACAACTAAAACCCGAAGACGTCCGCATCGACAACAACGGCCAATCCATCCACGTCACCCTCCCCGCCTCGCAACTCTTCATCACCACCCTCGACAACCAGCACACCCGCGTCTACGCACGCTCCACCGGCCTCCTCGTCCCCGCCGACCAGAACCTCGAGTCCGACACCCGCGCCAAGGCCGAGCAGCAGCTCCAGCAGTCCGCCCTCGCCGACGGCATCCTCGACACCGCCCGCAAGAACGCCCGCGCCACCATCACCACCCTGCTCTACAGCCTCGGCTTCCACCAGGTCGACGTCATCTAAACCAAGCCACTCAAGATCAAAGCGCGCTCCGCGTCTATCAAGTCGACGTCATCTAAACCAAGCCACTCAAGATCAAAGCGCGCTCCGCGTCTATCAAGTCGACGTCACCTAAACCAAGCCACTCAAGATCAAAGCGCGCTCCGCGTCTATCAAGTCGACGTCACCTAATCCGAAAACCACTTACCTCCAACGCCATTGCCGTTACCGTTCTGGTTGTCATCCCCGAAGGCGATCTGCGGTTGCCGTTGCTTTTGCCTTTCCCGCCTGCCCACAACCGCAGCAACCTTATTGGCCCCACCGCGTCCAACTGGTCAATGCCACCGAAGCAGCACCTCTCAACCGTCACTTCTCCCAGCCACCCACGAACCTGCGCTATCATTCAAGCATGATCTTCCGCTCCAAATCGAGGCCTGAAGACCCTCAAACCGAGGACGTCCCGGTCACCGCGCCGCTCCCCTTTCCACGCCTCGCGCAACATCACGAGGACGACGCAGAATCGACCCTCATCAAGACCGTAGGCTGGATCTCCGCTGGTCTCGGCGCCGTAGCCCTCGGCCTCTTCGTAGGCCGCGAACTCCGCCAGCGCTACAAGTTCAACCGCCGCACCCCCTACGACTTCTACGCCCACTCCGGCGACGAAAAAGACGTAGACTTCGGCCTCGGCATCTAGCAATTCTCAGCAGCACGCCAGCAGCCCACGACCCCTCAGTGAACCCCAAGCAGGGGGCACTTAGAATGGACCGCCAGCTGGTGCGCCGTCCCGCCCAACAACCGCCCCACCGTGCCATGCCCATGGCGAAGCCCAATCGCCAGCAGGTCAGGCTTGATCTCCTCGATCAACCGTAACAACTCGCCGACAATCTCTCCCTCGGCAATCTCCAGAGAAAGACTGACGCCGGCCCGGTCGGCCTCCGCCTTCGCCTTGCCCTGCAAGTCCGAATAAAAACTCCGCTTCTCCTCCTTCAACAATATGGGCACATTGGGAGCCACCGCCGCAACATAACTCATATACGCCGGAAAGCCCTCCAGCACCGTTATCAGATGAAGCGTGGCCGAACTAAACTTGGCCAGCTCCAACGCAGAATGAAACGCCCTCCCTGCCTCGGGCGATTCATCGAATGCCACAGCAATCTTTTTGAACATAATCTCTTCCCTTCATTCCTTATCAGATACATGCAGGGGAAGTTGGGAGCGAAATATTTGTTCGCGAAGCCCGAATCCGTCGTTGAGCCAGGAACCTGCACCCTGGTTTACGATACTCACGATGACAAAACTAGCTTTTCTCTTCCCCGGTCAGGGGTCACAGACCGTCGGCATGGGCCGCGATCTCTACGACCACTTCCCCACCGCCCGCGCCCTCTTCGACGAGGCCGACCACGCCCTCGGCTTCCCCCTCTCCAAACTCATCTTCGAAGGCCCCGAAGACCAGCTCAAGCTCACCGAGCACACCCAGCCCGCCATCCTCACCGTCTCCGTAGCCGCCGCCCGCATCCTTGCAGAACGCGGCATCACCCCCGCCTTCGCCGCCGGCCACTCCCTCGGCGAGTACTCCGCCCACGTCGCCGCCGGCACCTTCTCCTTCGCCGAAGCCGTCCGCACCGTCCGCTCCCGTGGCAAGTTCATGCAGCAGGCCGTCCCCCCCGGCGTCGGAGCCATGGCCGCCATCCTCGGCCTCTCCGCCGCCCTCATCAACGACATCTGCGCCCAGGTCTCCGACGACCTCACGCCCCTCCCCAACGACCCCGCCGCAAAAGACTTCTCCCCCAACAGCGCCGTCGTCTCCCCCGCCAACCTCAACTCCCCCGACCAGACCGTCATCTCCGGAGCCACCGCCGCCGTCGAGCGCGCCGCCGACCTCTGCAAACAAGCCGGAGCCAAGCGCGCCATCATGCTCCAGGTCAGCGCGCCCTTCCACTGCGCCCTCATGCAGCCCGCCCAGGAGGCCCTCGCCACCACCCTCGAGGCCGTCACCTTCCACGACCCCGCCTTCCCCGTCGCCGCCAACGTCGACGCCCGTCTCATCCACCGCCGCGCCGAAGTCCCCGACTGCCTCATCCGCCAGGTCACCGGCTCCGTCCGCTGGGTCGAGTGCATGCAGCTCCTCATCGCCGAAGGCGCAACCCACTTCATCGAAGTAGGCCCCGGCAAAGTCCTCTCCGGCCTCGTCCACAAGATCGACAAAAACCAGCACGCCTCCCACGTCTCCGACTCCGCCTCCCTCGAAAAAACCCTTACGGCTTTAGCGACGGCCTGATACCTCTCCATTGCCTACAATCTCGTTTCCAAGAAAAAACCCATGATCAAGCCTGACAATCTTCCGCCGGACATGACAATAGGCGCAACACAAAACGGTAACGAGTACGGGTGGCAACTTGATTGTTTCCCTGGTGCTCTCGCTAAGGCAGAGGCTTTCGGATTCGCTTGCCTTGGAGGGCAGTTTCAACTTCGCCTTTCTACTGGCACTTGTGAAATGTACTGGCTCAGCGTTGATTCGAAAGAGCGCAAACCCAACGAACCATGGCCAGCCTTTTGTCGTCGCTCCTGCTCGGAGATTTTGAGCGGCTTTACTAAGCTCATTGCAGAGACGGACTTTAGGAAAATGGCATCCGAATGGCCATCTGTCCAGGACGCGATGGCTCAGGGCCTCGATCCTCATAAAGTGCTTGTTTTCGTAGCGTATTTTGTGAACGAAATGGAATACGCGAAGCTCAATCAAAAATTTGAACCGCTTCGACAGGAGAAGATCTCATGAACCCCGGCGACAAAGTAGAAAACTTCACCCTCCAAAACCAGGACGGCAAAGAAGTCTCCCTCACCGACTTCAAAACCAAGCCCGTAGTCCTCTTCTTCTACCCCCGCGCCGACACTCCCGGCTGCACCATCGAGTCCTGCGGCTTCCGCGACGCCTTCGAAAAGTTCCAGAAGCAAGGCATCGTCGTCCTCGGCATCTCCCGCGACACCGTCAAAGACCAGAAGAAGTTCAAAGACAAGTACGACCTCCCCTACGACCTCCTCGCCGACTCCGACATGGAGCTCATCAACCGCTACGACCTCGTCAAGCCCAAGAACATGTATGGCAAGCTCGTCAAAGGCGTCAAGCGCACCACCTACCTCATCGGCCCCGACACAGGAAAAGGCCAGCGCCTCCTCCACGTCTTCGAAGAGGTCAAGCCCGAAGGCCACGCCGAAGAGGTCCTCGCCCTCCTCAAAGCCCACGCCAAAAAATAACCTCGCCACCTCCGCCGCCACAAACCACCCGCTGCATCGAAGACCCCAGAAGACCCCAGAGACCCGACCGATGAACTCCTATCTCGTCAGATTCAAGACCCACCCCGACCCCCAAAACCCCGGCGGAATCATCCTGCACTACCTGCGCGCCACCGACATCACCCACGAAGAGATCCCCCTCAAGGTCACCTTCGCCGACAAAGTAAAACTTCAGGGAGCCTTCCTCAAAGCCGGCCTCTACCTCCACGCCTTCGGACATCCGGACACCGGCAGAGACATAATGCCCGACCCCAACCAGGACTACGAGGTCACCGACCAAATGATGCGCGACATAGGCTTCGACGTACCCGCCTGATCCCGCGCAGCCGCTCCAGCGCAAGCCGCAAAAAAAGAAGAGCCCAACGCCAGCCAGCGCGGGGCTCTTCCTTTGACCGCCATGACCTCCCGGCAACTACGGCTTCGGGTTCCAGAACTCCGGCTCAGCTTGCACAAACGCCTCCGGCGGGTAACTCATCTTCGGTGCAATCCTGAAGAGCTGTGTCGCCCTCGACTCCACGCACGAAGCCTCCAGCGCGGCCATCTTCTTCAATCCCTCCGGCCCCATCGCCTCGGCGAACTTTGGATCGCTCGCCAGGTTGGCATCGATCTGCTCCGAGGACTTCAGCGGAATAATCACCAGGTACGTATTGCCTCCGCCATAGAGCTCCTCGTACATCCCCCAGTAACCCTCCGGAACTCCCTTCTTATACCCGGCGATCACCATCTTCACCAGCTCTTCCCACTCCGCGTTGTGTCCCGGGCGGATCACAAATTGGATGAACTCCTCATAGCGAGTCCCCACCCTATATCCCGGATTGAGACTAAGCTCCTCGCGCTTCCTCCACACGCTGGAATCGGTCTCCGCAAGTACCTCCCCATCAGCCTCATTCGCGCGATCAAGCTCAGCCGAGAGCGTAGCATTGCTGTTCACCTTCTTGCGCTCCGCCTCGATGTCCGCAAAGCTCGCATAGCCGCTCAGAAACAGGACCCGCGGTCTCCCCGAAAGAGAGCTCATCGCGACATAGTGGTCCGTAGCCTTCGCATCAGCCATAGCCTTTGAAAAGGCTCCCTCGGTCTTCTCATGGGCCTCACCCTCCTTGCCCGGCTTGGTGAACTCTCTCTGAATCGTCAATATCTTCGGAGTCATAAGCACCTTGTCTTGCGCTAAGACAGGCACCGTGGCGCTGCCTACAAAAGCAACGAACAACACAGACAATGCAGTACATTGAGAACAAATTGATAGCTTCATACGATCTTTTCTCCTGGATGGAAGCGTGAGAGAAGCAGAGGCGGTGCGCAGACTACGAACTCCTCTGGTGTCTTCGCGAGAGGTATATCGGGCTGCAATGCGGACAGGCACGCCTGGATCGAAATCCTCAGCCGGCCTGCCCGGGAACGAGTCTTTCCCCGGAGCCTGGAAGCAAGTGTCAAAATTAGTGCGGCTAATAGTAGGAACTTCAAGGCAAGAAAGCAATCAAATTTCCGCTCCCCACCCCCTCTCAGACGGCCCGCACACCGCACCCGTAGCAGCGAGCCACCGAACCTCAGCCCAGCCAACCTGTTAGCGCACGCCGTCCCAGCGTCGACACGGGCGACCGTGATCCTCCGTCAATCCCCGCCAATCCCGCAGACTCCACCCCATTCCCTATAATGGAAGAACGGGGCATGACACAAACTCAAATAGCCACCACCGCCCTTCTCACCGCGGCCACCACCGCCGCAGGAGTCCTCACCTACGCCGCTCTCTCGGCTCAGTCTCAACTCTTCGGCAAGCTTCTCATCGCCAGCGATAATCCCAACCAGATCGCCCTCACCTACGATGACGGCCCCAACGACATCGTCACCGAACGCCTCCTCGAAGTCCTCGCCCGCCATCAAACCCGCGCAACCTTCTTCCTCATCGGCCGTTATGTCGAGCAGCGCCCCGCCATCGCCCGCGCCATCGCCACCGCAGGACATCTCATCGGCAACCACACCATGACCCATCCCTGGCTGGCCTGGCAGTCGCCCGCCCGCATCCGCGAAGAGCTCACGCGCTGCAGCGCCGCCATCGAAGACTCACTCGGCATCCCTGTCCGCTACTTCCGCGCCCCCCACGGCGCCCGCCGCCCCGCAGTCCTCCGCATCGCCCACGAGCTCGGCCTCACCCCGGTCCAGTGGAACATCCTCCCGGGCGATTGGCTGTCCCTCCCCGCCCGCGAGATCGCAGACCGAACGCTCCGTGGAATTCTCCGCAACCAACGCCAAAACCGTTCATCCAATATCGTGCTGCACGACGGCGGACAGGCAGGTCTCGGCCAGCCGCGTCTGCCCAGCGTCGAAGCCACATCCCTGATTCTTCAGCACTACAGAAACCAAAAAGAAATCAGCTTCGTCACAGTAGATTCCTGGACATAGAGCAACGCCGCAATTGATGCAGAGTCGCTAGCCTTTTTGTTTTGTCATTCCCGAAGGGAATCTGCGTTTGCAGTCAACACCATCAGGCAAATTGCCAGATTCCCCAATAGATTTCCAGACAGATTCCCACGCAGATTCCAGACCGACTCCAGTCAAATTCTGGCCTCCGATCCCCACCCGATCCCGTACCATGGCAACACCCGAGAGGAACTCCGAATGAGCACAACCGCCAATCCGGCCGCGGCCCAGCAGAATCCCGTCCTCGATCCCGAACTCCCAGCACCGTTATCGATGGGCGATGTCCTGCGCGTCCCCATGATGCGCCGCCTCTGGTACGCCCAGATCATCTCAGTCTTCGGCGACTTCCTCGCCCTCTTCGCCGTCATCAACGTCCTCACCTTCAAGCTCCATGCCACCGCCCAGCAGGTCACCGGCGTGCAGATCGCCTACATGCTCCCCATCGCGGTCCTAGGCATCCTCGCCGGAGTCTTCGTCGACCGCTGGCCCCTCAAGCGCACCATGGTCTCAAGCGACTCCATCCGCGCGGCCCTCTGCCTCCTTCTCATCTTCGCCACGCAGATCTGGCACTTCTACGCGATCCTCGCCGCCATCAGCGTCATCTCCAGCTTCTTCGGCCCCGCGCAGGGTGTCGCCATCCGCTCCGCAGTCCCACTGCACGGCCTGCGCTCCGCAAACGCACTCATGCAGCAGGTCATGTTCGGGATGCGAATTGTAGGCCCCGCCATCGCCGGCCTCATGGTCTCCTACCTCGGCTCCGTCAGCTGCTACGCCTTCGACTCGGCCAGCTTCGTAGGCTCCGCGCTACTGATCGCCTCCGTCTCCTTCCTGACCGCGCCAACCGCAAAAGCTGCCGCAGCAGCACCCGATGCCCAAAGCACCTCCGCCATCGGCAAAGTGTGGCTCGACATGAAGCAGGGCATCAACTTCATCGTGCACCACGCCGGCCTCTTGTTTGTCATTCTGGCGATGGCCGCAGGCATGTTCGTCATCGGCTGCTTCGGTCCGCTGATCGCCATCTACGTCCGCGACTCGCTCCACGCATCAACAAAATCCTTTGCCATCGCCTCAGCGATGATCGGCCTCGGCATGCTGGTCGGCATCAACGGCCTCAACACCTTCGGCAAAAATCTGAAGGACACACTCCTCGTCTACTCCGGTCTCTGCGGCATCGCAGCGGGTCTTGTGATTCTCACCCTGCTTCCCCACCTCTGGTCGACGATCCTCGGCAACCTGATCATCGGCTTCTCCGTAGCAGGAATCGTAGTCCCCTCTCAGACGCTCTTTCAGAAGGCGACCCCGCCGGAACTCATGGGCCGAGTCGGCTCCACCTTCATGTCGATCGTCTTCACCGCCCAGATCTCCGGCCTTGTCCTCTCCGGCATCCTCACCCAGCACATGGGCGTACGGAAGGTCTTCGCCCTCTGCGCCGCCATGCTCGTCGTCCTGATGGCAGCAGGCAAAATCTGGATGGAGCCAAAACCCGCAGTCACACAGCCTGCCTGAACTCCCCACTCAGGCAGGCTGCCACACCTGTATGACCCGGCCCACTGGACAGTTCGGTCGAGGATAGCTTCCAAGGAGCCTACAATTCACACCCAATCGACTTAGGAAAGATCTTTTGCAGATTGAGTGTGCGTCATCATCACCCGTAACCTGTTCCGCGGTCGGAATGGCACCACAAGATTCAATTTACTTCGACTTTCAGCTATCGTCAGCTATCCTTGGGAATCAGCATTTCGACAGTTGACCACGTACCCCGCGGAGCCTCAATGCGTGTTGTGCCTGCTGTAGTCCTCTGTGTTCCATTGACGAGTTTGCTCTTCCTTCTCACTGGCTGCTCGTCAAGCCCCAGCGCCGCGACACCTCCACCCACACCCACCCCAGGCAATAGCCTCACGGTCAGCGGCAGCGTTCACCATGGCCAAATGCCCATCTCCGGCGCCCATGTTTATCTCTTCGCAGCCAACACCACCGGCTACGGCCAGTCCTCTGTCTCACTGCTCGACGCTTCCTTAACCGGTGCCTCCGATTCCATTGGCGCATACGTCACGACTGCTGCTGACGGCAGCTTTTCAATGGACAGTGGCTATTCTTGCGTCGCCAACTCGCAGGTCTATCTTTACGCTCTGGGCGGCAATACGGGACCGGGTGTGAATTCTGCCTCTGGACTCATGGCTGAACTCGGCAACTGCCACAACTCCGGCAACTTCAACAGCTCTGCGCCAGTCATCTGGGTTAACGAGGTCTCCACTGTCGCCGCAGCCTACGCCATGGCTGGCTTCGCGGCGGACGCCACTCACGTCTCCAGTTCCGGCACCTTGCTTGCCCGCACGGGCATTGCAAACGCCTTTGCCAACGCGGCTAATCTCGCCGCCATCTCCAGCGGTGCAGCACTCGCTACCACACCTGCTGGCAACGGCACGGTCCCGCAGAGCACCATCAACACACTCGCCGATATTCTCGGGGCCTGCATCGGCTCCATCGGTCCGTCATCGAAGGCTTGCAGCACGCTCTTGATAAATGCCCCTTCCAGCGGGTCCAATGGCACTCTGCCGACCGACACCGCAACCGCAGCGATCAATATTGCCCATAACCCAGCCAGCAACGTCGCCACGCTTTACGCGCTGGCTGCGGCAACACCGCTCTTCAGCCCCACCCTGACGACCCAGCCTAATGACTTCACGGTCGGCCTCAACTTCACGGGGAGTGGCCTCTCGGAGTCTCAACGGATTGTTATTGACGGCTCCGGCAACGCCTGGGTCATCAACACGTCGAGCGTCACCGAGTTCTCCAGTTCAGGCTCTGCACTCTCAGGGGCCAATGGATTTACGGCAGGTGGCATCAACAACCCCCAAGGCATCGCCATCGACAATAACGGCAATGCCTGGATCGCTAATACTTTCGGCGGGAACGTCGTTAAACTCTCCAGCTCGGGTTCGGTCCTCTCTGGTGTCAATGGATACATCGGCATTGGTGGCGTAGGTAATCCCGAATCAATAGCTATAGACAGCTCCGGCAATGCCTGGATCGCAAATTTTTTCACTACTGTCAGCGAACTCTCCAACTCGGGCACGGCGATCTCACCAGTCAACGGATTCACAGGCGGCGGCCTGAATTACCTCAGAACTATCGCTATCAGCGGCCCGGGTAGTGTCTGGATTGTGAGTCAGGCCAGCAATACTGTCACCGAACTATCGAATTCAGGCGCCGTACTTTCAGGACCCAATGGCTACACGGGCGGCGGCATCAGTGAGCCCTGGGAGATGGCGCTCGATAACTCGGGAAATGCCTGGATAGCCAACGGCACCGGGAATAGCATCACCAAGCTGTCCAGTTCCGGTTCTTTCCTTTCGGGGCCAACTGGATTCACTGGTGGGGGTCTCTATTCGCCCACTGGCATCGCGATTGATGGCGCCGGGAACGCATGGATCGCGAACTTTTTCGGGAGTAGCGTTGTCGAGCTCTCGAACTCCGGCTCCATTCTGTCGGGGAGCAAAGGCTATACAGGCGGCGGCGTGAATCCGGACGCGATTGCCATCGACTGTTCCGGCAATGTCTGGACCACCAATGGCGATAGTGTAACGGAGATTATCGGCGCCGCCACGCCCGTCGTGACGCCGCTCGTCGCCAACCTAATGGCGCCATACTCGGCTCCAGCCAGCAAGCCCTGACCTTTTGTTGCCCCGATGCAGTTTTGCTGAGGGCGCTACAAAGTCAGCTTTCGGCAACGACGAAGTAATGCTGGCCGACCTACCGAATTCGCACTCGGCGGATCACTCTCAACGTGCCGTCTTCTTTCGTCGCCGCTGCTCGCTCTCCCTCATCATCTCGTTCAAATCCGCAACCGGCCGTATCTCAATCGGTCCAAGCCCATACTTAAATCCTGGAAGCTGCGAGACAAGCTGAATGGCGTGATTGAGGTCTCGCGCTTCAAGAATTTGAAGGCCGCCGAGCTGTTCCTTGGTCTCCGCATAGGGGCCGTCGGTCGTCACGACTTTGCCGTTTTTCCAGTACAGGGTCAACGCGGTCGCCGGAGACTGAAGAGGTACTTCGGCAACAAGATGTCCGTTACCGCGCAGATGGTCGTTGTGCTCAAAACATTCGTCGAACACTGCGTTTCGCTCGTTCTCGGTCATCCCTTCGAATTTTCCTGGCTCGATATATCCCAGACAGATGTACTTCACAATTCTTCCCTGTTTCCTGTGACTCAGAGAGCCGTAGCTCATCGTTCTGTTATCAGAGAGTCGTTCGGGAGACCCAAAAGACCGAAGATCGACCCGTCAGCAAAGATCCGGCGAGGCGTGCAGGTGCTAATGATGATGCGCGGCGCCGGAGCCTTCGCGATACTCCGTTCCGTCTGACCACCGCTGCACGACTACCACGAACTGCGTCAGGTGCTCCAAGGGGTCGTTCAAACCAACGACCGGGGAACCCGGCAGATTCGCTCCCCAACTCGCGAGGTCGGCATCCGTATAGAAAAACATGAGGTGGGAAGGCCAGTGGGGGACGCTGTCGCCGCCGTATCCTTCCTTGCCCATCATGTAGCACATGGCCCCAGGCTCCATCGGCGGCAGTTCTTTCCTGGCGATGGCAGCCGAGATGGCCTCATTCATCTGTGCCGGCGTGCGTCCCGCCAGTCCCCACTCGGTCTCTTTGGTGAAGCGCAGAAGGTAGGAACGCGCGGCTGCCGCATTCACACACATCGGAACCCGCACCTTCGGATTCCAAAACTCAGCATCCACAGTGGATGTCCACGAGCGTCCCACGATACACACGAAACCGTTCGTGCCCTTGACCGCTGTTTCGAAACCATGCTGTCCAAGAACCAGCACCCCTGCATCGCGTGAGATGGACGCGGGCGCTGCGCTTCGTGCCAGGGCTATCTCCGCATCCCGATCCGTCATGAGGTACTGGTCGACCGGAGCCATCTTGGAATAAGGTGTCGCAGGAGACGGTGTTGTGACGGCCTGTGCCGTCGCCTGATACGCCGTACCGAGTACAACAAGCAGCGCGAAGCTTTTGATTGCAATTGCGCGAACCTTCTTTTTCCGCATTTGTTTTCCCTCTTGAGAATGGGCTATCCGTGACCGCCGGCTTATTGCGAGCAACGTTCTCGAGGTCGGAGGAGCCGGTTTCGCCGGTGGGGGTACTTACGGCTTTACCCGCGATGGGTGAGGCGTGCCGCCCGGCAGGCTGCTGTATGGGATCTCGCGCACCTCGCCCCTCGACCGGCTATCGAAGGCAGCCTTGCGCGCCCACGCCAGTGCCTCATCCATGTCAGCGGCTTCCAGTATCCAAAAACCGCCAATGTGCTCCTTGGTTTCCAGATACGGGCCGTCGGTGACGAGCGCTTCGCCATTTGATTGCCCCCGCAGCGACTTCGCCTGGCTGGCTGGGCTGAGGCCGCAAGCCATGAGCCTGGCACCAGCAGCTTCCAACTCGTCGTTGAGATCATTGATAGCACGTACCGTCGCTTCGGTCATGGTGGACGGGTCGAAGTTGTCGGGAAGGTAATTCGCAAGCAAATATTGCGGCATGATTTCTCCTTTTATCGTGTAACGCTCTTCGTGCGAGCTGGGTGAGGCCGGCGATGACGCGCGCAGCCTCGATGCGCCAGACGGCTTCGATGGTGCAATGAAAGACCTGATGTGGATCGGTAGAAGACACTGCTACCGATCACACCCGCTTCAATCCTGGATACAAGAGCGGCTATTTGCTGACGGCCTGATTCGGCAGCTCAGCCCGTTTCGCTACTTTGTACTCGATCTCCTCTTTGGACAGGATGGGGGCGAAGTCTTCCATCTCAAAGACCTGGCGAATTTCGATTTCGGAGTCGCTGCCGTGGGGGTTGGGGCAGCGCTTGACCCACTCAATGGCCTCTTCGAGGGACTTGACCTGCCAGATCCAAAAGCCCGCTATGAGCTCCTTGGCCTCGGTGAAGGGGCCGTCGATGACGGTACGCGACGTGCCGGAGAACTTGACGCGTGCGCCTTTGGAGCTGGGATGGAGGCCATCCATGGCGAGCACGATGCCAGCCTTGATGAGCTCTTCGTTGAACTTGCCCATCTCGGCCAAGAGCTGCGGATCGGGGAGGGCGCCTTTTTTGTCTGCCTCTGGGGTTGATTTGACGATGACCATGAATCGCATTGCGGAATCTCCTTTGGGTTGAGCGATTTTCTTTAAAACGATCTTCGGGTGGGCCGATTGCCCTGCCTTCACGATATAGTCGAACGGCCAGACTGGAATTCGACAAAGCGTCCAGGAAATTTTGCTTCTTCTGCGCTTTTTTTATTTCAACTCCCGAATCCGCTTTTGCAGGAACTGCCGCTCCGGTTCCTGTTGGGTCAGCGCCAGAGCTTTCTCATAAGAGGACCGGGCCTCAGCCGTCCTGCCCAGCCTGCGGTACATATCCGCGCGGGCTGAATGCGCCAGGTAGTAATTTGCCAATTCGCCATCTTCCAACACCGCGTCGATATGCGCCAGACCGGCCTCCGGACCATCGCGCATTGCAACTGCCACGGCACGATTCAGCTCTACAACTGGCGAAGGCTGAATTCGTATCAATCGGCCGTAAAGCGCAACAATCTGCCGCCAATCGGTCAGAGCGACCGATTCCGCCTCCGCATGAACGGCCGCAATCGCAGCCTGCAGCGTGTAGGAGCCGAAGCCCCGGGACTTCAGGGCCTTCTCCAGCAATGCCACTCCCTCCGCGATCTGCTCCCGGTTCCAGAGCGAGCGGTCCTGATTCTCCAGCAAAATCAGCTCTCCAGTGGGCGACGTTCTCGCAGCGCGACGGGATTCCTGCAGCAACATCAGGGAAAGCAGCCCAAGGACCTCCGGCTCCGGCAGCAGTCCGCTCACCAGCCGGCCCAGTCGAATCGCCTCGGCGGTTAGTTCGGCCCGCGTTACCTCCGCTCCCGCCGCAGCCGAATAACCCTCGTTGAAGACGAGATAGACGACCTGAAGCACCGCGCCCAGTCGCTCCGGCAACTCCTGCGGCGACGGCACCTCGTACCGAATAGGTGTGTCTCGAATCTTTGCCTTTGCGCGCACAATGCGCTGCGCGAGCGTCGCCGGCGTAATGAGAAATGCTCGGGCAATCTCCTCTGTCGTCAGGCCGCAGACTTCACGCAGCGTGAGCGCTAACTGTCCTTCCGGCGGCAGAGCGGGATGGCAGCAGGTAAAGATGAGACGAAGGCGGTCGTCCTCGATCTCCTCCTCCTCGTAAGGCGCTTCGTTGACGCGCGCCTCGAGGTAGAGCACGAGGTCTTTCTGTGCGCTGTCGAAGCGCGCCCGCCGGCGCATTCCGTCGATAGCTTTGAAGCGCGCGGTCGAAATGAGCCAGGGGCGCGGATTATCCGGTACACCGGTCTGAGGCCACGTGTCCAAAGCAGCGGCAAAGGCCTCGTGCATGGCCTCTTCGGCGACATCAAGATCTCCGAGCAGGCGCACCAGCGTAGCAAGAATCCTGCCCGATTCAGACCGGTAAAGCCTCTCTATGGTTCTGCTGAGCTCTTCGGAAACATTCTGCCGCATGCACGTCAAACTAACAAACGAACGTACTCCACACAACTGCGCCCGCCTCGCTATTCATCCACAACTCAATAAGAGATCACTGCGTCGATTGAGGACGGCCTATGGTGCACCAGCATAGATCCCCAAAAACGCCCTTCCCGCACGCTATAGAGATTGGTAAACGCAAGACGGCTTGTCGTTCCTAATAAGTTCATCAATTCGGTCCGCCGAAATGAGGCCACCCTCCGCCAATCGGCGGACATTGGTGGCCTCGGTTAGCCCGACGGTCTCTTACTTCACGCTGTTGTAGTCTTTGTCGCTAACGGGCTCCAACCAAATTGTCTTTCCCTTTTGAGTCGGCGTAACCGCTATATAGGCAAAAGTACTTTTCGGGGCTGCACTGTGCCAATGCTCTACGCCCGGAAGGCACTTGATGACATCGCCCTTGAGCAATGGGGAATGATCGGGCGAATTCGCACTCGGCGGCCGGCCCGAATCTGTCATCGACAAGCTTCCGAAGCCACATCGCCAGGCCAGCCAAAAAATAAATCTCAAAAAGTTGGCGTATTTTTCAAGGCAGTAAAACGTGGTGCTAAAACTCCACCTTCACCACGCATTCCACCACGTTTTCACCATCAAAAAACCACGTCCAAACACACAGTTTTCCCGAAACTCCCTTCAAAAACCTCAGCAAACCAGCAAATTCTCACCCGCCCACCACACCCAAAAAAATCTGCAGAAAAATAATCCAACCCCCCGAAATTTATCCCCGTCGAGTCTCAGGAAAGCGACCTCCGGGCAGCTTCAAGAACCATCCCGATCTCCGCTTCGCCGTGGGCGGTCGAGACGAACGCGGCCTCGAACTGGCTGGGCGGAAGCCACACCCCGGCATCGAGCATGGCACGGTGGAACCGGCCGAAGGCTTCCGTGTCCGACTTGGCAGCCGAGGCAAAATCAGTAACGGGTTTATCCGAAAAAAACCAGGTAAACATTGACCCAACGCGATTGGTCGTCAAGGAAATCCCCGCCTCTCGCGCCACGCCCGCAACTCCCTCAGCGATGCGAGCAGTAGTGCTTTCAAGGCCGTTGTAGACCTCCTCTTCATACTTGATCAAATGACTCAACGTCGCAATTCCCGCGGTCATGGCCAGCGGATTCCCACTCAACGTACCCGCCTGATACACAGGCCCCAACGGAGCCAGAAACTCCATCACATCGGCTCGTCCGCCGAAGGCTCCGCAGGGCAGGCCACCGCCGATGATCTTGCCCAGAGTCGTGAGGTCCGGCTTCACGCCATACACCTGCTGGGCGCCGCCAAGCGAGAGACGGAAGCCGGTCATCACCTCATCGAGAATCAGGAGCGCGCCATACTCTGCGGTGATTGCCCGCAGACCCCGCAGGTACTCCGCAGCAGGGGCGATAGTCCCGGCGTTGCCTACCACCGGCTCCACGATGACGCACGCAATCTCGTCGGGCCGCGCCGCGAAGACCTCTCGCACAGCATCGAGATCGTTGTAGGGGAGAGCAATGGTGTGCATCGCAGTCTCGGCGGGAACGCCGGCCGAGCCTGGGATTCCCAGCGTCGCGACACCGCTGCCTGCCTTGACGAGCATGGCGTCGGAGTGACCGTGGTAGCAGCCTTCGAACTTGATGACAAAATTACGCCCTGTGAAACCGCGCGCAAGTCGGATAGCAGACATACAAGCCTCGGTGCCGGAGCTGACAAAGCGCAGCTTTTCGACCGCGGGAAAGCATCGTGTCACCAGCTCAGCCAGATCTGCTTCTGCCGCAGTGGAGGCTCCGAAGCTCGCACCGCGCGAGGCCGCCTTCTGAATCGCGTCAACCACCGGCGGAAAGGCATGTCCAAGGATCATCGGCCCCCAGGAGCCGAAGAAGTCGAGATACTTATTTCCATCTGCATCAAACAGATAGGCGCCGTCGGCATGAGTGACGAAGGGCGGATCACCCCCAACGGCGCGAAACGCCCGCACCGGCGAGTCGACGCCCCCGGGCAGAAATTTTTCAGCACGAAGCTGCAATTGACGGGAGCGGGTGAGGGTGCGGGACATAGCAACAGTATAAGAGGGCATATCATGTTAATAGGACCGAGGAGACATGACCGAGCCAGAACATGCAGAGATTGAGGGCCGGGCTTTACTGCTCTACGACGGCGTCTGCGCGTTGTGCAACGGCGTGGTTCAGTTCCTGCTCGAACACGACCATCGCGAGAGGCTGCGCTATGCTCCGCTCCAGAGCGCTCTTGGCCGCGAGGTGCTTGGCCGCTTCGGCATTCACAGCTTTCCCGACGGCGTAGTGTTGCTGACCGATGCCCTGAGGCCGCAGGAACGGCTCTACCAGCGTTCGGACGCGGTCGCCGCGGCGCTGATGCTGCTTTCCTCACCCTGGAGGCTTCTGGGGCGGCTGGTGAGCCTGGTGCCACGGCCTGTGCGGGAGTTCGGATACGGGGTTATCGCTCGCCTCCGCTACCGCATCTTCGGGCGCTACGATACCTGCCCTCTACCACCATTGGAGCAGCGACGAAAACTTTTGGGCGTGTACGAATAACGTTTGTTTACGATGCTTTGACCGCCACCCTGCTAGACTAAACTTCTTCTTTTCAAGCACTACGATATGGAGCACGACCTTGCCGGATGAGACCTCCCCGCCGCCCGATTCAATCGCCACGCACCGCACCACGTCCGAGCAGGACACGCCCAGGGATGCCGCTTCGCTGCAGTCCGCAATTGCGCAGAGAAAGGCCGCAGGGATGAAGCAGTCTGCCTCATCCGCCCCGGAGGAAAAGGCCAAGAGTCCCTCGAAGAAGAGCATCAGCTACGCGGATGCCGGGGTGGATATCACCTCGGGCGATCGCAGCAAGCAGCGCATCAAGATGCTGGCGCGCAAGACCTTCAACAAGCAGGTGCTGAGCGAGATCGGCGGCTTCGGCGGCCTATTCGCGCTGGACCTCGAAAAGTTTCCCAACCCCGTGCTGGTCTCGAGCGCAGACGGCGTTGGCACGAAGCTGAAAGTTGCGTTTGAGCTGGGCATTCACCATACCGTGGGACAGGACCTGGTGAACCACTGCGTCAACGACATTGCGGTGCAGGGCGCGACGCCGCTGTTCTTCCTCGACTACCTGGCCACAGGGAGGCTCGAAGACATGGTGATCGAGCGTGTGGTGCAGGGTATCAGCGAGGCCTGCAAGGCGAACGGCTGTGCGTTGATCGGCGGCGAGACGGCGCAGATGCCAGGCTTCTACGCGGATGGCGAGTACGACCTCGCCGGCACGATCATCGGCGCGGTGAGCCGCGACAAGATCATTACCGGGGAGCAGATTCAAGTCGGGGATGTTCTGGTAGGGCTGCCCTCGAATGGACTGCATACCAACGGGTACTCCCTGGCGCGCAAGCTGCTGTTTGAAGTGGCGAAGTATGGTCCGGAGCAATACATCAACGAGCTGAAGGACAAGACCGGAGCCGCGTTGATGCGGACGCACCGCAGCTATCTGTCGGTCATCAAGAAGCTGACCGGAGCCGAGGTGGTGAGCGGGATGGCGCACATTACGGGAGGCGGGATCACAGAGAATCTGCCGCGCATTTTGCCGAAGGGGATGGGAGCGCTGATCGACCGCGCCTCGTGGACGGTGCCGCCGCTGTTTGAACATCTGCAGCAGCTGGGCAATGTGGATGAGGACGAGATGCTGCGCACCTTCAACATGGGTATTGGTCTGATCGCGGTAATTCCGGCAGAGAAGATCAAAAAGGCAAAGGCGATTCTGAATCGCGCAAACGAACGGCACTGCTTGATTGGCCGTGTGGTGCGCGGAGAACGCAAGGTCAGCTACAACTAGGTAGTTCGCAGTATCGCTTTACGAGCCCGCTGGCCACTGGATTTTTCAGGTGGTCAGCGGGCTTTCACGTTGGTGGCTCTGTTCCGCGAATGAAATTCGCTATGCGACGAGGGCATAGGTAGACGGGCGGTGCGCACGGCTGCGGCGGAAGAAGTAGTAGATGATGACGCTCACCACTGCAGCGTAGGCGCACCAGATCGAGGTGAAGGCGTATCGCTTGACCAGTATGACGACGAGCAGCCCAATGAGGTTGAGCCAGGCCAGGGTAATGAGGTCGCGGAAGCCGGAGAAGAAGAGCGAGCCGCAAGTGGCGATAACGTAGAGGATCGCGATGAGAGTGGTAGTGGTGATGGCGTTGATGTAGACGATGCTGTTGTCCTCTACCGAGATCTGCAGCGGATAGGCAATCAATCCCCAGAGCATGTAGAGCATGAGCGCGCCGCCGAGGATGGCGAAGGGGAGCATCTGGCGGCGCAGCTTCCGCGTAGGCTCGAGGAGCAGGACGCTGAGGGGAAGGAGAAACGGCAACAGACCCTGTGCGTAGAGGACGTATGCTGCGCCGGCGTTACGGGTCACTGCAGGCGAAAGGATTCCGCCGAGGCCCAGCCAGACGAAGCCTTCGATGAACTGATGGAAGGCGAAGAGGCAAGGCATGGCGGCGAAGAGAAGCTCGCGGCGATGTTTTACTTCAGTCAACGTGGCGACGCCGATGCCGCCCAGAACGGCGCTGCCGACAAAGTTCGCGGTTGCAGAGAAGCACATAGGAGCCTCGTAGTTCAGGCCATCATAACTTGCGTGTCTGGCAACGGACGTGTGTTCTTATAGAAGGCACCAAATCACTCAAGATCAGGATTTCTCAAGATCACTCAGGGGACGGTATGAAGATTCGAGCTGGCGTTTGCTTTGCTTTTGTCGTGGTCGCTTTGTTGTCAGGTGCTCGTTTGAACGCGCAGGGTGCGGCTTCCGCGAATGCGCGGGCTTCGCAGGCGGCGATGGATCGCGACCTGATGGAGGTTACGATCCCTCGCCTGGAGGAGTTGTACCGCGCACATAAGTACACCGTGACCGAGGTGGTCGAGTGGTATCTGGCGCGCATTGCGAGGTACAACGGAATCTATCGTGCCGTGCAGACGGTGGATGCACAGAATGCGCTGGTCACGGCGGCTCGTGAGGATGCAGAGGCGAAGGCTGGTGGGAACGGATTTCGGCGCGGGCCGATGTGGGGCGTTCCGATTATGACTAAGGCGAATACGAGCATCAAGGGACTGGTGACAACCGATGGCTGGAAGGGCTACATGATTCCAGGGCACGAGCTGGTGGCCCCGAAGGATGCGACGATCGTGGCAAAGCTGCGGGCGGCAGGAGCGGTGATTCTGGGGCAGACGAACATGCCGGACTTTGCGGCCAGCGATACGAATCGCAGCACGGCGTTTGGGCGGACGGGGAATGCTTACGACGTGCGATTCAGCCCGGGCGGCTCGTCGGGCGGGACGGTGACGGCAGTGACGAGCAACTTTGCGCTGTTGGGCAACGGGACCGATACGGGGAATTCGATTCGCATGCCGTCGGCGACGAGCTCGGTGGTAGGAGTGTTTCCGACTCGAGGGCTGGTGAGTATCACAGGGATCGCGCCCCTGGATTGGCTGCTCGACAACACGGGACCGATCGCTCGCACAGTGACCGATGCGACGATCGCGCTCGATGTGATGGCCGGAGAGGACGCTGCAGATGCGCCGACGGCGGATTTCACCGCGAAGGCTCAGAAGGGGCCGTACACGCAGTATCTGAAGACGGATGCGCTGAAAGGCAAGCGGTTTGGCGTGCCGGCTTTCATTCTTGCAGGGGCGGGGATTCCGTTTCAGGGGATTCCTGCATCGGCGACAGCGAGCGAGGTGGCAGAGGATACCGAAGACGCGCGGGAGCCGCTGCGGCCGGAGACGCGGGCGGCGTTTATGAAGGCGATTGAAGGTTTGCGGGCGGCGGGAGCTACGGTGGTATTCGATGACTCGATTCTGCCGGACAGCTTTGCCGTGACGGTGGGGCGAGTCGCGACGTTTCCTTATGTGAAGGAGGGAACCGAGAAGTTTCTGGCGGAGTATGGGCCGGCGCAGTATCACTCGGCTGAGGAGTATGCGAAGGTGATCGGGTCGCCGCTGCCGCCGACGATTATCGGTGGTGCCGATCCCGCGACGAGACGAGGGCGACCGACGATCGTGCAGGAGTCGATCGAGAGCGACCCGCAGGCTGAAGCTAATTTTTATGGACCGCGCAGGAAGGCGCTCGAAGCTTATAACGAGACGCTCGACCGGCTGCATCTCGATGGGTTTGTCTACCCGGCGGCGCAGATGCCTCCGCCGGATGAGACGATGCCGCAGAATGGGAAGCTCAGCGAGGGGCCGCACAGCGACACGGGATGGGTGAACATGATCGGCGTGCCGGCGGTGGTGGTGCCGGGTGGTTTCTATCCCGAGGGACTGCCGTTCGGGCTGGAGATCTCGGCGCGGCGGTGGAGGGATGGAGATCTGCTGGGCTGGACCTATGCGTATGAGCAGGCGACGAAGCATCGCAGGCCACCGGTGCTGGTGGAGAAGGGTTTGCTGCCGGATGCGCGATAACGATGTGGCTCGGCGGAGACATGGAGTGAAGGCGTCGCCTACAATCTAGGCAAGGGACCCTTCATGCATCGACTCGGCATTCTTCTCTCCGGCAGAGGTTCAAACTTTCTTGCGATCGCCAATGCTATCCACGAAGACCGGCTGCTGAGCGCGGAGATTGCTGTGGTGCTGTCGAACCTTGAAGACGCTCCGGGGCTTACGGCAGCGCGTGAGCTGAATATTCCGACGTTTGCGATTCCTTCCGCTGGCCGCAAGCGCGCCGAGCATGACGCGGAGATGATTGCGCGTCTGCATCAGCACAAGGTGGACCTGGTCTGCCTGGCGGGATACATGCGCATCATCTCCCCGATGTTTGTGGAGGCGTTTCCGAATCGGATTCTCAACGTGCATCCGTCGCTGCTGCCAGCCTTTCCTGGGCTCGACGCACAGGCGCAGGCGCTGAACTATGGAGCCAAGGTCGCCGGATGCACAGTGCACTTTGTCGATGAGGCGGTGGATCATGGCGTCATCGTTCTGCAGAAGACCGTGCCTGTTCACGACGACGATACTGACGAGACCCTGTCGGCTCGCATCCTCGAACAGGAGCACCGTGCCTACCCGGAGGCGATTGCAGCCGTGCTCAGCGGCGAATACTCCATACAGGATCGCCGCTACGTCCGCAGCAAAGTCTAACCGTAGTCATCCGAGATGACGGAAGCTAGAACCGTCGCATGGTCTCGGGCACTAGCCCCATCAGGGCTCCCAGCAGGAACAACAGCAAGGTGTAACGAATCATCGTCGCGCTGCTTCGGCTCTCCGGGGCCGCGCCGGTGAAGAGACGCCATGCCATGCCGGCCGCGATGAAGAGAAAGACTCCCTCGTGCAGGAACACGAAGAAGAGAATGGCGGCGGCTAAGATCAACCCGCGCTGCATACGATTTAGCGCGTGAGTCGCCTGCGCGCCGTCGAGACCCAGCACCGGCACGAGGTTTATCAGGTTCAGCCATGCGCCTGCGTGAGCCAGTGCGGCCCAAAACTCCACCCTGGTGTAAAAGTAGATGCCACCGCAGACGGCGGCAGCGAGCAGACCGGCGAACGGTCCCGCCAGGGCGATACTCGAGACTCTATTTTATCCGTTCGTCCGCAACTATGCTCCGCTCTTGACAGGAAGCTGTCCAGAGACTGTCCTGCCGGACGGGCCTCCTGCGCGTGGAGCTGTCACTTCATGGCGTGTATACCCCTTCGGTTGGCGCTCCCGTTGGTCGCGAAGAAAGATCTTGTGCCGACCATCGGAAGGCCCGGGCGAAGCCGGTATACGCGTCACGAAGTGACAGCTCCACGCGCAGGGGCCCGTCCGGCAGGACAGCTTCTAAGTCTCGCGACCAGCCTGCCCCTGCTGCTCGGTTGCATCGTTCAGCCTCACCTTCACGTCGAGCCGTTTGCGCCCGCGGAAGACTGTAAGCGTCACCTCGTCGCCCGCCTTATGCGAGTTCATCGTCGCCGCCAGATCCTGCGCGTTGGTGATCTCCTGCCCGTCCATCCCGACGATCAGATCACCGCCCAGCATCACCGGCATGTTTCCCTGGTAGGCTCTCTGAGTCCCCCCATGCAGACCAGCCTTCTCTGCTGCGCCACCTGGCAGGACACGCTCGATCAACAGACCGTAGTCAGCTGCCAGACCGATCTGTTGCGCAACCTCCGGACCAATCTCCAGGGTGGCGATGTCGAGCGACGGACGACGGATTCGCCCGTACTTCGCGAAGTCCGCGATGACAGCTTTGGCGGTGTTGACCGGGATGGCAAAGCCAATGCCCGCCGATTGGTCAACGCCATTCGAAGCGATCAGAGTGGTAATACCGATGACCTCGCCGCGGGAGTTGAGAAGCGGGCCGCCGGAGTTGCCCGGGTTGACGCTCGCATCGGTCTGGATCGCGTCTTCGATGGGATTGTTGTTCGGCCCGCGAATCGACCGTATCGCCGAGATGATTCCGCGTGTCATGGTGCCGGACAGACCAAACGGATTGCCGATGGCGTAGACCCGCTGGCCAACGGTGAGGCTCTGCGACTCGGCGAGTGTTGCCGGCTGAAGATTAGGAGCGTTGTTGATCAGAAGCAGAGCGAGATCATGTCCCTTATCCACGCCGACCACAGTGGCCTTGTACTTGTGCTTGTCCGAGAGCGTGACCTCGACGCGCTGGGCGTTGTCGATGACGTGGTTGTTGGTGAGGATGTGTCCCTGCTTATCCAGAATGAATCCGGAGCCCTGCCCCTGCTGCGGAACCGGACCGTAGAAGAAGTCCATCGCGATCGCGGTCGAAGTGATGTTGACCACCGACGGCAGGGCCTTCTTGTAGACAGCGATATTCTGCTGCTCCTCGGTGTCGTACGCGGGCGCAGCATGGGCCTCGGTCAGCTCGAAGGTTCCCAACGGGCCATTCACGGCTGCAGTGTTCGCCGCAGGCAGTGAGGCGGAGGCCTTGGCACGATGCAGCCAGGGCGAGACGGCTCCCGTCGACCAGACATGCGTAGTCAGGTAGTAGAAGCCGCAGAGAAGTAGGACCACAAGGAGAACGGGGCGCAGTTTCATTGTGAGCACGACCTGATCTTTCAAATAGCCGGTTGCGAAAGACCGACACCTCTCATTGTATCGAGGCGCGCGCCCTGCTGCTCGGGCAGCGTAGACCGTGGATCTTGTCGTGGATCCTATCGAAGCGATCCACATGTTGTCAGAAGAGTGGGACGACGGGACCAGATTCTTCCCGCTCTTTGAGAGCATCGGGGCACTCAAGTCGGTCGTGCTCCCGATCTCTTTGCCGGGGAGGGCTAAGTCTCTGCCTGCTTACACCATTCGCTGCAGCCGATTGAGCGCCGAGGGCTTGATGCGCGGCGCGTGGAGGAAGTTCTCGCGTTCGGGCTGGCGTTTGGTCTGCGCCTCCCATGGCTCCTCCTTGACCTTTACCGGACCGGCCCAGGATTCGGCTTCGAGGTCAGCGCTGTCGATGCTTGCCCGACCCACCAGCGAGCGGTCGGTGCGATCAAGCCGATCGGATCTGTCGACGCGCTCAGGCCTTTCCATACGCTCGGAGCGTTCCGGGCGGTTGATAACCTCTACTTCTTTGCTCTTCGCCACGACCTCAATATCGTCCAACGCAGGCTCGGCGTCCTGCTCGCTGCTATGAACGGTCGCCATCAACGAAGCCATGAAGTTTGCCATCATGCGCTGCGCACACTTCTGTCCGCACAGATGCTTGGCGTCCTTGCGCGAGTTCTTCGGCGACTCCCAGCCGCGGAGCTTCAACTCGCCGCCCTGTTCGTAGGCGACGAACCAGTAGTTACTCGTCTGCTTCTCTGCTGCACAGATATCGCAATTGATAGCTTGCCGGATCATCTGCCTGTCTCCTTATCCTTCGGTGAAGTGTGCCTGTCTGACACAGTCCCTTCATCGGCAGAAGATCGAAATGCATCATCAGGGGACACTCAAATTGTTTGGGGGGTTCGACGCCGCGCGTTCCACTCTCTAGAGTTCAGGACAAAAGATCGTCTACGCAGCGGCTTCGAGGATCGGCCAGAGCTGATCGACCTGCCACTCCAGCTCGGTCAGCGCGCCGCCGTTGGTCAGTACATAGTCGGACAAAGCTGCCTTCTGCTCGTCGGAGATCTGCTGAGCCAGCCTGCGGCGTGCCTCCGCTTCAAGTTCCGCGCGCTGCTCCTCGCTGATCGTCTTGCCCGCCGAAGAACGAGCGACGAATCGTGCGACCTTCACCTCCTCCGGAGCCGTCACCAGGATGATCCTGTCGAAACGGCTTTGCCAGCGCGAACCATCCGCGGCAACATAGTGCGTCTCGAAGATCAGAGCCGACTCCACCATTACGACAGCGTGAGGTCTCTGCTGAAAGATCTTTTCGGTCAACTCCATCTGGCGCGCGATTACAAGAGGATGAGCGATCGCATTCAACTCTTCGACGCGGCCCTCCGTGAAGGCGATGCGCGCCAGGGCGGCGCGATCAAGAGTGCCATCGGCCAGCACCACGCCGGGGCCAAAGTGCGCGATCATCCCCTCGTAGATCGGCTGGCCGAGCTCCATCAGCTCGCGCCCAATCGCGTCCGACTGCAGGATATGCGCCCCTTGAGCCGCGAACAACTTCGCCGTAGTGGACTTGCCGCTTCCCAGGCCGCCGGTGAGGCCAACGCGCAGCATGCGGCTACTTGCTCCCCAGCGAGATTCCTCGGCGCAGCTTCGCCGCAGCTACTGTGTTCTGCATCAGCATCGCGATGGTCAACGCGCCGACGCCGCCAGGGACCGGCGTGTACGCGCCCGACACCGCAAAGGCATCCGGATGAATGTCCCCGACGACGACCGATCCGCGTTTGGCAAAGGCCGCTGCCCGGGCCGGATCGCCGGGGAAGAACTCCTCCACCTCGGCGGCGTCGGTGATGCGATTGATTCCAACATCGATCAGCGTTGCGCCCGGCTTGACCATCTCCGCCGTAATGAATCCCGGTCGACCGATCGCTGCCACCAAAAGATCGGCCTCGCGGGTGAAGCGGCCGAGGTCGACAGTTTTGCTGTGGCATACGGTCACCGTGGCAGAGGCATTCAGCAACATCACCCCTGTGGGTTTACCTACAATATCCGAGCGCCCCACGACGACCGCGTTCTGTCCGGCGACCGGCAACCCGCTACGCCGCAGGATCTCGAGGATGCCAGCGGGAGTGCACGGAGCCAGCCCCGGCTGACCACTCTGCAGCCGCCCCACATTCACGGGATGAAATCCATCCACATCTTTATCTGGCGCCACCGCCTCGAGCAGGCGTTTGGTGTCCACGTGCTTCGGCAGCGGAAGTTGGATCAGAACTCCGTCGATGTCCTCGCGGGCGTTGAGGCACGCGACCAGCGCCAGCATCTCATCGGTTGTAATGCTCTCCGGTGGGGTGATCATCTCGCTGAAGATGCCCAACTCGCCGCAGGTCTTCACCTTGGTGCGAACATAAATCTGCGACGCCGGCTCCTCGCCGACCAGAATCACCGCCAGACCAGGTGTGATGCCGCGAGCCGAGAGAGCTTGAACCTCGGCTGCGACCTCGGCCTTGATCTGCGCAGCGATGGCGACACCGTCTAAAATCGCCGGAGTTCTCTTTATCTCATCCATACATCTTTCATGGTATCGCGCTCCCCGGCTTCTCTGACGGTAAGATAGTTTTGTGAGCGTGCAATCTCTGCCAGCCGAAGATCTCCAGTACGAAGATCTGCAGTACGTCGTCTGTCCTGTGTGCCATCAGAAGCTCGGCCGCTCGGGAGATGTCATCTCGTGCAAGGGATGCGGGCGACGCTATCCGGTGATCGAAGGAGTTCCCGTACTGCTTGCGGACCGCGCTCTCTAATGGGAGCGCCTCAAGGAAACTTTCCGAGCCATCTTTTCGTAAAGTCTTCTGACGATAGGTAGATTATGACGTCTAACACGATGGGTAAGCTGACGGCGAACACACGCCGGGCAGGAGAAGAACAAATGACAAAGGCAAAGGGTGCCCACGTCGAAAAGTTCACCGAGGCCGATCTCTCCGGATTGCGGGAAGATCTGATGAAGTCGGGGCTCGACTCCTGGCAAGCCGCCGATCTCATCAGCAGCTTTCTGGTCGCGCGCGGCTACGGCGTCTCCACGCAGGATGCCCGCAAAGCGGCGTTCCGGATGGAGTCGATCAGCTGCTCCCTGCCTTGCCTCCAGGAAGAGCTGGAGAAGATCGCGCAGCTGATGTAAAGCGTGATCGTCAGCACGTCTGGACGCTCGAAAGCCCATGAAGACCGTCAAGCTTCTCTCCTGGCACGAAGACGTTATGACGAAGGCGGCATCGCTTAAACGTCGCGGCCTGACGATCGACTCTGCTCCGCTGATCAGAACCTCAGCGGTCGTCGGTGAGCTTGCCCACCTCAACCCCGCCGCGCTCGTCTTCGATCTGGATAAACTCCCATCGCGCTCCCGTGAGATCGCTCTGGCTCTTCGCTCCAGCAGATCCGCAAACCACATACCGATTCTCTTCGCAGGCGGATCGCCCGAAAAAACAGAACGAATCCGCTCTGAAAATCCCGACTCCATTTACGCCGCATGGTCCGAAGCCTCGCGCGCCCTCTCCACACTTCTTGCTCATCCACCGGTCACTCCAGCCGTCGCGCCACCACGCGACTTCTCGGCGACACCCCTGCTAAAAAAATTAGGAAATCAACGCGAGTATGGAGGTAGCCCTCATCGCCGCCCCGGATGGCTTCGAAGAGCTGCTCGGTGACCTCCCGGAGAAGACAGCCCTGCTCACGCGTCTGCGCCCCACCACCAGCCTCGCGCTCTGTTTTATCCGCTCGCTCGCAGACCTGGCCTCAACACTGGATCTCCTTGCGCTTCGTCTCCCAAAACAAGCATCCGTCTGGATCATTCATCCAAAACGCAGCGGCAAACACCACGTCGACTTCAACCAGAACCATGTACGCGATGAATCCCTCGCCTTGGGTCTGGTCGACTACAAGGTGTGCTCCATCAACGAAGACTGGTCCGCTCTCAAATTTGCATGGCGCAAGCGCTAGGCCGTCGTGGCCGGATGATCTTCCCCCCGTAAAACACCTGCACCAGCCCATCGAATATTCTTCGGCCCGTCTCACAAGGCATAATCAAAGCATGCCGTCTCTCTGGTCCCCAACCGACTGGCCCCAGCGCCTCGCCGAACTACAGGCTCCGACTGGTGAGTTGAAAGAAGCTCCCCTGCGCCGCGACGTCCGCTCTCTCGGCATGCTGCTCGGAGAGGTGTTACGCGAGCAGGCCGGCGAGCCGCTCTACGAGGCTGTCGAGGCGCTTCGCCGCATCGCAATCGCCCGTCGCGAGGCGGAGGCCCCGCAGATCGGAGCTGCCGACCAGGCCGCCGCCACCGCCCATCTCCAGCAGGCGCTCGCCCGCGTCCATACGCTTGACCTTCCCGCCGCCTACCAGTTGGCCCGCGCCTTCGGCTTCTACTTCGAACTCATCAACCTCGCCGAGACCAACCATCGCAAGCGCCGGCGCCTCTCCCTGCAGCTCAATCAGAACGCCAGCGCATCCGGTTCCATTCAGCGTGGCGATCTGCGCGGAACTCTTCGCCGCCTCCGCCAGGCTGGCTTTACCACCGAACAAGTGCACGCGCTGCTGACTCGCATCTGCGTCTCCCCGGTCTTCACGGCGCATCCCACCGAGGTCGCCCGCCGCAGCGTCATGTTCAAGCGCCGCCGCATCTCCGATCTGCTCGAACAGCTCGACCGCATTCCCGTCCCCGAACCTCACCTGGAATCCCTTGAGCGCGATCTGCTGGCCGAGATCACCGCACTTTGGCAGACCGACGACGTACGCAGCGCCCGCCCCACCGTACTCGACGAGATCCGCATGGCCCTCGACTACTACGAGTCGAGCCTCTTCGACACTCTTCCGGTTCTCTACTCTGAGGTCGCCGCCGCGCTCGCAGCCGAATATCCCCACGATAAAAGCTCTAATTCAGTTACAAATAAATCGAACCATGACAAGTCTTCAGCAACTCAATCCTCTATCGCCAACCTACCCCAGCTGATCCGCTTTGGCTCCTGGATCGGCGGCGACCGCGACGGCAATCCCTTCGTCACTCCCCAGGCAACTCGTGACGCCCTCGCAATGGCTCGCGCTCTCTTGTTGACACACTATCGACGCCGTTTGCAAAACATCTTCGAGCAGCTTGCAAGCTCGACCCACCAGGTCCCCGTCTCCAAAGAACTAAGGGCGTTGCTCGACGGCTACCTCAGTCAACTCCGCACCGCCGGCCAGAGTGCTCTCGGAGAGCGCTTCCCTCACGAATCCATCCGGCTGCTCATCGCCTGCATCATGATGCGGCTGGGAGCAACTCCGCAATCCGCGGTTCCCGTTCCGGCCAACCCCGCGCTCAAGCCCTACACCCGCGCCGCCGAGATGCTCTCCGATCTCACGACCCTTCGCGATTCGCTGATTGAAAATAGCGGCCCGCGCCTCGCCGAGATGCTGATCGACCCGCTGCTGATAGAGGTTCGCACCTACGGCCTGCACCTGCAGACGCTGGACATTCGCCAGCACGCTCGCGTCCACGCCGCCGCCGTTGCCGAGGTCTCGGCATGGTGCCCTTCCAACTCGACTGACTCGCTCAACCTCCCATCCGCGCTGAGCGATCAGACCGCAGAGGTCCTCGACACCTTTCGCGCCATAGCCGAGCTCAAGCAAACCTACTCACCAGAGTCCATCCGGCAGTACGTCATCAGCGGCGCAACCAGCGCGGAAGATGTACTTCAGGTCATCTGGCTCGCGCGTCTCGGCGGCGTCAGAGTTGAAGCCACAGCCCCAACCACGGATGGAAGAATAGACGATCCCGGCCTCCAGCCCGTCCCGCTCTTTGAGTCCATCGAGGATCTTCAGAACGCCCCCGCCATCATGCGCAAGCTCTGGACAAGCGATGTCTACAAGCCGCTGCTCGCAAGCTGGAACCGCCAGCAGGAGGTCATGCTCGGCTACTCCGACTCGAATAAGGATGGCGGCATGATCACCAGCACATGGGAGATATGGAAGGCCCACCGTGCGCTCCACCAGGTCGCCCGCGAGTGCAATGTGACGTTGCGGCTGTTCCACGGTCGCGGCGGTACGGTAGGTCGCGGCGGCGGCCCAACCCACCGCGCCATCTTCGCTCAGCCCGTCGACAGCTTCACCGGCGAACTTCGCATCACCGAGCAGGGCGAGGTCCTCAACTGGAAGTACTCCGACGTAGTGCTCGCCGAGCGCAATCTCGAGTTGATGATCGCAGCAAGCCTCGACGCACTGGCCCGCCCCGATGCAGCGTTGCAGCGTGGCGCCCAGACTCCCCACCTCACCGGCGAGATCCTTCCCGCATGGGAGGCCACGCTCAACGAACTTTCAGCCACCTCCTACGAGTTCTACCGCAAACACATCGTCGACAACCCGGACACGTTTACCTACTTCGAACAGTCCACTCCCGTCGCGGAGCTCGAACACGCCCGCCTGGGCTCACGCCCCGCCAAACGGAGTGGCAAAAAAACCATGGCCGATCTGCGCGCCATCCCATGGGTCTTCGGCTGGATGCAGTCGCGGCAGCTTGTTCCTGCCTACTTCGGCGTCGGCCACGCGCTTCATCAATTCATTCAATCCAAACCCGACGGCCTCGCGCAGCTCCAAACCATGGCCCGCGACTTCCCTCTCTTCCTCGACATCATCCGCAACGTCGAGATGGCTCTTGCGAAGGCAGACTTCGGCATCGCTCGCCTCTATGCATCCCTGGTCGAAGACGAAGCCCTTCGCGACCGCGTCTTCACGACGCTTGAAGCTGAGTTCAACCTGACCCACCGCATGATTCTCGAGATCACCCAGCAAAGATCGCTCCTCGAGACCAATCCGGTTCTCGAGCGTTCCATCCGGCTGCGCAATCCGTATGTCGATCCGATGTCGCTGATACAGGTCGAGCTGATGCGACGCAAGCGAGCCGCCCTGGCAAAAGAAGAGTCCAACTCTCCCGAGCTGGACCGCGCCATCTCCGCAACGATAAACGGCATCAGCGCCGGCCTCCGCAACACCGGCTGATCGCGAAATAGTTAGAACTATCTGAATCGCAAAAAAGGGAGAGCAATGAGCTCCCCCCTTTTGCGTCTACTGCCAAGCTAAGTATCAATACCCCTGATCCGCCCGGAACGCTGTCACTTTGTTCTTCACAAACGTGACTGCCATCGGTTTGCCAAGGTTCGCAAACACCACCATGCGGTTTCCGTAATCGTTACTCGTACTCTTGCTAACCTGTCCCAGCGCAAGCTCCACCTGACGCTCGTTCATCCCGAGAATGACCTGGTGCGAATCCACCGCCTTCCAGATCTCCGGTCCCCAGTGTTTGTAGAGCTCATGCGGATCGTCATAGAACAAAATCTCATCGGTATAAAAGGTGTATTGGCCTGCCTGCCGATACCCAACCGGCACAGCATATTCCTTCGTATCTCCCGCGACATCGGGCCGCGAAAAAACCATCAACACCTGCTTGTCGCCGCCCGGAATTCGAAACGTCGCAGCCTTCGGAGCCACCTGCTCGATAGCGTCCTTCACCACGAGCGGCTCCGCGCCCAACAGCGTCCCGGCAGCCTTGCCGTACTGCGCCGCATGTCCAACGAGAGGATAGTATTCGAGCTGTCCGCCAGCCGAAACCCAGACCGTCGTTCCAGCCAGATCCTTGATGTCCTTCAGGGTATCCGGCCGCTTCTTCTTCAGAAAAACCAGATCGTCTTCCGGAATCACCTCGCGTGCCGGCGCCTTCACCGAGTTATCCGGAGCATTTCGCTGCCGGTAAATCAACCCCACCCGAATGCCCACCGCCAGCACCAGCACCACAGTCGCACCGATCGCCGCCTTAGCCCCGTTCTCCATCGACTCTCCCCTACCCCTTAGATAGCAACCACTGCACTCTAATCTACCGGCTCTGCGACACTCAACTGCTCCTTGGCTCTCATCAAAGCCTCCGCCGTCAGAGCGTCAGCATTGCGCAGCTGCGGAAACAGCCCGGCAGCAGAGGCCGTCACCAGCATCGACCCGATCCCTCCAATCACCACCGCCCGAACCGCGCCCCACCAGTGCGCCGTCACGCCGCTTTCAAACTCGCCAAACTCATTCGACGCTCCGATAAACAGCCAGTTCACGGCACTCACGCGACCACGCATCTCAGGCGGCGTCGCCAGTTGCAGCACGCTCGACCGAACCACCACACTCACCATGTCACTCGCACCGACGATCGCCAGAGCTGCCGCGCTAAGGTAGATGCTCTTCGACAAGCCGAAGACAACCGTAGCCGCGCCGAAGATTCCAACACACACCAGCATCGTCAAGCCGGCCTTGCGCTTGATCGGCCGCACGACCATCATCAGCGAAACCGCGAGCGCGCCCACCGATGGCATCGCCCTGAGCAACCCAAGCCCACGCGGTCCAGTATGCAGAATGTCGGTCGCAAAGATCGGCAGCAGCGCCGTTGCGCCGCCCAGCAGCACGGCAAACAGATCCAGCGAGATCGACCCCAACAGCAGCTTCGCGCGCCAGACATACTCCAGCCCCGCCAGCACTGTCTTCATGCTGAACGCTTTCTTCTCCGTGGTCACCATCTTCGTCCGAATCATGCTGACCAGCACGATGAACCCCAGCAACATCAGGAGCGTAAAGCTGTATACGAGCGGCGCGCCATTGCACATCGCCGCAACACCGGCCAGCGGCAGAGTAAACAACAGACCACCCACAGCGGGCCCCGACATATTCGCAATCTGGTAGACCGTCGCGCCCCAGGTCACCGCGTTCACGAAGTCTTCCTTCGGCACCAGGCTTGGCAGCATCGCGCTCGCCGCCGGTCCGCTGAACGCCCTGCCCAACCCAATCCCCACCAGCACCGCATAGATCGGCCAGATTCGCCCATGCTCCAACGCCGTCGCGCTTAAGGAAAGCCACAGCAGCACAGCCGTGCAACAAGCCTGCAGCCCGTAGCAGAGCAGAATAATCTTGCGCCGGTCATACCGATCCGCCGCATGTCCTGCGGCCAACATGACGAACAGCCCAGGCAGAAAGAGCGCGAGCCCCGTATATCCAAGATCCAACGCAGAGTGTGTGATCGCATACACCTGCCATGCCACTGCGACCGATTGAGCTTCTGCCCCCAGAATCACCATCAACCGCGCCGTCTGATAAAGCCGAAAGTCCCGTGACTTGAATGCCGAGCGGTAATCCTTCTCTACCGCCAGCTCTACTCGTTCCGAACCATCCGCCATGCCCTATGTTTTCACACTTCCGTTACGAACGTGTCGGAACTACCGCAGACTTCTCGCCATGTTTTGATCCCCTACGCAGCGGTCAGTCCGCAGTTCCGGTGCGCGATTCGCCCCAATGATCCGACCGTACCGTCGCTGAACTATTCCAATCGATTCGTTCTCGCAAATTCTCAACTGGTCTAACCGCCTGTACGATCTGCAACAGAATCTGGAAGGGCATAATTAGGAAGCAGAACAAGCTCGCATGATCGAATCCGCGAGCTGTCACAACAACGGCGACGCCCAGGATGACCAACGCAACCGATACCAGACCCCACACCGGGTTTCGGAGCCGTCGACGCAAAGGCTCCAGTTCCGTATCGGTCCAGACACCTTTCTTCGTGCCGTCACGCAGCTTTTGCGCGACCAGGAAGACGATGGCAAGTCCAACTAGGAACGGTATGCCGAAAGTGAATAACCTAAAGTCCCATTCCGGCAAAACTGTGACTCCAGCCGACAGTTTCGGAGCAAGCAGGACCAAGAAGAACACCGCGGTCGCCATGACCAGATTGCCAACTAAGGTCCACGCTGCCAATCGCATCGGCGAGGAATGCTTCGCATGGATCATGCGGAGAATCCTATCATCGGACCACCTAAGATAGTCCTAGCGGCCCAGGTAAACCTTGTACTGGCTCTCGACGACTCCGGTATTCCGCGCCAGTTGCAGCTTCGACTGGTTGTATTGATACAGCGTCTCCACCAGCCTGCTCTGCGCCGCGGCCAGCGTCGCCTGCGCCTGCACGACCGGCAGATTATCATCCACCCCGGCAGAGAAGCGGTCCGTCGCATCCTGCAACTCCTGCGTCGCGAGGTCCACGTTGCTCTTCGCCACCTTCACCAAGTCATTCGACGACTGAACATCCAGCATCGCCGCGCGAATCTGCTGCTCGATCGTCACCCGCAACGACTCGATCTGCTGCCTCAGCCCCGTAACCTGCGCGTCCGCTACCTCACGCTCGCCGCGAAGCTGCCCTTCCTGAAACACTGGCACACTCACCTTGCCGGTCGCCGCGAACACACCGTGGTAGAGCGAACCGATCTCACCCAGCACGCCGTAGTATCCATCGAACGACACCACCGGCAGACGCTCCGCCCGCACTGCCTTCCGCGCCTTTGCCGCAACCTCAAGCTGGGCCTGCAGACTCAGCAGATCCTTCCGCCGCTCATACGCCAGCTTCTTCGCATCTTCCAAGGGCAGCTGCGCGAACTCCGCATAAGGAGCCGTATCGGTCAGCGTTATCTCCTGGTCTGCCGGCAATCCGATCAGCCGGTTCAACGCAATCTTGTCCTTTGCAAACGCATTCTCATTGTTGATCAGCGCCTGCTGCTGCGTCTGCAGTTGAACCCTGGCGCGCAACTCATCCAGATTCGTCCCTACGCCTGCCTCATGCGAGGCCTTCGCCTGCTGATAAGCCACCTCGTCAGCCTTCTCCAGAGCCTGCGCATTGGCAATCTGCGAAGCATCCGCCAGCGCCAGCAGATACTGCGTTCCCACTGCGAGAGTGACCCCACCCAACTCATTCAGCGTCGTAAGATTCGCCACCTTGGCCGCCTGCTGGGCCGACCGGTACAGATAGTACGCAGGCACATTGAAGAGCTGCTGATTCAAACTCAACCGTGCCGAAGCCGTATTCACCTTGACAATCTCGCTGAAGGTCCCAGGCGGAAGGTTAAATCCTTCCAGCGAGGAGGCCTTGAATCCCTGCGCCGCCAGATTAACCTCCTGTGCCTCGATCTGGCCCTTCGCGGTCAGGCTCGGCAGCAGACTATTTTCGACCGTCAACACCTGGCCGCGCACTATCCGCTCGTTCTGGATGACCAGCAACATCTGCAGGTTGCGCTTCTCTCCACGAGCGATTGCGTCATCCAGGCTCAGCGGCAACGCCCCAGGCGTCCCCTGCTCGACCACCACCCCGCCCGGCAGTTTGACGATATTCGGCATTGGCGCAGACGGAAGATCAACATTCTGGGTCTGCGCAATTTGGGTCTGCGCGACCGCCAGGGGGACGCATAAAGCCAGCGCCACAGGCAACACCGCAGCCCACAGCCGCATCTTCGCTTCTCTTGAAATTCCAGTAAGGGCTTTCATGCTCTCTTATTAGAGTGCCACACTCCCCTCTCGATGCAGAAATAGCGAGAAAACGGTCCTCGCCTCCCTCCCTCAGCTAAAATACGAAAGATAATCCTATGCGTCTTATACCAATGAACCGCATCGTCCTCGCCGCAGCCCTGCTCCTCGCCCTTCCGGCCACCATCCCGGCCCTTGCCCAGGGTTTCAAAGACACCTCCATGCTCCGTGCTCCCGCCGGATCCCAGGTCGCCATCTACGAGTTTGAAGACCTCGAGTGCCCCGCCTGCTCCCACGCCTTCCCTATCGTCCACGCGGCTGTGGAGAAATACAAGATCCCCCTTCTCCGCCACGACTTCCCTCTGCGGATGCACGTCTGGAGCTTCGATGCGGCCGTGATCGCCCGCTACATTCAGGACAAGATCTCCCCCCAGGCCGCCGAAGAGTATCGCCGCGCGGTCTTCGCCAACCAGATCTCCATCGCCTCAAAGGAAGATCTCAACGCCTTCACTCAAAAGTACTTCCAATCTCATGGCCGCGTGATGCCGTTCGTCATCGATCCGAACGGTCTCTTCGCCGCCGAGGTACACGCCGATCAGACCCTCGGCGAGCGCGTCGGTCTCACTAAGACCCCGACCATCTTCATCGTCACCCACAAGGGCTTTGTCGAGGTCAACGATGTCACCCAGCTCTACGCCATGCTGGACACCGCAATCGCAGAGAACCCGGCACCCGCAGCGGCCAAGCCAAAGACCACGACAGCGAAGCGGTAGACCCATGACCAGGGCTCAGCTTCTACTCTCGGGCCTCCTGTTTACGACTGTTGCCGCAACAACGAATGCCCAGCAAAGCTCTACGGAGTTCATTCAGCCCTCGCGACCAGTTCCGACAGGCCTCGCACCCCACATGCAGGTGAAGCTGGTGAATCAGCAAACGGGTCAGCGCACCTACGCTGTCATCTTCAGCAAAGGCGACGAGGTCGTCAGCGGCCTGACCGGCTTCGCCAAACAATACCACGTCGGTGACGCGCACTTCACCGGCATAGGAGCAGTCTCCAGCGCCCTGACCGCATGGTTCGATTTAGATCGCAAACTCTACCACCCGCTGCCTGTCAACGAGCAGGTTGAGGTCCTCTCCATGATCGGCGACATCGCATCCTTCCAGGGCAGGCCGATCGTTCACACCCACGTCGTACTGGGAAAACAAGACGGAACCACAGTGGGCGGTCATCTCTTCGAGGCCTGGGTCAACCCCACCCTCGAGGTCTTCGTCACCGCCGACGACACACCGCTCAACAAACGCGACGATCCAAGCGGCCTCAGGCTCATCGACCCCACGAAGTAACCCGTACCCTCTTCCGCGGCTTCCCCGGTCCCGCCGCTTCACCGAGTCAGGTCGTCTCACCGAACCTGGAAGATCAGGAAGTAGTCCTGCCCGTCTGCCTTGGTAAAGTCATAGGTCCCGACCAGCTTGTACCCAGCCTGCTCCATCTCTTTCACCACGACCTCGTGGTTCAAACCATGATCAGCTCCGTTGCCGTTGCGGTCGATGATCCCCACCTTAGCCCCCGGCCGCAAAGCCTTTTGCAGCACCTTCATCGTCGACACAGGGTGCGCGATCTCGTGATAGACCTTCAGCATCAGCACCGCGTCCACGCTGCCCGAGGGTAGCCGCGGATCGTCCGGGCTCCCTAGCACCGTCCGCACATTCGACAGATCTTCCTTAAACGCCCTCTTGCCGATGTATTCGACCGCCAACGGATTAATATCCTCCGCAATCACAACGCCCGTTGGTCCTACCCTGCGTGACGCACGCACCGTAAACCACCCCGAGCCTGCACCGATATCCGCAACATTCTTCCCCGCGACAATTCCAAGCAGGTCCATCACGCGATCGATCTGCAGCTTCTTATCGCGGTCCGGATACTCAAAGATGGAAAGGTCGCCAGAGTAAGGAGTACTCGTAGGCCGCTGCGTTACATCCTGCCCAGCCGCTGCGCCAGTCTGACCTCCGGCAGGCACACTAAACCCAACCATCAAGGCCAGCCAAAGAAGAACCCCACCCAGCCCAAACCGCGAAGAGCCGCTCGAAAACATCATCCCAACAGCATCCGCCAATTCACGCACGAGGGCAATTCCCATGCGGCGTCGATTACAACCTCACCAACAACTCCACCCGCACGATCAACGAATCTGTACCAGCTCCGCGTCAGCCCCATGCCCCGATGCGCCCGGCGTCACCGACGAGGTCTGCGGCGCGCGCCAGTGGTCGATGTAGCTCACCTGGTGCACACAACTGATCGTGCAGCTCGGAGCGCAGCTCTTCTCCGTCAAAAACTCCCGCTTCACATCGGCAGTCTGATACTGCGCCAGCGGCACCCCCGGATACCCACGCTGCTGGCTGCAATAGTGCACCAACCCGTTCTCGCAGATATACAGATACCGCCCGCCCGCCCGGCAACGCCAGTCATTCGTCTTCCCATTGGCGATCGCCTCCTGGAAGTGATTGAACCGCGAGTAGTTCCGCCGGGTCAGGTTACGCACCTTATCCCAGACCGTGCGCTCGGCCTCGCCCAACGGCTTCAACTGCCCGCTGCCATCGTGAATGATCCCAATCGTCGAGCTGAACCCCAGCGCCAGCGCCCGCTCACTCACCGTCAGCGCGTCGTTTGGATTCGCAATCCCGCCGCCAACCACCGAGTTGATATTCACGTGAAAGTCCGCGTGCTCCGCCAGCATCTGCAGCTTCTTGTCCAGCACCTTCAGGCTCTTCTTCGAGACCTCATCCGGCATCACGTTGTCGATAGAGATCTGCATATGATCGAGCCCGGCCTTATTCAGCCTTTCAATCCTGTCCGGCATCAGCAGATAGCCATTCGTGATCATCCCGGCAATCGCGCCGGTCTTCCGGATGCGAGCGATAATCTGGTCCAGTTCCGGATGCAGCAGCGGCTCGCCGCCCGAGATCGTGATCACCGAGGTCCCCAGCCGCCCCAGATGGTCGATGCGTCGCAGCATCTCCTCCAGCGGCACAGGGTCCGAGTGGTCGTCGTACTCATTGCAGTAGGTGCACGCCAGGTTGCATCGCCGCATCGGCACAATGTGCGCCATATACGGATGCGCGGTCGACATCACCGCCGAACTGATCGAACCCAGCTCACGCAGCTTGCGCGTCACTGCCTTCCAGCGGCGCCTGGCAGTCATCGGACGGCTGCCATTCACCACGGCAGTTGTAGGAGCAGAAGACATATCATCTTCAAGTATATCGAAGTGCGCGCCGATCTCCTTCTTCCCCGACCAGAGGACCGGCAAATCCGCGCGAAAAGACCAAAAACTATGTCCCGGCTCCCTGCCAAAGAACTCGCGTCCTATCACCCAAATAAAGCTCTGCTAAAAAAACTCTGCCGAGTCTCCGAACCCCACTTCGCCCTACAATTTAGCCAGCAGTTCGCGGGTGTATTGGCTCGTCTCGCCAAAAAACTCCTCCAGCCCAAACCCTGGAATCACGCACGAGCGCTTCTTCGTATCCGGCGTCAGGGTCAGCGTCTGTTCCTGCTTGTCGCGAATCACCACCACCGGCACCGGCCGCCCCCGGTTGTCGTGGATCGTCTTGGTCCAGTCGGTTCCACTCGAAACCGCGATCGAGTTCACCCGCACCACCACATCTCCCGCCTTCATCCCAGCCTGCTCCGCCGGACTGTTGCTGTCGACGCTCCGCACCAGCAGCCCCGCTCCACCCTCCGCGCCAAAAAAACCCGCAAGTTGCGGTCCCATCACCTCAAGCTGAGCGCCTGTGTAAGACGAACTCAGAATCATACTCATCGCCAGCATCTCCCGATGCCCCTTGGGAGTCGTTGCCGTGCCGGACGACGTCGAGGCGCCCATAAAACTATTGCCGCCCCGCACAGACCCCGAAGGCCCATCCCCCGGAGCCGGAACCGTGTAGTGCTGGTCCCAGGCCTGCTGTCCGACCGTTCGCCGATCCGCCATCTGCATGGTCATGGTCATCGTCTGCCCATCGCGGCTGACCACGAAGCTCACCGTCCGCCCTACCGGCTGATCCCGCAGCAACCGCTTCAACTGCTCCTGGCCGTCAATCGCCTGGCCGTTCATCTGCAGGATCACATCATGCATCCGCATCCCTGCCTTGCAGGCCGGTCCATCATGATCCAGACTCACAATCTCCGCCCCACGCGCCTCTTTCATCCGCAGAGAACCAATCTGATCGTCGCTTACATCGCGTGCGTCCACCCCGAGGTACCCCTGCGCCGCGTACTTGTGCGAACCGCCCCCCATCGCTCCCACGAGCACCGTGCGCCCAGACCAGAGCCCAGACCAGAGAGGAATACTCTGCGCCGCGAGCGAACTATGCCCGCCCGGCAGACCAGTCGTCCCAGCCATCAGCGCCACAACCCCCGCCACAATCCCAAGCGACCTGCGGTATCTCATCGGCCTACCCTCATCCGCACCTACTCTCGCACTCGGCAACGGAGCGCACTTATCCTGCCCTGTCTACTGAATATCTGCGGAGCTCTGCAGCGCGTTATACGATGCCGTCCGAATATACGGATTTGCGTCCTGCGTTGAAACCGTTCGCAGCACTTGCCGCACACTCGAGTCCGACTGCACCGGCTCCAGCAACCCAATCGCGGTCTTCCGAACCTGCGCATCCGAATCATGCATCACGGCTTCGAGAACCGCATCGCGCACATGCTGATCCTGTCCCACAAAACGCTGCAACCCCTCGAGCGCCGTCATGCGAACCCCGGCATCCTGGTCATATCGCAGCGACACCATCAGCGCATTGCGAATCTCTTTACCGTCTACGGCAGTCGGCTGGCACGCATGCCCTGACTTGCATTCGTTCGTCAGCAACGCAACCGAATCCTTCCGCACTGTATCCGCGCCATCCACGCCGGCGGCACGTGTCCCCACCATCAACAGGTTCCGAATCTCCGGACTGTCCAGCGATCCCTCCATCGTCTCGGGAACCACCCTGTTGTACTTCACCTGCACCAGCTCCGAGTTCGGCGTCTGCACGATCCCGGTCACATTGGCGATCACGCCTTTATCCACGCCTTCATCCGGACCCGTGACAACGACCGGCTTCTGAGGCTTCGGCGCATGCGCCACCTGATAGCGCAGCGTAAAGTTGCCTGCCAGGAACCCCACCCCCAGCAGCAGCGTCGCCAACGCCGGAGCGCCTTGCACATGCCCCAGCCAGCGATAAAAATGTGTCCTTAGTTGAGTAAGAAACCCATGCGGCGGGATCATATCCAGCTCGTCGTCGAGCCGCATCCGCGACTGCGCCAGAAGATTCGGCGAAGGCTCCAGCACGGGCAACAACGCCAACCGCTCTTCGAACATCTGGAACGCCTCCAGCTCCGCGCGGCAACCCTCGCACTCGGTCAGATGTTGTTCCAATCCCCCAGCCAGCTCATCGGGCAGCTCGCCGTAGTTCAACAAAACGATACAGTCTCTTGCGCTCTCACACTTCATTGTCCTACCTCAACCAGCCTCAAATTTTTGCTTGTTCTTCGTGGGCTCTACGTGCGCCCTTATAAAATCATTCCCAACCCGCCTGCACTCACTACTCACGGCTTCTACCGAAGCTCCGCCAGATTAGCCCGCAGCTTTCGCGTGGCCCGGAACAGCGTATTCTTAGCCGTCTCTTCCGTCGTGCTCAACATCTCCCCGATCGTCCGCAGCTTCAGCCCCTGATAGTGCTTCAGCTCGAACACCGTTCGCTCGCGCGGTGTCAGCTTGTTCAAAGCCTCGCCGATCCGCTCACTCATCACCTTCCGGTCCAACTCCCGCCCCGGGTTCGCCATCGCCCGGTCGTCGGTGATATTGGCCATCAGGTCCATCTCATCGCCACTGGCATCCAACACCGTCGCCGGATCTTCCCTGCGGCTCTTTCGCCTTCTCAACTGATCCAGGCAAAGGTTTGTGACAATCCGGTAAAGCCATGTATAAAAGCTGCACTCGAACCGGAAGTTCCCCAGGTGGCGATAAGCCTTGATGAAGGCCTCCTGGTGGACGTCCTGCGCATCCTGCTCATTGCCGAGCATATGCAGCGCCAGCCGAAGCACAGACTGGTCATATCGCCGCACCAGAGCGTCGAACGCCGTTCGCTGGCCCTTCTGCGCCTCGCGAATCAGCTCGTCGTCTTCGGTTCGCTGCTGTGCCCGCGCATCCAGCTGCGCCTGCGTCAGCTTGCCGCCGTTCCTAGTTCCTGGTTGAGCCGCTGCCTTTGCCATCGCTGGCAACGATTCTACCGCTGTTGCCCCTAATAATCCCGCGGCAAACGGGCTGACGTGCCGTTTTCGGAGCCCCACAGCGAGCGGAGAAGACAACTCCCCGCCAGGATTCAACCTAGCAACCTCTGCATTCATCGTTCTGACTCCGGAGTCAGGAAATCGAACTACACCCCAATAGACCCCCAAACTTGCAAAAGGTGAGCATCCAGAGCTACCACAAAAGGGGCAGCCCAAACCATCCCATAACACTCGTCGGTAGTGGGTAACTTCGAAACTTGACCACTAACCGCTCGTCATCTCGACCGCAAGCCGCCCACTTGGCGCGCCGCAGGGGTAGCTGTTACTTCACCCAACCGGAATAACATCGTCATCTCGACCCTGAGCGAAGTCGAACGGGCGGCGCACTTTGCCGCCGCAGTGGAGAGACCCCCGCATTTCGTTTGCCTGTCTCAGCCGTGTTCCAGCCATCTCAATCCATCGACCCGCCCCATCGACCCCCGCCTAAGTCACGTGAGCCCCACCATCCGGTAAACTCACCCAATGCCTCCCCGTCCGACCGCCGCGCCAAGCCTCTTCTCCGAAGCCCCCACACCCAATCCGCCTGCCGCAAAAAAGACCGATTGGATCAACGCCCACTGCGACGGCGGAGCACGCGGCAACCCCGGCCCCTCCGGCTACGGCGCGCTCATCCAGGACGACCAGGGCAACGTCCTCGCCGAGCTCTCCGAGTTCCTTGGCCTCCGCACCAACAACTACGCCGAGTACTCCGGCCTCCTCGGCTGCCTGCAATACGCCCTCGATCACCACCACCCCCGCCTCCGCGTCGTCTCCGACTCCGAGCTGATGGTCAAGCAGATCCAGGGCAAGTACAAGGTCAACTCCCCCGACCTGAAGCCCCTCTGGCATGAGGCCCGAAGCCGCATCGCCAAACTCGAAGCCTTCGAGATCACTCACGCCCTCCGCCACAAAAACAAGGACGCCGACCGCCTCGCCAACGAAGCCATGGACCGCGGAATGCATCGCGGTCCAGCCACTGGGTCCAGCGCACCCAGCCCAATCAAAGCCAACCCCTACCCCACCAAAGCCGAAGCCCCGCCCAACCCCTACGCCAAAGCCGACACCATGCTCCGCGGCTTCACCAAGGACGGCGTCGTCCACATCCTCGGCAACGCCACCCTCCCCGACGGCGTCTTCGTCAAAATCATCCGCGAATAGCTGCCTTCTCCCTGAAGGCACCCAGCCCTTGGATGCGTCCCCGTAGTGCCCGAAAGACTGCAAATCACAAGCGGCCTCAGAAAAAAGCATTTGCCAATTTGCCTTTCACCTGACACCATTCCCAATATCTTCCACAAGAGCGAGGGACCGTCAGATATGACTGGAAACCCAAACAGAAACCCGGACAGATCGGATCATGGGCGTCTGACCCTTGTTGGGGCATACCTCATCGCTGCGCTCCTGGCTATCGTCGGTGCGGTGCTGGCGCTGAAGCACGTCGGCAACGAGGTGGCGTTCACCATCTTCGGCCAGGAGTTCACCAAGGGCGGCATCGCTGCGGCCGGACTTTTTCTTGCTGCGGTTATCGTCATCCTGGTCAGCAGAAGCGCCGCCCGGAGATCCCGCAGCGTGACCATAGGCGACATCCGCACCGCGGGGTCAGGTTCCCCAGGGTTTGTCGGCGGAGACTATGGCTCGTCCGCGCCAGCCGGCCCCGCAGCGCCCATCGAAAAAGTAAAGATGGGCGACGTCACCACCCTGGGAGCCCACTCTCCCGGCGTTGTGATGGGAAACTTCACCGTCCATATCGATCAGCAGATCGTTCAAAATGCAAAGCTGAAGAGCCGGACACAGTGGCGCCCTCTCTCCGTGCAAAAGATCCCGCTCATCAGCGACAGCGATGCCGCAAAGCAGGGCTTTCTGCAGACCATGTGCCTCGCTCTCGCAAAGACCTTTCCTACCCAGCCGTACACCCGTTTTGTCTCCGCGTTCACCATCGAGGAGAGGATCGTGCCCGACAACCACAAGGCTCTCGTCGTCACCGCGATCAGCCAGCGTGCCGACTTCTGCCGCAACCTCCACGAAATTGCCGAACGTGACATCAAAGCTTTCTTCCCTCTCTATGAACTGCCCTTCAATAGTCCCGAGAGAAACAGGCTTCTGGACAAGATCAAAGCCGATCACGCCAAAGAGCTGGAACATCTCAATGCAAACTTCCGTGTTCTATTCGGACCTCTCGGCTTCAGCGAGGCGTGGACGCCTGTGGAGTGTATCGTCGACGGAACTGCCAAAACCATCAGCATTCAGGAGCTGCCCGCCTCGACCGACTACGCCACCTTTCCCGATAAGCTGCAAACCACAAGCGAACTGATGCAGTATCTCGCCGGCTTTACCCAGGGCCCTATCATCCACGTGACCGAATTTGACTTGGTCACAAAAAATCCTTCACTTCTAAGATTGTTGATGGATCTCCTCGATCACACAAAGTTCAAACTGGAGTCCTTCAGGGTTGGACTGGATGATCCCGAGGAGTGGGACTACGTCAACCCTCAGTTCGACGCGGAGAGTGGCCTCGCTGCTAGCCGGTAGCTAGCTGCTTCGAGCCTTCGAACGCACCATCCAACCTCACAACTCTGCGCCGTCTGCGGTACGGGCCAGGCTCCGGCAGACCTCCTCCACCGCACCCATTTGCCCAATCATCCCCTCGAGTTTCACCGCCCCAAACCTGTCCTCGAAGCGCCTCTGCATCCCATCCAGAATCCCAGCCACTCGGACTGCCCGCCGGCGCCCCGCGGGCAACAGCACCAACCGAAGCGCACGCGCATCTTCCACATCCATCTTTCTGCGAACCAGCCCCTTCGCCTCCAGCGACGAGACGCAGTGGCTTATATTGCCTCGAGTCGTTTGAAACGTCTCCGCCAGATGCGACGGCTGTATCTCCCCTGTTCTTTCGAAGAGAATCGCCGCCAGCACCAGCGACTCGAACAGAGTGACGCCTTGCCCCCGCAGAACCTGATTGACCGCAGACTCCATCCGGCGAGCAGCACGAATCGTCTGCACCACAGGGCTCTGACTCAAAAACGCATCAATCCTCACCTGATCTCCTCAACATCAATCAAAAAGCAGCGCAACCAGCTTATATGGTTTACCGGATCAATTGTTTAGACAAGGACAAAACTACTTTTCACTCCGCTCGCGCAAGGACGATGATGGACTCATGCCCGCGCACCAATTAAAAAGATATGTGAAGCGAAATCTACTGCCTGTAATCTTCTGCGTCGGCACAGCCCTCTCCCAGCAGCCACCCCCTCCATCATCCACCGCCAATCCGCAGAGGCCTGCACCCATCCCTGCCATCGCCGAAAGCATCACCGTCACCACCACCCTCGAACCCCTCCCTCTCGCCGAGAGCGACCGCTCCGTCAACCTCCTCTCGCCACGCGACCAGCCCCTCATCTCGAACAGCGTCGTAGACCTCCTCCGCCAGGACCCCTCCCTCAACCTGCAGGCCCGCGCAACCAACGGCGTCCAGGCCGACCTCTCCCTCCGCGGCACCACCTTCGAGCAGTCCCTCATCCTCCTCAACGGCCTCCGCATCAACGACCCCGAGACCGGCCACCTCAACCTCGACCTCCCCATCCCCCTCGACGCCGTCACCAGAATCGACATCCTCCACGGATCGGGATCAACGTTTTACGGCTCCGACGCCATCGGCGGCGCCGTCAACCTTCTCACCCAACCGCCCGCCCCCGGCCTCGCCATCGTAGCCAGCGCAGGAGCAGGCAGCTTCTACTCCATCGAGCAGCACCTCCGCGCCTCCTACACCCGCGGCCCCATCGCCGAGCAGCTCACCGGCAGCCGCGACACCTCCGACGGCTTCATCCCCGACCGCAACTACTCGTCGAACGCCCTCGCCTCCGAGACCTGGCTCACGCTAAAACCCGGCACAACCGACATCCTCCTCGCCGCCAGCGACCGCCCCTACGGCGCCAACCTCTTCTACGGCCCCTACGACTCCCAGGAGCGCACCAAAGGCTGGTTCGCCAGCATCCAGCAGCAGCTCGGCCAACGCACCGCCGCCAGCTTCGGCTACCGCCGCCACTCCGACCTCTTCGTCCTCTTCGCCGACCAGCCGCAGATCTACGAGAACAACCACATCACCACCAGCTACGAAGCAGCGCTCCGCCGCGCCGACACCCTCAGCCCGAACACCACCCTCTCTTACGGCCTCGAAGCCAACGGCGACTCCATCCACTCGAACTCGCTCGGTCAACACGCCCGCAACCAGGGCGCAGGCTACGCCAACCTCAACCTCCGCGCCCCTTCGAATCGGTATCTAGCCCGCTTCTCCCTGTCCATCGGAGCACGCGACGAAGTCCTCTCCAGCAACGGCAACGTCTTCTCCCCCAGCATCGCCGCCGCCTACACCCTCACCCACACCACGCGCCTCCGCACCTCCGGCGGCCACGGCTTCCGCCTCCCCACCTACGTCGATCTCTACTACGCCGACCCCACCACCATCGGCAACCCCAACCTCAAACCCGAGTCCTCCTGGAGCTACGAAGCAGGCATCGACTGGACTCCAAACAACGGACGCCTCACCCTCACCACAACCGCCTTCCGCCTCCAGCAAAAAGACACCATCGACTACTCGAAGCTAGCCCTCGCCACGCCAACCCTCACCTTCGCCGAACCCTACCAGGCCGTCAACATCCAGAACCTCAACATCACCGGAGCCGAGACCACCCTCCGCCTCCGCCTCACCACCACCCAGAACCTGCAGTTCAGCTACACCGCCGCCCACGCCGCCTCACCCCCCGCCAACCTCATCTCCGAGTACGCCTACAACTACGCCGCACAAAACGCCATCTTCGCCTGGAATGGAACCCTGCCCGGAATCCTGCCGTCTGCAATCGGCCACCAGATCAACGCCCGCACCCAAATCAACATCGTCCAACGCACCCAGCACACCGCCTACCCGCTCTGGGACGTCGCACTCTCGCGCAACACCGGCCACATTCGCCCCTACCTCCGCCTGCTGAACCTGAGCAACACCGGCTACCAGGAGATTCCCCAGGTTCCCCTGCAAGGCCGCACCATCCTCGCCGGCACAGAGTTCAACTGGACCACTTCGCGCCATTAGCCCGGCACAAGTCGGGCATTCCCAGCGAACCCATCCAGGAACACCCAACCGCCAGAACTACTGTTTGTCGTAAACGTCCTCCCCGGCCACCGGCTTCCCGTCCGCACCAGTTCCCTTGACCGAGGTCGAAAGCATCTTCCCGTCTGCCGAAACGACGGCATGGCGTGTCCTGATCTCTTTTCCGGCTTTCGTAAAGGTATTGACGCGACTGTGAGAGCTGACCACCTTTGAGCTGACGCCGTCGAAGTCGCCCTCCATGACGCTCCCTACCCCGCCTTTGACCGGAACCGTATATTTCACCGATATCGGCGAGCCATCACCGGTCGTGCCAGTACCAGTCACCTGAAGACTGGCGCCCTGCTCCTCAATTACAAGTGTTACGTTCTTTGGTGCGGTACCGGTCGTATATTTTGTCTTTGCCGAGTTGAGCGTCCATGTCCCAACGAAGGGATCACTAGCCAGCAGCGGCGTCGCAAACGCTAACAGCGCTAACGCGCACAGAATCTTTCGCATAGTTGTTACCTCGATGGCCGAGAAATATACACCTGCTGGAAGCGGACACGCAATCCTGAAAACTCCCCTCGAAGCGCCTGATTATTTCGCCAGCTCCACCTTCACCATTCTCGCTCACCAGAGCTTCCCATCCGCGCGCAGCCCGTCCGCCGGCCTCCCTTGCAAGGCTCCGCCATCATCGCACCACGCAAGTTCAACTGGTCGCGAAGATACAGCCGCCAACCCGCACGCAAAACGAAGATCACATCCGATGAAACGTGCGAAAGTGCATCAGCTCTTCAATCGCTATAAGTGCCAGCGTGACCAGCGATAAAACCAACTGCACCCGCTCCATTCGAATCTTGCGCAGGGTTAGAGGCCTTTGACGCCAGAGCGCCGACGGGCGTCTGCGGAGATACCGAACACGCTGCAGAATCGCCAGGTTCAGCAGCGCACCCACCAGGGCAAACGCAATCATGGGTACGCGAATCCAGTCGGTGTGGACTTTGTCCCAGGTCATCCCGGCCTGTGTGATGCCGGCCAAAGCCCCTACTCCAATCACGACACGCAGACCATCCAGAGCGACAAAGAAGCTGCAGACGCTTTGCAGAAGCGCGAAGAAGAGGCTCGACCAGGCAATAACGCCCTGAGCTTTCACCGCCTTCGCCGCAGGCATTCCTAGCGACAAAGTCCCTTCCGATTCAACTGATTTGAAAGAAGCAGACAGCATCGAAGAACAAGCTCCTGGACAAGAACCTTTCCGCCACAGCCTACGTAACCGTTCGCGCGATCAAACCAATAGTTCAACCCTACCAACCTACCTGAATCCTCCAACCGCCGCTCCCGGCATCGCGCAACTACTTCGCCAACTCCGCCTTCACAATCTCGCTGACCAGCTTCCCATCCGCTCTCAGCCCATCCGCCAAAATCCGCTGCTGCACTACCTTCATCACCGCGCCCATCTCCCTCGGCGTCGGCTTCGCACCGCCCTCGGACATCGTATGAATAGCCCCCTGCACGACCCCGCGAATCACATCCTCCCCCGCGGCCTGCGGCAGATAGCCCTCAATCATTCCGATCTCCGTCTGCTCCTTCTCCGCCAGCTCCGGCCGCCCCCCCTTAGTGAACGACTCCACCGACTCCCTCCGCTGCTTGATCAGCGTCGTCAAAATCTGCGACTCTTCCGCATCCGTCAGCTTCTCGCGCTTGTCGATCTCTTTATTCTTCAGCGCCGACTTCACCATCCGCAGCGTCGTAAGCCTGTGCTCATCCTTAGCCTTCATCGCCACCACAATATCCGTCTGAATCTTCTCGCCAATCGTCATCGCATCTCCATCCAACCAATCCCCAATTATAAGTAAGCCGAGCAACGCGAGGCCCCAAGCCCTTCACCAACCAAGACAAGGTATACAAGTCACGAAGTGACCGCCCTCCGCGCAGGAGGCCCGTCTGGCAGGACCCCGCTACAATAAACTCATGATCCGGAAAACCCGCCTCTTCACCCCTGGCCCGACGCCCCTCCTCCCCGCCGCCCAGTTCGCCATGGCCGCGGCCGATATCCACCACCGCACACCCGAGTTCCGCGCAATGTACACCCGCGTCCTCTCCCAGCTCAAAGAGTTCGTCGGCACCAAAAACGACGTCATTATCCTCTCGAGCAGCGGCTCCGGCGCCATGGAAGCCGCCGTCTCCAACCTCACGTCACCGGGAGATCGCGTGCTGGTGTTGACAGCCGGCAAGTTCGGCGAGCGCTGGACCGGCATCACCAAAGCCTTCGGCTGCCACGTCGACGTTGTCAGCGCCCCCTACGGCAGCACCTTCTCCCTCGACGAAGTCAAAGCCAACCTGAAGCTCGAAACCCGCGCCGTCTTCGTCCAGGCCACCGAGTCCTCCACCGGCGTCCGCCACGACATCGAGGCCATCGCCAATCTCCTCAAGCAGGAGAAATCCGAAGCACTCCTCATCGTCGACGGCATCACCGGCCTCGGCACCTCGCACCTCGACATGGACGGCTGGGGCATCGACGTCCTCATCGGCGGCTCGCAGAAGGCCGTCATGATTCCCCCCGGCCTCAGCTACCTCGCCGTCAGCGCCCGCGCCTGGGACCGCATGGAGGCCACCTACAACCCGCGCTACTACTTCGACCTCCGCAAGGAGCGCAAGAACGCCGCCAAGGGCGAGTCCGCCTACACGCCATCAGTAGCGCTCATCGCCGCCCTGGGCGCAGCCCTGAACTACATCGCCGCACAAGCCGCCACACCCGAAAAGCCAGAAGGCGACCTCGCCGCAGGCCGCGTCAAACTGGTCGACAACGCGATCACCTGCGCCGCCATGACTCGCGCCGCAGCTACCGCACTCGGCCTCAAGCTCTTCGCCCCCGCAGGCTACGAAGCAGCAGCCGCCACCGCCATCGTCGCCCCCGAGGGCAGCGACTCCGGCACGCTCGTCAAGGGCCTCAAATCTCAGTTCGGCGCCATCGTCACCGACGGCCAGGGCGAGATGAAGGGCCAGCTCTTCCGCATCGCCCACATCGGCTTCTTCGACTACATGGACACCATCGCCATCCTCGGCGCGTTGGAACAAGTCATCGCAAAAACCAAGTTCCCCGCCCCCAACTTCGCCTTCGGCAAAGGCCTGATCGCCGCCCAAACCTTCTTCGCCGAACACGCCAAGTAGCTATTTGATCGAAAGCCACGGTCAATGTAAGCCGTGGCTTTCGAAGCGTCCTAGAGAATTTCGACTATGTCAGATCCTAACCACGTCAAGATCGGTTTCTACCTGGAGCAGGATGAAGACGGCTGGCCTCCAGTAACTCTTGAGAATCTTTGGGCAATAGATTTGGGCGAAGGGCGATATCGCATAGACAACATTCCGTTCTATGTGAGAGGAGTCAGTGACGGAGATCTAATCGCCGCAAAGCCAGAAGAGGATGGAAGGCTTGTATTTTCTGAGCTCGTGGAAGCGTCCCCGAACAGCACATTCCGTCTGGTCGTTTTCGATAAAGAAGAGGCACCAGCTGTTCGAAAGATGTTTCGCGATCTTGGCTGCCCGTCAGAGCTCGTCAGCGAAGGTTTCATTTCCTTACACATACCTGGCACTGTAGAGATAAAACCTATTTCGACTCTTATTGAGCAGGGTGAAGAGAACGGGCAATGGGATTTTGAAGAAGGAGTTCTTCGGCATCCGAACTCAGGTTTCAGTTATCTGCCTCAATAAAATTGCCCGCGGATGGGAGCGCTTAGGTCGCTATTCAACCTTCGAGCGCCCGATGCGCACCCGCCCAGAAATCCGTAAACACCGCCGGCGGCTCAGGCGAATCCATCATCCGCTGCGTCATCAAAACACCGATAAAGTCATTCGCCGGATCCGAATAAGCCGAAGTCCCAAAGCCTCCATCCCAGCCGAATCTTCCCGGCACCATCCAGGGCTTCTCACGTCGAAGGCTCACCGCCATCCCAAAGCCCCAACTGCTGTGATTGCCGAAGAACAACTCCGCACCCTCTCTCTGTTGAGGCGTAAGTTGATCTCTCGTCATCGCCTCAACGGACGCCTCCGTCAGCACACGCTCTCGCCCGCACACCCCCTTGTTCAACATCATCCGGCAGAACGCATAGTAGTCATCCGCAGTCGAGACCAACCCACCAGCACCCGACTCAAACGCTGGCGCCCGGCTATATTCGCTGTCCCGCATACTGTCGAACTCCTCCAACTTCCTGCTCTCATGATTGAACGAGTAAAGACCGGGCAGACGATCAAGGTTCGACGCAGGAACGCTGAACCCCGTGTCCTTCATGCCCAGCGGATCAAACAACCGCTCGCGCAGAAACCCTCCGAACGACCTCTCCGAAACACGCGCCACCAGAACACCCAGTACGTCGCAGCTGGTGTTGTAGAGCCACCGCTCGCCCGGCTGATACATCAGCGGCAACTCCCCCAGCCTGCGCATCCACTCATCCGTTCCGGGCGTCAGCGACGGCTGCGGCGGCCCATCGCCCCCAAGATTCCCATCACGAATCAGCTGCTGAATCCAATAAGTTCCCGGCCTAGCCATCACGCTGCCGAACCCGAATGTAGAGTTCAACAGGTCGCGCACCGTGATCGAGCGATTAGCAGGCACCGTGTCGTCGGGAGGTGAATCCATGCGGCGGAGCACCCTGCGATTCGCAAGCTCAGGCAGCCACCGCTCCACCGAATCGTCCAGCCGAAGCTTGCCGTCATCGACCAGAATCATAGTTGCGGCCGCAGCAATCGGCTTCGTGATCGATGCAATCCGGAAGATCGTATCTCGCCGCATCGGCTCCTCTCCGTCGACAGCCATCCGGCCCATCACATCGACCTGAACCTCCTCACCGCAAGCAACCAGCGTAACGATGCCCGGAATATCCCCGCGTTCGACATAGCCATTCATCGTCGTATGCAGATCCGCAAGTCGCCCCATGTTGAGCGCATTTGTTCTCATTCCAAAACCTCCCAGCCGCGTCTTCTCCGTTCCGCCGAGCCAGTCTAAGACGACATCTTCCTCACCGGCAAACAGTGGCCTGATATAAAAATCGTCCCGAAATCGAAGTAGCCGCCTGCTACTCTTTCAACAACAAGCCACCACTCGCTATGCGCCGCTCAACCCAAGTCGCCGCACCACTCCTTGCTGCAGCCGCCCTCTCCATGCTCACCGGCTGCCAGAAGCCCGAGATGCAGCGCTGCGTCGACGAGAACAACCACGTCGTAGACGACAGCCTCTGCGCCAATCTTCCCGCCAATCAACAGGGCGCGCAGCAACGCCCCGATGGCCACGGCAGCTTCCTCCCCGTCATCATCCCCTACCGCTACTACTACGGCGGCTGGGGAGACTATGGCCTCGGGAGCGTAGCCGGCGGCGGAGGATACGCTCCTGTCTCCGGTCGCAGCTACGCCAACCGCTCAGGCGTCACAATCCGCGGAGGCTTCGGCAGCTCCTTCCATGGCGAAGGCGGAGAGGGCAGCGGCGCCCACGGCGGCGCTTCAGCCGGCGAATAGCCTGGCAAAAACGAAACAGGAGACTCATGCAGCGCATCACTCTAACCCCCCGCGACAACTGGCAGCAAAAAGTCGAGTCCGTCGGCCTCACCTTCCACACCCTCGAAAACGGCCAGCCCTACTGGGACGAGTCCACCGCCTACAGCTTCACCTCCGCCGAAATCGACACCCTCGAAGCCGCCGGCAACACTCTCCAGGAGATGTGCCTCGCAGCCGCGCAGCACATCATCGACCAGAAGCGTTACGCCGAACTCGACATCCCCGCCTTCGCCATCGAAGCCATCGAGTGGGCCTGGAACAACGAGCCACCCGCCCTCTACGGCCGCTTCGACCTGAGCTGGGCCGGCGCACAAAGCGGCCACGCACCCAAGCTCCTCGAGTACAACGCCGACACCCCCACCTCCCTCCTCGAAGCCGCAGTAGTCCAGTGGCACTGGCTCAAAGACATGCCATCCTCCCTCGTCTCCGCCAAGCCGGACCAGTTCAACTCCCTCCACGAAAAACTCATCGCCAAATGGAAGGACGTCGACCCCTACCTCTCCAAGCCCATCTACTTCGCCGCGCTCGACAACCCCGAAGACCAGCTCACCATCACCTACCTCCGCGACACCGCCCAGCAAGCCGGCCTCGAAACCCTGCAGATGTTCATGAACGAGATCGGCTGGAATGACGAGCAGCAGCTCTTCCTCGACCCCGACGAGCAGCCCATGTTCTCCATCTTCAAGCTCTACCCCTGGGAGGCCATGCTTCAGGAGGAGTTCGGCCCACACGCCATCGACACCTACCCCAGCACCCGATGGATCGAGCCCATCTGGAAGATGCTTCTCTCCAACAAGGGCATCCTGCCCATCCTCTGGCAGCTCTATCCGAATCACGAGTTGCTCCTCGAATCCCACTTCGCCGACGACCCCAACGCAGCCCAGCTTCGCAACTACGTCCGCAAGCCGCTGATGTCCCGCGAAGGGGCCAACATCACTCTCGTCCGCGAAGGCTCTGCCATCGCCACCACCCCTGGCCCCTACAACGGCAGACAAATCATCCAGGCCCTCGCCCCTGACGCGGTCTTCGACCATCGCCACACCGTCCTAGGCCTGTGGATGATCGACCAGGACTGCTGCGGCCTCGGCGTCCGCGAATCCTTCAACCCCATCACCGACAACCTGAGCTCCTTCGTCCCCCACTTCTTTCTTTAGAAGATCATGTCCTGCCGGACGGGCCTCCTGCGCTTAGTCACCCCACAAACGAAGACCTGTTTGTGGGGACCCCGATTCGGCGGGCGTTCGCACGCCTCTTTAGAGCTTCGCGTGGTCCTCCCGTTGGTCGGAATCATCTCCCTTCGCGACCAACGGGAGCGTCAAACCGAAGGGGTATACAAGTCACGAAGTGACCGCCCTGCGCGCAGGAGGCCCATCCGGCAGGACACCCTCATAACCCTGTCAAGCCCAAAAACAAGCTAAACCTCACGAAACAAATCGGATCGCCTTGGCGCATGAGTTTCACCGCATCCGGTAAAATAGAGGAAGAGACAAAGCCCCAGCCACAGGCGAGGGGCTTTGCCTTTTAACCTGAAAGGGAGAGACCAAAAATTACCATAACCCATGTCGATCCAATACCTTGCAAAAGCACACGCTCTAGAATCAAGACTTTACCCTTGAAGTCCACTTGAAGCCCAAAGGAAGTCCAGACTTAACCATAGAAGAATAAATACTTTGCGCAGAAAAGACCCAGGAGGGGGAGGTACCCGGAGGCTATTCACCGCAACCCACGCGAGGCGTCGTTCCTCGGCCATAGCCCAATCCCAAGTACACTGGAGACTTACAGCGTCGTTCGTGTCTTCCCATCCCAAACCGCCGTAGCGGCCACTTTGCCCATAAGCAAGAAGAAGAGGAATTAGAAGGTCCATGAAGATCGTTCTCGCCGAAAAAGTCTCCCCTGCAACCCTCGCCGTCTTCCAACAAGAACCGGGCTGGCAGATCGTAACCCCCGACCAGATTAAGAACGGCCTCGCCGCCGAACTAGCCGATGCCGACGCCCTCGTCGTCCGCTCCGCCGTTCAGGCCGACGCCAAGCTCCTCGAGTCCGCGCCCAGGCTCCGCGTCATCGGCCGCGCCGGAGTAGGCGTCGACAACATCAACACCGACGCCGCCACCCATCGCGGCATCGTCGTCATGAACACCCCCGGCGCCAACGCCGTCGCCGTCGCCGAACTCACCCTCGGCCTCATGATCTCCCTCGCCCGCTCCATCCCCCGCGCCAACGCCACCATGCACCAAGCCAAGTGGGACAAGAAAACCCTGCAAGGCCAGGAACTCCGCGGCAAGACCCTCGGCATCGTCGGCCTGGGCCGCATCGGCCTCGAAGTAGCCCGCCGCGCCGCCAGCTTTGGCATGGAGATCATCGGCTACGACCCCTTCGTCGCCCCCGTCATCGCCCGCGAGAACAACGTCACCCTCGTCCCCATCGACGAGATCTTCAAAGCCTCCGACTACCTCACCCTCCACGTCGGCCTCACCACCCAGACCGAAGGCCTCATCAACGCGACCTCGATCAAGATCATGAAGAAGGGTATCCGCATCATCAACTGCGCCCGCGGCGAGCTCATCGTCGAGCAGGCCCTCGCCGACGCCATCAAATCCGGTCACGTCGGCGGCGCAGCCCTCGACGTCTTCCACCAGGAGCCGCTCAAAGAATCGCCCTTCTACAATCTGGACAACGTCCTCCTCTCCCCCCACATCGCCGGCGCCACCGACGAAGCCCAGGAGGCCATCGGCATCCAGCTCGCCATGCAGGTCCGCGACTACCTCAAGCTCGGCGTCGTCCAGAACGCCGTCAACCTCCCCTCCCTCTCGCACGAGGAGTACAAGGAGATCGCCCCCTATATCGAGATGGCCGAACGCCTCGGTCAATTCCTCGCGCACGCGACCCCGGGCAATCTCGAAAACATCAAGATCTCCTACACCGGCCGCATCGCCTCCGGCAAAACCGACCTCATCCGCAACGCCGCCATCGCCGGCATCTTCTCGGGAGCAGACGGAGGCAGCACCGCCAACCGCATCAACGCCGCCGCCATCGCAGCCGAGCGCGGCATCCGCATTCAGGAGGATAAGAAGGAGTTCACCATCGGCGGCGCAGGCTCGGTCCTCAAGATCGTCCTTCACTCCTCCCAAGGCGACGCCAGCGCCTCCGCAACCGTCCTCCACGGCAACTCACCCCGCCTGCTCAGCTACGACGGCATCGACATCGAAGCCCCGCTCCACGGCACCCTCGTCGCCATTCGCAACCACGACGTCCCTGGCGTCGTCGGTCGCATCGGCACCATCCTCGGCGAGCACTCGGTCAACATCGCCAACTTCGCCCTGGGCCGCGCCAACTCCACGCAAAGCCATCGCGTCCCGCAGGGCCAAGCCCTCGCCGTAGTTCAGATCGACGTCTCCAAGGCCGCCTCGGCCACCGCCGCCGTCGAAGCCCTGCGCAAAGTAGAAGCCATCGCCAGCGTTCGCCTCATCGAACTAGGCAAACTCTAACGCTCCATCACCGGATGAGGCCTGAGATCGCATCTTCAAGCCTCGTCCCGCATCCCATCAAGTAAGAAACAGAGAAAGAACACATGCCGCTCTACGAATACGAATGCACCACCTGCCACAAGCACACGGAAAAGATCCAGAAGTTCTCCGACCCCGAGATCACCGTCTGCCCTCACTGCAGCGGCCACCTGGAGCGTGTCATCTCCGCCCCAGCGATTAGCTTCAAAGGCGGCGGCTGGTACGCCGACGGCTACGGCAACGCCAAACCAAAGTCCTCGAGCAATGGCAATGGCTCAGGATCAAGCGTCAGTGACTCGAAATCCGGCGACTCCAAGGCGGGCGATTCGAAGTCTGGTGGTTCCAAGTCTGGTGACTCCAAGTCCAGCACCGACTCCAGCAGCAGCTCTCCGGCCACCGCTCCGTCCGCCCCAGCAGCAGCGCCTGCAGCAGCCTCCTCGTCGTCAGACAAGAAGTAGCCGCGGCAGGCGCTCCGAGCTTCGGTCTATGGCAGCGGCTTCAGTTGAATCTCGCGAACCAGCTCGCTCGAAACCACCTCCGTGCTCTCCGCCCTCATCCTGAGCACCTCGGCTCTCTTCTCGGGCGAGCCATACACCTTGGCAATAACAGGTTCGGCCAGATCCGCGGACGTATCCAGTGTCGCCATATTCTTGAAAAAGATCACATACATCACATCCCACTTCTCCGGCCCCTCGTAGTTCACTGAGCTGTAGATCTGGTATCCCGTGATGATCCCGGCTGCCTTTTCCGCCTCAAAGACCTTAGGCGCATAAGCAAACGCTTCGTAAAACTCCTTCGTCTTACCCGGCAATATCCGGAGCTTCACAGCCCGAACGACTCCGACATGACTGTAATACTGTTGTGCCAGCCCGCTGAGCGGAATAGCTGTAAGTACCAAAGCGACAAAACAACGTGCGAACGCCTTCATGGTCGTACCTCATAGATTTTGTGTGTGGGGGACCCGCCCGAAAGCTTACACCCATTTTGAGACTTTGAAGACCTCCTTTTCACTCTTCTGAAGAGTTCCACCGCAGCAACAAGCTAGCCCTTTCCGGCAAACCAGCCTCTGCGTTCAATTGCGGCAGACTCACCGTCATCGACACCCCGCACAAGATACCCCTTCGCGCTCCTGCCAACTTCAGCTATCCTCGATCTAACTCCTATCATCGTTCCATCCACCAGCAGCTCTGCCTCGAACATCCGGCAACGCTTCAGCATCCGCATCTCCGTTCCCATCGACGCAAGAAGGGTCAAGCACAATGGAGCAAGTCGCCGAATCCGAAGCCTCCCTCGCTCCTCCTGCCGGTCTGCGCGCGAACATCCTCTCGCCGATGGAGACCCTCGCCCAATCCATCTCCACCATCGCTCCCACCACCACCCCGACCATGACCATTCCGCTGGTCTTCGTCCTCGCCGGCAACGGAACCTGGCTCGCCTACCTCTTCGCCACGGCCGCCATCCTGCTCATCGCCCTCTGCATCAGCCGCTTCGCCCGCTACACCTCCTGCTCAGGCTCGCTCTATACCTACGCCACCTCGTCCCTCCCACCAGCCATCAGCGGCATCGCGGGTTGGGCACTCCTGCTCGCCTACATCGCCACAGGAGCCTCGGTAGCCGGAGGCTTCATCAACTACGCCAACGTCTTCCTCCTCTCGATCACCGGCAAGTCGGCCCCCACCTTCCTCCTCGCGATCCTCTGCGTCGGCGTCTCCTCCTTCATCGCCTATCGCGACGTGCAGGTCTCCGCCCGCCTCATGCTCTGGATCGAAGCCACCTCCGTCGCGCTCATCGCCGTCGTCCTCTTGCTCCTGCTCTGGCACAACGGCCTCCACATCGACCACGTCCAGTTCCACCTGCAAGGCGTCACTGCCTCCGGAGTCCGTCTCGGCGTCGTCCTCGCCCTCTTCAGCTTCGTCGGCTTCGAGAGCGCCACCACCCTCGGCGCGGAAGCCTCCAACCCGCTCCGCACCATCCCCCGCGCCGTCATCCAGAGCGCCGTCTTCACCGGCCTCTTCTTCATCCTCTGCGCCTATCTCGAAACCCTCGGCATGCACACCGCCCACCAGAACCTCGGCGAATCCACCGCACCCATGCGCGTCCTCGCCACACTCGCCGGCGTCACCCCCCTCGGCCCCTTCATCGACTTCGGCGCTCTCGTCAGCATGTTCGCCTGCACCCTCGCCTGCATCACCGCAGCCGCGCGCGTCCTCATGCGCATGGGCCACAACGGCCTCGTCCACCAGCGACTTGGTTTGGCCCACCGCAAGAACGCCACCCCAGGCTCAGCGGTCCTCGTCTCAGGCATCCTCACCGCGCTCCCTGTAACAGTCCTCGCCCTCCGCGGCGTAGCCGGAACCGACATCTATGGCTGGATGGGCTCCCTCGCCGTCTACGGCTTCCTCACCACCTATGGTCTCGCCGCGATCGCGCTCCCCCTCTACCTCAAGCGCAACCACCACCTCACCAGCGCCTCGCTGATCCTCTCCACCGCCACCACGCTCGCCATCGTCCTCGCACTCGCCGGAACCCTCTACCCAGTACCCGAGCGCCCTTACAACTGGCTGCTGTACGTATATCTCGCTTACATCCTTGGCGGCATGGTCTGGTTCGGCCTCACCACACGTCGCCAACCCTCAGCAATCTAATGCCGCGCCGGCCAACAAAACGTACGCAAGTCACGAAGTAACCGCCCGAATCGGGGCTCCGCGAACAGGTCTACGTTCGTGGGTTGGCAAGCGCAGCGGGCCCGACCGGCAGGACGCTAACTGAATCAGCCCGGATGCAGCATCCTCACCGCAATCTCTTCCACCCGCTCCATCGTGATCCCATTCCTCTGCTCCGCTGCCAGCGGGTGGTCCGGATCCACAATCATAAACTGCGGCCGCTGCCCAACGGGTTGCGTCTGCACGCTCACTTCAAGGTTGCAGGTATCGCCAAACACCGGCAGTTGCGAATTCAGCCAGCCCGGAAACGCAGGCTCCTTCTCTCGTCCTTCAACGGTCCAGAGTTCATTCGACCGCACAAAGTTCTTCGGACTCACCTCAGCCCAAATCCCCCAGACAAACGGCTCCGCCAGTCCAATCACCGGCACCAGAATGCGTCCGCGCAGATAGAAATCTTTGCCGTCGATCACGCACTGATCGGGAGTGATCACCACTCGCTGATCCAGCTCCTCCGCCGGAATCGCACCCACGGCCAACGGAGCCTTGACGCTATAGCTCAAAGACAAAACATGACGCTCGCCACATACGCTGCAGCCAAATCCGCTCTCTGACTCAATTCCCATCTCTCTATCATTCCACATCGAAGAGCATCTTCACGCGAGAGCGATCTCTGCCAGGGAAGCCTTTACTCTTCCCCGATGTCCTCATTCCAGATCTCAGGCTTCTCCGCAATAAATCCGGTCAGCAAGTCCGAACACTCCTGCGAGTCAAGATCGATCACCTTCACGCCAAGCTCCTTCAGCCACTCCACTCCGCCGGAAAAGTTCCTGCTCTCCCCGACCACCAAAGTGCGAATCCCAAACTGTCGAATCAGCCCGCTGCAGTACCAGCAAGGAGCAAGTGTCGTCACCATCACCTTGTCCTTATAAGACCGCTGCCGGCCCGCGCGTCGAAAGGCATCGGTCTCTCCATGCACCGACGGGTCATCCTGTTGCACCCGACGATTTCTTCCCGACGCCAGTAGCTTGCCCTCCCCATCGAACAACGCCGCACCGATCGGAACACCACCCTCGTTCCGCCCGGTACGGGCCTCTTCCAGCGCGACCTCCAGCATCGCGCGATACCTCTCGACCTCAGTCATCCTTACCCTTTCTTCGGCGGCGGCGGAACCTTCTTACCGGCCTTCCGCGCCTCCGACAAACCTATCGCAATTGCCTGCTTCGGATTGGTCACCTTCTTCCCGCTGCGACCACTCTTCAGCGTACCCTTCTTCATCTCGCGCATCTCAGTCTCGACGTTCTTGCTGGCCGAAGGACTGTACTTTCGCGTCGAACTCTTCTTGATGGCCTTCTTTGCAGAAGCCTTCTTCACAGCCGTCTTCCTTGAAGTTGCTTTCTTACTCCCCGACTTCTTAGCCGTTGCTTTCTTCGTAGTCATAGAGTTCCTCCTCACACTAAGAGGCTTCAAGACCACCGCAACGTTGCATCATCAAGCCCTCACTACACTTCAAACGATACCAATCAGCCTTCAGCGATTTCGCCTTCTTCGCCACACCACAACTCCTGCCAGCGTCCCCAAAGCTGCCACGCCGACAACTCTCAACGTCACCTTCCGTATCCAAGAGGGAGTCCGCTCCAGTGACCCATCCTGCCAGGCAGCATGCACACTCTCAAGATCGGCGGCCAACCCCGGAATCGTAATCGCGTTGAAATCAGCAGTCGGCAACGAACCGAAGATCCGCGCAGGCTCCGGCACCCCTCCCTCCCGGTCCTTCGGAATAGCCTTGATCAGTTGATTGATCTCCGCATCGCGTGGATCATCAAACAGTGCTCCATCCGCAGTGTTGGGAAACAGAGTGTCTTTCCCCGTCATCTTCCTCTCAATCGCCGCAACACCGTCCTGGCAAACGCCAAGCGGATAGTACCCGCCAAACGGAAGCTCCGGCCGCGCAAGATGCTGATGCACATACGCAACCGCCATCTTCCCCACCAGCCGCGTCACCTCCACCGCATCCGCATCACGATACTCATGCGCATGACGCCCCAGCACCCAAGGCTGATCCTGCGTATCCATCGTGCGAAACTCCGCCTTGCCGTCGATGCCGAAGTACCAACTCACATTCGCATTCACCTTCGGCCCGCGAACCTCCCACTCATATTCAGCATGACTCACCGGAACCAGCAGCGGACGCCTCGTCCCCGGAACTCGAATCTGAGAGTTCACCCAAAACGGCATCATCACATCCTGCCCCTTGTAATGAAAGTGCCCGAAGTTGGCAAAGTACCGCGCATCTGCCACCACCACCGTGTGCCCGGTAGCCATCAGCGCTTTCACAAGATCCTGGGGCGTCTTCGCACCCTGCCCCTCAACTGTAACCTCCACAGGAGCAGAACCATCCAGCCCATTCAGACTGAGCCGGTTCAGCACATCTGCTAGCCTCTGACTCTCAGCATGCATCGGCGCAAGCGTCGCATTCGCCCCATCTCCCCGAACCACGCCAGCGCCAAGCTCGCCTACCAATTCATCCGTAGTGAACCCCGGCAGCTTCGACGGTGTGTCCAGATTCACCACCTCAGCCCTCTCCAGCGAATAGTCGCCAAGATCGACATAGTCCTTAATCTGCCCCGTGGTCACCGCGCTCTTCGCTGCCTCCAAACCAGCAGGCGCGCCCGGATGCCGAGCCGCAACATCCGTTACACCCTGATCCTTGGCAACCACGCGGCCAGCAACTCTCACCGTGGGATTGATCGCCTGCATCGTCCATCCTGGAAACCGGTCGAGGCCCTGCCAGTCTCGCCCGAGGATCAACTCGCGAAGCCGCTTCACCAGCGCTGGCGTCATCAACGCCGGGCCCTTCTTCCCACTCTTATCCAGCTGCGCCAGCATCGCATCGGTAAATCCAGGCGTAGCCGCAAGCTCCCGCATCATCTGCGACAGCATCACAGTGTTCGCTGGCATAGGCTCCTCCGGCACAACATACGGAGCCTCGCTCCGGCACCCAAAGAGAGCAAGCAGAATACTCACACACACCCCCCGGTAGAAGCTTCTGGATAGAGACAATGGCATCTGCTCATTAGAAACCATGTCCCTGCCGGACGGGCCCACTGCGCGTGGGGCGGTCACTTCGTGACGCATATACCGGTCTCGGCAGGATGATAGTCACAGGTCCTCCCATTGGTCGGCACATGCTGATCCCGACCAACGAGAGAACCACGCGAAGCTTTAAAAAGGCGTGCGAACGCCCGCCCCACGCGCAGTGGGCCCGTCCGGCAGGACACTATCCTTACAGCGGTCCCAACGCATCCAGCTTCTTCCCCACCAACTCATTCAGAAGCGCAGGATTTGCCTGTCCCTTCGACAGCCTCATCACCTGTCCGACAAAGAACGCAGCCACCGTCTTCTTCCCCCCACGATACTGCTCCACCTGCTTAGCGTTCGCTGCGATCACCTCATCGATCATCGCCTCAATCGCGCCCGTATCCGAGATCTGCTGCGGCTTCTCCCGCTCGTACACAACAGGAAAGTCTTCGTTCTTCTCAAAAGCACTGTCCAGCAACTGCTTCAGCATCTTGCTCGACAGCTCACCCGACTCCGCCAGGTCAGCCGCCATCACCACACCCGTCATCGACACCGGCGACTGCTCCAACTCCAGCCCCGCCGCCCGCAGCCGCATCGTCAACTCGCTCGTCAGCAGCGACGCCACACGCCGAGGGCTCTTCGCCTTCTTCGCCGCATCTTCAAACTTGTCCGCAAACTCACGCGTCGCCGTCAGTGTAGCCGCGTCCTGCGCCGAGATCTCATACTCTGCAATCATTCGCGCCCGCCGAGCCTCCGGCAGCTCCGGCATCATCTTCAAAATCTCCGCCTGCCACTCTGCCCCAACCACCAGCGGCGGCAGATCCGGCTCCGGAAAGTACCGGTAGTCGTGCGCCTGCTCCTTACTCCGCATTGAGTAGGTCCGCCCCTCCGCGTTATTCCACAGCCGCGACTCCTGCACCACCCGCCCACCGTCTTCAAGCACTCCAATCTGGCGCTCGATCTCGTACTCCACCGCAGCGCGAATGTACCGGAAGCTGTTGACGTTCTTCACCTCAGCCTTCGTTCCAAACTCTTTCGCACCCTTCAGCATCACGCTCACGTTCGCATCGCACCGCAACGAGCCTTCCTCCATATTGCAATCGCTCACGCCGGTGTAGAGCAGAATCTCCTTCAGCTTCGTCAGGTACTCAAACACCTCATCCGCCGTCCGCAGATCAGGCTCACTCACGATCTCCACCAGCGGCGTCCCGCAGCGGTTCAAGTCGATATAAGTCTTCGACACCGAATCCGCAAACCCATCGTGAATGCTCTTCCCCGCATCTTCTTCCATATGCAGCCGCGTCACGCCGATCCGCTTTATCACCGCCGCGCCGCTCGCAGCGCCTGCGGCTGTAGCGACGCCCGCCGGGACCTCTATCCATCCATGCTCCGCAATCGGCTTGTCAAACTGCGAAATCTGGTATCCCTTCGGCGAATCCGGATAAAAATAGTTCTTCCGCGAAAAGATACTCGTCTCGCGAATCTCGCAGTTGATCGCCTTCGCCGCCAGCACCGCGAACTCCACCGCTCTGCGATTCAACACCGGCAGCGCTCCCGGCAAACCGAGGCAGGTCGGACAGCAATGCGTATTCGGCTCTCCCCCATATTTATTCACGCACCCGCAAAACGCCTTCGACTTGGTCAAAAGCTGAACGTGAACCTCCAGCCCAATCACGGGCTGATACTTGGCAAGAATCTCTGGTGAGAGCGCGGTCAAAGTAGGCATAGACAACTTGATTCTACCAAGCTCATGTCCTGCCGGACGGGCCCACTGCGCGTGGGGCGGTCACTTCGTGACTTGTATACCGATCTTGGTAGGGCCGAGTTGCATAGGCCCTCCCGTTGGTCGGCATGAGCATAAGCCCGACCAACGGGAGGACCACGCGAAGCTCTAAAGAGGCGTGCGAACGCCCGCCCCACGCGCAGTGGGCCCGTCCGGCAGGACATAGCCTCGAAACAAGCTAACATCGCATCAGCATGGAACCCATCACCCACCTCATGACCGGAGCCGTCCTCTCCCGCGCCGGCTTCAATCGCAAAGCAGCCTACGCCACCGTAGCGATGACCCTCGCCGCCGAAGCTCCCGACCTCGACACCCTCTGGTCGATCCGCGGCCCACTCGCAGCCTTCCAGCATCATCGCGGCTGGACCCACACCCTCCTCGGCATCCCCCTCGAAGCCGCCGTTATCGTCGGCGGCGTCTGGCTCTTCCACCGCTGGCGAAGCCGCCGCAACGAAACCCGTAAGCAACCCGAACCCACCCTTCCGTACGACCCCACCACCACCCCACTACCCCATCACCACGCCCCCATCCGCTGGGGCCTGCTCTACTGCTTCTCCCTCATTGCCCTGCTCAGCCACCTCCTGCTCGACTGGACAAACAACTACGGCATCCGACCCTTCTTTCCCTTCAACCCCCACTGGTACGCCGGCTCCATCGTCTTCATCTTCGAACCCATCATCTTTCTCCTCCTGCTTGCCGCTCTCATCGCACCCTCCCTCTTCGGGCTCATCAACAGCGAAGTAGGCGCACGCAAACAAGCGTTCCGCGGACGAGGCTGGGCCATCTTCGCCCTCCTCGCCATCGCCGCCCTCTGGACCCTCCGCTTCGTAGAACACGCCAAGGCGCTCCAACTCGCCCTATCCACCGACTACAGCGAAGCGCCGGTCTCACGCGTCTTCGCCAGCCCCTACCCCATCAATCCTTTTCGTTGGCAGACAATCGCCGAAACTCCACAGTTCTACCAGCTCGCCACAATCGACACTCTCAATAGTGCCGTCACCACCAGCACCCAGGCCGACATCATCTACAAGCCCCCCACCACCCTGGCCACCCTCGTAGCCAAACAGAGCTGGCTCGGCGAAGCCTACCTCGACTGGTCGCAATTTCCCGTAGTCACCGACATCGGAACCAACGAAGAAGGCCTCACCACCGTCACCTTCCGCGATCTGCGCTTCTTCTACGACACGCCATTCCTGGCCGGCCGCGAAAAGCCCCCACTCTCAGGCGCCGTCTACTTCAACAACGACCGACGCATCGTCCGCATGGAGATGGACGGCCGCATCCAGCATTAGCTGATGCGGCCCAGCCCTAATTCTCTTCCACCGGAAGCGTCGTCCCCCGCCGCCGGTCGAACACCTTCCGCAACACGTACACCAGCAACAACACAATCAGAATGCCGCTGAACCCAAGCACATACGCGAGGTGCTGATGAATCGCGTGCGTAATCGTACGCAGAATCGCAGGCCCATACGTGATCGCGATAATGGCCCAGATCAAAAAACGAATAAACTTCCCGATGCAGATCGCGCTGAAGTACCACAGCAGCTTCATCTCGAACACGCCCGCAGCAAACTCAAACAGCTTCACCGGCGTTGGCGGCGGCATCATCGCAGGAATCATGATCGCGAGAAACTCCTGCTTCGCGAACCTGTCCCGCATCTGCTCATACCTCTGCCGGTTGATCCGCTTCAGCAGAAACAGCTCCCCACCCGCGCGCCCCAGGTAGTACGGCAACAGGCTTCCGATCGCAGAACCCACTGCCGCCATAAAGCAATAAAGCAGAAAACGCGACTTATCGTGCACCACGTAATCGATCAGCAGCGCATCGATCGGCACCGGAATCGCCGCCGAATCGATCACCGCCAGCGCGCCGATACCCCACACGCCGAGCGGCTTCAGTGCCGCAAGCATCACGACATTCAACTTATGCAGAAGTGCAACAGGAGAGATCTTCACGGGGTCCTTCTCATTCTAACTAATTGTCGTCGGCCCTTCCATGCTGATCGCTTTCTGTGAATGCATGATGAGCCGTGCGCCCCGCCAGCAAATCCAGCGCATGCGGCAACACCGGCAGAATTGACGCGAGCGAACTCTTCGCGCCCGACGGGCTCCCCGGCAGATTCACGATCAGCGCATCCCCCAGCGTCCCGCAAACCGCACGGCTCAACGCTGCCAGCGGCGTCTGCAGCAGCCCGTCGGCTCTCATGCGCTCCGATAACCCATCGACCAGCCGCTCACAGACCATCCTCGTAGCCTCCGGCGTCACATCGCGTTTCGCCAGTCCGGTTCCTCCGGTCGTCACAATCAGGTCTACAACTTTCGCGTTACGCCTCAACGCCTCGGCAATCTGATCGACCTCATCCGGCAACATCTCGCTCAACACCTGTCCCACCCCGGCATCTTCCAGCAGCTCGCACACAGCGGGCCCCGATAAGTCCATCTGTTCCCCGCGAGAACAGCTGTCGCTGATTGTCAGCACAACGGCACGAACATCGGGCGCAAATCTTAGAGTCACCCTCCCAGTCTACGGTTTCGCCTGTCTGTCCGAAAGTTTCCAGAGACGCTTCTTTTCCCAATACAAGCATCAAAGATGAGAAAATAGAGAGGACTATGCAACCCGGTGCATCCTGCCGGGAGTGTCACAATCCATCCCACACGAAACTTTCGCCCCCCGTAGCCGTCAGACCACATAGCCCATGCCCCTACTCGAGACTCCGCCCAACTCCGCACCGCCCAACCAGCCCGTAAAGGTGCGCACCGGCCGCTTCGGCGAACTCGACGAGCGTGAGCTTATTCACCTGCTGGACTCTCTCGACGACGAGCGCTCCAAGGCGCGCTTCCGCGAGTCCATCTACATCTCCATCATCATCTACCTGGCCATCGTCTGGTTCCTCTTCTATGGCCCCCGCGTACTCTTTCACCAGCCCCGCCTCATCAGCCCCGCCCAGGTGCTCAAAGAACGCGAGCAGCAGCTGACCCGCCTCGAAGACCCGGCGAACCTCTCCAAAATCGCACCCAGAACCCCCAAGGCACGACCAGCACAACCAGTCGTAGATGAGAAGATATTGAAGCAGTTGCAGGCGATGCGCAAGGCCGCTCCACCAACTCCAGCAGCACCCCCGGCACCGACTCCTGCGCCACCCGTCACTCAGCCTGCGCCACCTCAACCGGCGACGCCCCTGCCCCCCGCCCCGCAGCCTCAGCCTACGCAGCAACCCGCCCAGCAGGCCCTCGTGGAAGCGCCAAAACCCGTTCCAACCCGGCCCAACTTTGGCAACCCTAACCAGACCGCAGGCGACGCCATCCGCCAGGCCGCGCAAAACGCCGCCCGCGACCACGGCAGCGCCGGCGACTACAGCGGAGGCCAATCCAGTGGACGCGCCGGCATGGGCACCGGAGCCGAGATCCTCTCCGACACGCAGGGCGTTGACTTCGGCCCCTACATCCGTCGCATCCTCGGCGACATCAAGCGCAACTGGATCCCACTCATCCCCGAAGAGGCCCGTCCGCCCCTCAACAAACAAGGCGAGACCCTCATCCGCTTCACCATCCTCCCAGACGGCCGCATCGCCGCCATGAACCTCGACGGCAGCAGCCAGGATCAGGCCATCGACCGCGCCTGCTGGGGCGGTATCACCGGCGTAGGCCAGTTCCCCCCGCTCCCCGCCAACTTCCACGGCCCCAACCTGGAACTCCGCATCGACTTCCTCACCAACAAGCCCCTCCCATAACCAGAGCCGCGCAGAGCAACCGAACCTTACCTCACCGCCCACTTCAACGGTTGGTCCGAGGAGCTTCTGCAACTCATCCATCAGTCCGGTGGAAGCGGTGAGAGGATTGCACCGCTGCCAATCTAGCCCTCGCTCTAGTGGAAGCTGAGGATTGGAGAGCAGCGGTTCAAAAAACCGATACCACCATGTGGACCCGCGCAGAACAGGCTGCAGCCGGTGCGTGGGATGCTATTCAAACTACTTCTCCGACGATGGTCTGGCTCACGCGCTCCAAGCCATGGAAGAACAAAGCGGAGTAGAACGCCTCAGCTCATAAATCCGCTGATTCACCGCGCATAAGAGAATGTGCCGCACAAATCCGTCGAATTTGCGATCTCATTCAACGCGAATACCGGCATCTTTGAGCCTGAGAAAAACGCAATCTTCAACGACCGCCCAACAACGTAAGTGGCCATCCACTGCACATCTTCAGTGCCGCACAAAGTATTCTTGTGCAGGAACTTCTTTGCCGCCGGAATGTTCAGCCTGAAGAGATTGCCACTCCCGCCAGCACTGCTGTCTGCATCGAAGACTGCGCTCACCTCGCCTGGCTCGAGAGAACGTATCTGCGCAACCACGAAGCTCGTAAAGTTGATCGACATCTTCTCCCCGCCGAAGGCCACATCACCCGTAATATTCTGTGCCGTAGAACTCTCCGCACGCCACAAACCCTTCTCCTGTGCGACAACAGGAACACCGCAGGCCAGCAAAAATCCTGCTACCGCGCAGATCATCTTTTTCAGAATCATCTCTCAAGCATCCCATCCCATCTGTCTTTTGAGCAAATGTACCGAAGCCTTGATTGCACCTTGTCATCTATCATCAAGAAGAGCTTCAGATCAAACTCCGGCTACCACCATCGCACACCAGAACCCAACCGAGCCCCTTCAGACAGAACGCCGCCGCCAGATTCGCGGCCTACTCCTGCTAGCCCTTGTCGTATTCCTCTTCAGTCTTCTCCGCGCCGCCGTCCACAACCTCTTTCACGCAGGCTGGTGGCGTCTGTGGTGAGTCCTCCAGACCATCCCCTCATCGTTCTCGTCGGCCCCACCGCCAGCGGCAAAACCTCCCTCGCGCTCTCTCTCGCCCAGCAGTTCAACGGCGAGATCATCAGCTGTGACTCAGTCGCCGTCTACCGCGAGATGGAGATCGGCACCGCCAAGCCAACCCACGAAGAACGGGCCCTCGTCCCTCACCTCATGATCGACATAGCCTGGCCCAATGAGTCCTGCACCGCAGGCGACTACAGCCGTCAGGCCCGCGAAGCTCTCTCCGGCATCACCGAACGAGGCCGCCTCCCAATCATCGCCGGAGGAACCGGCCTCTATCTCCGAGCCCTCATCGACGGCCTCTTCCCCGCGCCACCACAAAAACCCGGCCAGCGCGAACGCCTCCGCAACATCGCCTCTACCCGCGGCCCTGCCTATCTGCATCGCATCCTGACCCGCCTCGACCAGGCCGCAGCAGCAACCATTCACCCCAACGACGTCCCCAAAGTCGTACGCGCCATCGAGGTCTCTCTCGCAACCGGTCAAAGCCTCAGCTCCAACAAGCGCACTCCCATGACCGAACAATGGCAGCAAGGCCGCGACTCCCTCACCGGCTACCGCATCCTGCGCCTCGGCCTCAACCCCGCCCGCTCCCTCCTCTACGAACGCATCAACCAGCGCGCCGCCGCCATGTTTTCCAGCGAACGGCCCGACGGCGGCATCATCGAGGAGACCCGTCGTCTCATAGCCCGCTACGGCGAAGCCTGCCGCCCCCTCACCTCACTCGGCTATGCGGAAGCCGCCGCCGTCCTCCGCAAAGAACTCACCCCCGAGCAGGCCGTCACCCAGGCCCAGCAAGGCCATCGCAACTACGCCAAGCGCCAGCTCACCTGGTTCCGCCGCGAACCCGACATGCACTGGCTTCCCGGCTGCGGCGGCGACGCAGACATCACAGACCAGGCCCACCACCTCGTCGCAAAGCATCTTCACTGACAGAAAAAAAGCCCACCCGCAATCATGAGACCGGATGAGCTTTTACCTTGAGTCTTTGAGTAAAAATCAGCCTTAGAGCAAAGATCAAGATGGCTGAATCACCAGGTTATCCGCCAGCTTGAATCGCACAATCGATTCAGCCGGAATCTCGATATCCCGATTCCCCGTCAACCCGCTTATGAGTGTCCCGCCCCCACCACCAACCAGGCCGCCGACCAGAAGCCCAACGCCGCCTGTCGCGAGGCCGCCCACGAGCATGCCCGCTCCCGCGCCGCCGCCAATAATCGCCGCCGACCGCTTGCCCTTGCCCTTCTTCGTCCGCGTCAAATCGGAAGTATCCAGCGCATATCGCGACCCGTTGAGAGTGAGATAGGTCAACCTCAACTCCAGGATCGAAGACCCTTTGAAGTGCCCCCGGCGATGGGAAGCAACCACCACACCGCTCACCGGCGTACCCCTCGGAATCACGACGCGGTCACCCCGGCCAACCACCGGCTCTTCCACCTCTCCGGTAAACCGGTCTCCGGCATGGCTGGTCTTCACACTGATGTGTTGATTGATCCGAATCGTCAGATTCGTCCCCGCAGCAATATTCACATCTGCCGGCCGAATAATCGGCGCAGCCCCAGGAGCAGGTGCCATCACGGGTTGTCCTGAAGAATCTACCTGCCCCGGCGTCACCCCTTGTCCCGTGGCAGTCTGATCTGGAGTTCCAGGAGCGGTAGCGGGCGTGTTGGGCGCCACAGTCGCCGTTGGAGACGAAGGAGTCGTAGTCGTCGTCACAGCCTGCGCAGTCTGTCCCTGTGCCGGCGGCTGCACCGTTGTAGTCGTCACATTGCCATTGCCATCGGTCGAAACCACCTGCTGTGCCTGCCCCGTAGCCGCTGCCTGTTTTTTAGCCTGATCAATCGCAGCATCCTGCTTCGACTTGCATCCAGCCAGCATCACCAACGCCAGCATCATTGCCCCAATAGTCTTGCTCGAATATTGAAAGTTCATCGTGCCATCCTCGTTCTTAGTTCGGAGATAAGCTTCAGCAACGAAAAGTCGCAGATTGCAAACCAACACATCTCCTAAGATGCTCATTCCGCACCAGAGACCGCCCGGCCACAAAAGGTTTAAGATAATTTCATGACCTCCGCAGCCTCCAGACGCCCCCAGCTTGCCCACCTCACCGCCCAGCTCGACGACCTCCGCGAGCGCGGCACCTTCTTCAAGCTGCGCGTGCTCGACGACCAGCAGGCCCCCGTCTGCACCTACGACGGCAAGCGCGTCATCAACCTCGCCTCCAACAACTACCTCGGTCTCTGCAACGACCCCCGCCTCGAAGAAGCCGCCATCGCCGCCACAAAAAAATACGGCGTAGGCTCCGGCGCCGTCCGCACCATCGCCGGCACCATGCACATCCACATGGAGCTCGAAGAAAAGATCGCCGCCTTCAAAGGTGTCGAGGCCTGCGTCGTCTTCCAGTCCGGCTTCGCCGCCAACGCCGGAACCGTCTCCAGCATCCTCGGCAAAGAAGACTTCATCCTCTCCGACGAGCTCAACCACGCAAGCATCATCGACGGAGCCCGCCTCTCCCGCGCCAAAATCAAAGTCTTCCGCCACAAAGATATCGCCCACGCCGAGCAGCTCCTGCAAGAGGTACAGAATGAGCCCGGCCGCAAGCTCCTCATCACGGACGGCGTCTTCTCCATGGACGGAGACATCGGCCCCGTCGACAAGCTCGCCGACCTCTGCGAAAAGTACGGAGCCATCATGATGGTCGACGACGCCCACGCCTCAGGCGTCCTCGGCCGCAACGGTCGCGGCTCCGTCGATCACTTCCACGCCACCGACAAAGTCGACGTCCAGGTCGGCACACTGTCAAAAGCCATCGGAGCCCTCGGTGGCTACGTCTGCGGCAGCCGCGACCTCATCGATTACCTCTACCACCGCGCCCGCCCCTTCCTCTTCTCCACCTCGCACCCGCCCTCGGTCGCCGCCACCTGCATCGCCGCTTTTGACATATTGGAGAATGAGCCGGAACGTATAGCCCGCCTCTGGGCCAACACTAGCTACTTCAAGCAGCAGCTCACCGGCGCCGGATTCGACGTAGGCGGCAACACCACCCCCAAAAGCGAGACCCCCATCACCCCCATCATCATCGGCGATGGACGACGCACCATGGACTTCTCCCGCGCCCTCTTCGACGCCGGAGTCATGGCCACCGGCATCGCCTTCCCCACCGTCCCCGAAGGTAAAGCCCGTATTCGCACCATCATGACCAGCGAACACACCCGCGAGCAGATCGACCAGGCTCTCGAAACCTTCTCCTCGGTCGCCAAAAAAATAGGCATCCTCCAATCCTGATCCACGTTATCGACCCTGACGTTCCGCCACAAACGGGCCTATTTTCACGAATAGTGCCCTGTGGAGAGTCTATTCTTGAAAATATGCGTCTTAATGGTATGCCCCTTTACAACCTCCGCCAGCTGAGGCTAACCGGCCTCCTGCTTGGCACCGTACTCTCGATCTCACTTTCCGGGGCACCCGTAACTCTTCACGCGCAACAGACGCTCCTCGCCAGCGCAATCCCGCCGAGCTCCGCCACCGAGTCGTCCAGCCTTGCCAATCTCAACGACGCCCCCGCCAATGCTCCCGCAACCATCACCGCCCCAGATCTCCCCGACGACCCCAGCGCCCTGCTCGATCCGCAAAGCACTCCGCCGCCGCCCGTCAAGACCGACAATCCCGACATTGTCAGCCCCAACGGCACGCAACAGACCAAGCGCATCTTAGGCCTCGTACCCAACTTCCGCTCCGTCTCCGCCGACACCAAGCTCCCGCCCATGAGCGCAAAGGACAAGTTCCTCATCGCCGGCAAGGACACCTTCGACTACTCCTCCTTCTTCATCGCCGGCATCCAGGCCGGCATCTCCTTCAACAGCAAGTCCTACCCCGAGTTTCATCAAGGCGTAGCCGGCTTCGGCCGCTACTACTGGCACACCCTCGCCGACACCATCGATGAGAACTTCTGGGTAGGCGGCCTCGGCCCCATCATCTTCAAGCAGGACAACCGCTTCTATACCCTCGGCCACGGCGGCTTCCGCAAACGCTCTCTCTACGCCGTCTCGCGCGTCCTCATCTCCCGCAAAGATGACGGCGGCGCGACCTTCAACTTCGCCGAGGTCATCGGCTCCGGCGCAGCCTCCGGCATCTCCAGCCTCTACTACCCCACCACCTACCGCACCTGGACCAAGGTCGGTCAGAAGTGGCTCACCAGCGACATCATCGACGGCTTCAACTTCTTCTACAAAGAGTTCTGGCCCGACGTCAACAAAGCCGTCTTCCACACCCACTAGGTTGAAGAGCATTGGACAGCCGGGCGCTTCTGTTGGTCGCGAGGAGATTTCTTTCGCCGACCAACGGGAGGCCCATGGCGAAGCCGGTATACAAGTCACGAAGTGACCGCCGCCCGCGCAGGGCGCTCTACTTCCTCACTTCAGATTTTTATCGAAGAACTTCACCGCCATCGCCGACACGGTCGCATGCACCTTCTCGCGATCCACTCCAGCAGCATCCCCGCAAAACACCCCAAGCTTCGCCTTTCCCACACCCGTACACGTATCTAAAAACGTGTAGTGCGCCACGCCATCCGGCAGCACCGTCAGGTGCGCATTCGGCATCAACGCCAGAAATCTCCCCGCGTTCGTCGCAACAGGAGCAATCGGATCCGCCGCTCCCACCACCATCGCCACCGGAATCGTCACCTCACGAAATCCATCCGCGTCGAACGCCTGCCCCACCGCCGGAGCGATCGCAAACACCGTCTTCACCCGCGGATCGCGATAGCTCGCACCTCCACGCGCCATCGACTCCGCACTGCTCGCCCTCACCTTCGCCAGCATCTGCTCCGGATCGCCCATGTTTTTCATCTCCGGCACCACGCACTTGTGCAGCGTCGGATCGGTCTCGCACGCCTTCAGAAATCTCTCCTGATCCGTTCTCGCTCCCGCCAGCTCCAGCACCGTATAGCCGCCGATCGAGAACCCCGCCGCGCCAATCCGGGCTTCATCAACATGCGGCCCAAACGTCGCATCACTCAGCAGCGCATCCAGCGCGTCACTGATATCGGTCGCCCGCTCCCACCACAACACAAACCCCTCAGCGGTATACGGCTCAAGCGCATTATTCCCCGGATGATTGATCCCCACTGCGATATATCCGTGCCGCGCCAGCACCGTGCCCAGCCACGCCAACTGCATCGCCGACCCACCCGTCCCATGCGACAGCATCACCACCGGAAACTTCTCCGGCGAAGTCGCAATCGGAGCATTCACCGCCGCGCCACCCGCAAGAAACAGAGGCCCATCCGGCGGTCCAATCACCTGCGGCTCCTCATACACCTTCCCGTCCGCATTCACCGGATACCAGATCGTCGCCACCAGCGCCTGAGTCTTCGCGCCCCGCCAGTTCCGTGCATGCGCCGGCTTGAACACCCGCGAACTTATTCCGACCTCGTAGGGAGTCGCACAGAAACCAACCTGCACACCCACCATCACCACGAAACCCAGCGTCGCCGCCCATCGCAAAGTTCTCATGCGTCACTATACGAAACCGTCTCGCCTTGGTTCCACCGCCCTCGCACTTTCATAGACATCCGCCATGCACTAAGGTCGTCCACGGCGCTTCGTTGACGTCGATGCCATCTCGTTTTATGTTGAACCTGTCCCTCGCGAGGCCGGATCCGCCGGTCTCTACCTGCCCCGCTAACCACCTCGCGGCGGTGCGGATGGAGGAGTCAGCGATACATTGCTCTCGTGAGGACAACCATGCCCAATCTAAAAATCGTCTACCTTGAGCTACCAGCTCAACAGCTGGCTGCAAGCCGGGACTTCTACGCCAACCTCTTCGGCTGGTCCTTCCAGGACTACGGCCCCACCTACGCCGCCTTCTCGCAAAGTGGCACCGAAGGCGGCCTCAACGCCGACCCAGCAGAACGCACCCGCGCTCCTCTACCCGTAATCGAATCACAAAATATCGAAGAGACCGAGCAGAGCATCCTGAAGGCAGGTGGCAAAATCACGCTCCCCACCTTCAGCTTCCCCGGCGGCCGCCGCTTCCACTTCACCGACCCCGCAGGCAACGAACTAGCCATCATGCAACGCGAATAACCGAAACCAACCTGCGCCGAATCAACCCTTGAAGACGACGCGCCCTTCGCTGATCGTAGCCGCAACCCGACCAAGCATCGACGCGCCGTCAAAAGGAGTATTCCGCGACTTCGAACGACTCTTCGCCGCCTCAAAACTCCACTCCGTCGCCGGATCGAACACCACCACATCCGCAAAGCTATCCACCTTCAGCGTCCCGCGCCCTTCAAGCGAGACAATCCCAGCCGGCTGCGCGCTCATCAACTCAATCACCCGCGAGATCGGCATCCCATTGCCCTTATGCAACACCCGCAACGCCAATCCCAGCGCCGTCTCCAGCCCCGTAATCCCATTCGGAGCGCGCTCAAACTCCTGCTCCTTCTCAAACAGCGCATGCGGAGCATGATCGGTCGCAATGCAGTCCACCGTGCCATCCATCAACCCCGCAATCATCGCCAACCGGTCCGCATCATTGCGCAGCGGAGGATTCATCTTCGCATTCGTGTCGTAGTCTCCAATCGCCTCATCGGTCAGCGTAAAGTGATGCGGCGCAACCTCGCACGTCACATGCAGCCCCTCCGCCTTTGCCGCTCGTATCAAGGACATCGCCTTCGCCGTCGACACATGCTGTACATGCAGATGCGGGCGCAGTCCATCCTGCCGCTCAATATCCTTCAACAGCCGGATATCCCGCTCCACAATCTTCGACTCCGCCTCCACCGTCATCCCGCGCAGCCCCAGCCGAAATGCCACCGGCCCCGCATTCATGCTGCATCCACCAGTCAGTCGCGTATCCTCCGCATGCTGCGACACCGGCACGCTAATCCCCGCAGCCGCCACCAGCGCCGCACGCATCACGCGATCATGCAGCACCGGCTTTCCATCATCCGTAAACCCCACCGCCCCGGCCCTCTGCAGCTCGTGATAGTCCGTGATCTCCTCACCGTTGCTTCCAAACGTAGCCGCCGGCATCGCAAACAGCTTCACGCAAGCCCCACGCGCCGCATCCAGCATCCACCCTAGCCTCTCCACCGAATCATTCACCGGCAAAGTATTCGGCATCGCCACTACGCTGGTAAATCCACCCGCCGCCGCCGCCGCCGTACCCGTCTTGATCGACTCCTTATAAGTCTGCCCCGGCTCCCGCAGATGCACATGCACATCCACCAGCCCCGGCGCCACGATCATCCCCTTCGCATCAATTGTCTCCTTCGCCTTAGCCGCCCGCAACACCCCAGGCATCTCCACCGCAGCCACCCGCCCATGCCGCAGCAACAAGTCCCGCTCCCCATCCACCCCGCCAGCCGGATCAACCAGCCACCCGTTCAAAATCAATATGTCACTCATACCGTTACACTCTCAAATCCGCCCGCACCCAGCGCCCTCACCAGCAGCGCCGTCCTCACGCCCAGCCCATGCCGCACCTGGTCCTCAATCGCCGAGTTCGGCCCATCCGCCACCTCGCCCCCGATCTCCAGCCCGCGAATCATAGGTCCCGGATGCATCACCAAAGCCTCCGGCGCCCGCGACCTCAGCCTCTCCTCATCCAGCTGATACCGCGAGATATACTCTCCCAAGTCCAGCTCCAATCCCGCCAGCCGCTCCCGCTGAATCCGCAGCATCATCACCACCGCCTTCCCCCGCGAGCCGGCCTGCTTCAAAGCCTTATCGAAATCTCGCTCAATCTCAACCCCCGCACCCAGCCCCGACGCATCCTCCGGCAGCAACTCCTTCGGCCCACACAGCACCACCCTCGCCCCCAGCCGCGGCAGCAGCATCGCATTCGACCGCGCCACCCGGCTATGCAGAATGTCCCCCGTAATTACCACCGTCACACCCTCAAGCGTCTTCGCATTCACCAGCCGCCCACCCATCCCCGGCAACCGCGTCAGCATCGTCCGCAGATCCAGCAGCGCCTGCGACGGATGCTCATGCATCCCATCCCCCGCATTCAGCACTGGCAAACCAGTCATCTTCGCCAGCAGATACGGCGCCCCCGAGTTCGCATGCCGCAGCACAATGCACTCTGCCCCCAGCGCCCGCAGCGTCAGCCCCGTGTCCTTCAGGCTCTCACCCTTCTCAATCGACGAAGACTTATCGCTCACCAGCGTCGTCATCGCCCCCAGCGACTTCGCCGCCAGCTCAAACGAAGTCCTGGTCCGCGTGCTCGACTCATAAAACAGCAGCGCAATCCGCCGCCCTTCCAGTATCTTCGCTCTCTCCGCCGCAGCCATTCGCTCCAGCCGGTCGGTCGCCGCCAGAATCGCCGCAACCTCCGCCACCGTTAGGCTCGCAACCGTCAGCAACGACCCCGCCGCAATCGTGCCCGTGTCTAATATCGTCATCGAATTTATCTTAGAGCCTGGAGCGAATCTCTGTCCTGCCAGACGGGCCTCCTGCACGGAGGGCGGTCACTTCGTGACGCGTATACCGGTCTCGGCAGGACAAACAGCAGAGGTACTCCCGTTGGTCGGCGTTATCTTTCCTCCGACCAACGGGAGGACCACGCGAAGCTTTAAAAGGCGTGCGAACGCCCGCCCCGCGCCCAGCGGGCCCGTCCGGCAGGACTCAATCCACCAGCTCAACCAGCAGCACCTGCTCCTGCCCATCCACCTCGTTCAGCTTCACCTCAATAATCTCCCGCTTCGAAGTAGGAATCAGCCGCCCCACATACGTCGCCTCGATCGGCAGCTCGCGATGCCCACGGTCGATCAGCACCAGCAGCCGCACGCTCTTCGGCCGCCCATAGTCAAACAGCGCATCCAGCGCCGCCCGAATCGTCCGCCCGGTATACAGCACGTCGTCCATCAAAATAATGTCGCGCCCCGTCACATCGAACCCGACCGCCCCCGGCGTCACCTTCGGCCGCGGCCCATCCGTCGACAGATCGTCGCGATAAAAGCTGATATCCAGCACCCCCACATCCACCGGATGCTTCTCGATCTTCTCGATCAGCACGCCCAGCCTCTGCGCTAGCGGAACGCCCCTCCGCTTGATCCCCACCAAGCCGACATTCTTGCTGCCGTCATGTTTTTCCACGATCTCATGCGCCAGTCTCACCAGCGTACGCTCGATCTCTGAGGCCGACATCAGCCTGCCCTTTTCGCGAAACTTCGGCTTCCGAACTTCAGTATCTTCACTCATACAATTGCGCTTGATGATATCAGCATCCATCCAAAAGAACCGCCGCCAACCACCAGCCAGCCTTCCCCACGAACACCCTACGGCTCCAGCACCACCTCACAGACATTCGCATGACAGTTCAGGAACCCCGTCTTAACAAGTTGCGCCTGCGAACCCGCCGGCCAGAACCCCGCAACCGCCAGCGCCTTCACCCGCTCCTCCCCGCCCTCCATCGCCTTCGACCCCATCGCTTCAGCCCGCACCACCTTCCCCTGGCCTAGCAACAAGCGATATTCCGTCGTTCCCGACATCCCCTTCGCCGCCCCCAGCGGAATCGTACGAAGTTCCTGCAGCGTATGCGCGTCATGCGGCGCTGGTTTTACTCCCGCCTTCCGCAGCGCCTCCGCCCGCTTCCCCAGTTCAATCTTCTTCTCTCCGGGAGCCTTCTTCACCCCCATCGCGTCATAGTCCGAAATCGTGGCGCCCGCAAGCTCGTAGGCCGTCAGAGCCGCACTTCTATCGCCCTTCTTCTCCATCAACTCGGCCAGATGCTCGCCCTCCTCCGCGGTTTGACCATTCCTCCACGCAGCCTCAATGTAGCTCTCCGCCTCCGGCAACCTCCCCTCGCGATAGAGAATCCACCCCATCGTGTCCCACGTATACCCAATCAGTCGCGATTTTGCAGCTAGTGTCTGCGGATTCTCATCGAGCGTCCACGTCTTGCTCTCCTCCTCCATCTTGCCCAGCGCAGTCCGCGTAGCCGTCTCTGCAGCCGTAAGTTCTAGACCGGCATCCGCCAGTTGATAAGCGCTGTCGTTTACCACCCTCGGATCTTCAGTGCTTTGCATCACGACCAGCAACGTTGCGCGACCTTCGTCCTTCCGCCCCGCCATCAATAACGCCCTCCCTAACTGATATTGGAGACTTATATCTTTCTTCTTGGCGTCCGGAAGCCTTGCCACAGCAGCCTCCGCCATCGCAATGGCCCCAGCCCCATTCCTATCCTCTAAGAGCATCTCCATCAGTCGGAGGGTAGGCGTTGGGCTGTCGGCCTCAGCATCCGCCCACTTTTTCAACGTTTCCCTCGCTTCCGTCTTATGCCCAAAGTTAATCTGGGCCTGTGCCAGCGACCCATAAGTCCCATAATTGTCTGGATGAAATCTCAACTCCTCCTGATAGTCCTCAATCGCCTCTGACATCTCTCCGCGAGAAAACGCCAGATAACCGTAGGTTGTCCACAACCAGATCTGCCTTCCATTCAGACTCTTTGCTCTATCCAGTTTTCCCTTCGCCGAATCCAGATCGTGTTGTTGCACATCTTTGTAAGCATCCGAGACCAGCTTCTGCGCCTCCGCATTGTTAACCGTCGCCGTGGGGGATCCCGACGAACCAGCACCCTCCGAGGCCTTGCTCATCGAAGTCAGCTGCACATACTGTTCATTCCCCAGATCAACCGTATCCGCCCACTTCTTGTAACTCTTCCAATCGCTCACCGGAACCTTGTCCTGCAGAACCTCGATCTTGCGCTCCGCGTACAGCGTCTCCTTCTCGAACCGATACGTCTCGTCGTACGTCGCATACGCGCACTTCGCATGCACCGCCTCCGGTAGTTCAACGCCCCAACCCTCCGGCAGCTTCATCTCAGAGGTAGACCTCTCCGTCCTCGGAGCACCCAGTTGAATCGCCCGAACAGGCGGTTCCTTCTCATCCGGCTTCGGGAGCGAAACCGGCGCAAGCTGCGGAATGATCCTGAAGTTATCCCAATCCCCACCCTTCTCCCGCTTATAGTCATAGCTCATCTTCAACGGCTCTGCCGTATCATCCGGCCGGCTTATCTCCGCGTGGCTCGTCGTCCCCTGGTAACCAATACCCTCCGACATCTTCTGCACCACCTGGTCATACTGCGCCGCAGAGAGCTGCCGGAAAACGCTGCGCAGCACCAACTCATCATCGCCGCGAAACGTCATCGTCAGCCGCGAGTTCGAAGTCCCCTCCTTATCCAGCGAACCCTCCGCATGCATCGTCTGGTACGAAGCAAAGGGAAGCTTCGCAGGCGTCCGCTCCACCTGCGCCACTCCAGTACTCGGAATCACCAGCGCCTGCTTATCGCGAATCGAATACGACAGCATCTTGTACGGAGCGACCTCCGCCGTCGCATCCAGCCACACATCCTTCCCGTCAACAGGAACCATCGTGATCAGATGATTGAACGCCGCAGGCGAAGGCACCGCCTCGTTGAACCGAACCCCCGCACCAATCAACACCGCATCCGGGTGCAAGCCCAAAGCCTCCAGCATCGAAGCCAGCAGAGTGTGCTTATCCTTGCAGTCCCCATACCGGTTCTGCATCACGTCCTCCGCGCGATGCGGCTGATACCGGCCCACACCAAACGCAACTCCGATGTAACGTATCTGCGTCGCCACATACCCATACACCGCGCGAACCTTCTCTTCCTCCGTCGTCTTCCCCGCCGTCAACTCCGCAACCTTCGCCTTGATCTCCTCGTCCGGCACGGTCCGGTCCTTCTCCAGACCTCGATACCACGCACCCACATCCTCCCAGCTCTTGAAGTTCGTCCATGCAATCATAGGCAGCTTGCCCTGCGTCGCCTCCAACTCCTGCTCCGGCGTCCACACCACCTTGCTCTTGACCTCCTTCTCCGCATCGGCCTCTTTGCCCACGGTCGGCTTCAGCTGCGAGTTCTCCCACCGCAGCACCCTGTACCCGCCCGCAGTCGTCTCCGTCGGCTTCAACGTAGGGCTCCACACATTCACAAACGCATCCTTCGGAACCCGCAGCTCCACCGATTGAGACAGAATCACCGCATCTTCATAGAAGGTCTCCTGACCCCAGAAGTGACCTGGAGCCTCCGCCTTGGTCCGCACCACCTTCGCCTGCCACTCCAGGGTGTCGCCAACGCTCAAACTCCGAATCGGAAGCTGCTTCTGCTTCAGATCGCTGTAAAACGGAGCCGCCTGCGTCACGGGATCGGGTTGCTCCATCGCGCCGCTCACCGGCGTCTCCACCACCGTGCCGTCCGGGCGCTTCACCCTGGCATAGACAATCTCGACGCTCTCTGAACTACTCGCAAAAGCAATGCTGAGCACGCCAAACTGCTTCACCGCACCTTCGGTCAACGCCTGAACCGATGTCGTTAGCAATCGCCAGCCCGTACCATCCGCCTCCACCTGATACACCCTGTCCAGATGTTGAATGATGCCCGGCTCTCCAGAGTAGTCAGGGGAGCTTACCGCACCCTTCGCACCCGATGCGGGCGCGGACAACGGCAGATTCTTGGCAGGGATATGTTCTGGCGAAGTCGGGCTTTGACCGAACGCGAACGCAGAGAGAACCAGCAGAGGAGCACAGCAAAACAAAGTGGCTTTCATAATCTCTCTGCTGTGTATAGCAGAAACCCAATCCAACCCACCACGGAATTCCTCGCGTCACGGGCGCAGAACCCCTCGAAAACCAAGGAATTGCCACAAAGGTCGTAGAGAGCTGCGCGAATTGACCTACGCAGAAACCTTCCGCCGCATCCGCATAAATCCGCCCAGCGCACCACCCACCGTCGACAGCACCAGCAACACCCCCGACACCATCGCGAACCCCGCCAGCATAATCCCGGCCCTCACCTCAGGCGAGTACAAAAACCGCACCACATCCGGCGGCTCCGGCGTCGTTGCAGCAGCCTTCTCAACCTGGGCATGTAGCGCCTGCGTCAACTCCGCATCGAACCCCGCCATGTTATGCAGCCCAAACCTCGCCACCAACCCCGCACCCGCCATCGCGACCGCAAGACACGAGACCAGAGCCAGCCCCACCACCACGCCAATCCTGGCCCCGATGCCGGCATCCATCCACGCCAGCGGCTTCCTCTTCTGATACAGCGCCAGCGTAATCATCGATCCACTGATCGTCCAAAGCCACGTCAGCGGCGACACCAACTGCACCCGCGCCGACAACACACTCAGCACCGCCGCCACAATCGCCACCAGCAGAGCACACCGAATCGCCGTCTTCCACTCCACCTGTTGCGGCCTCGGCGGCGGCGTCGCACCCGTCGTATCGCCCTCCGCGCCGTTGCTCTGCTCTTCATAGTCCTGCAAATAGATCTGCGGCGACCCGCAATGGGGACAGAACGGCGAATCGCCAACACTGGCAGAAAGCTCGCCTCCGCAACGGTGACAGTACTCATGCATATCTTATGAAGCTACCCCACCCCAAAGGGCGCGGCAAGCGCAGCGACTCCGCCACACGTCCAGCCACGCCCAGCCGCGCTATTGTTTGCTCGAGTCGTTGTCATCGCCAACCGAGATATGCCCCGGCAGATCCAGCGCCACCATCCCGATCTTGGTTCCGCTGCCATCCGGATCGATCCCGACGATATGCTGATGCTGCTTCGACCCAGCCTTCAACTCCAACTTGCCTGAAAGATCGTTGTCCACCTTGATGTGGTTCTTCTGGTCATCCGCGCAGGTCAACCCCTCCGCCGTCCGCGTCTGCGAGCTCACCGGCTTGTCGTTCTGGCACTGAATCACATCGCCATATCGCCCCAGCGCCTTGCGATAGAACGCCGCCACCAGGTCCGGACTGTCGGGCGTCGTGTAACTGGCCGCCTTCACCTTCAGCGAAAAGCTGCCGAAGCTCAGATTAATATCCGCCGCCCCGTCGTTCTTATCCTTCTTCTTCACCATCACGGCCCCCGGATACACCGGCAGCCCAATCGCATCGACCCCGGCCGCTTCGTTCGTCTTCACCGACATCCCGCCAAACGGCGTAGCGATCTTCACATTATCGGCATCGCCGTGTTTGTCATTCTCAATCCGGCAGCCGCTCATCAGCATCGTCGACACCGCGATCGCCCCTGCCAGCATCGCCGCCGCTGCACTCTGGTTCACCCGCATTTGAAGCCTCCATTCCGTCAGAAAAACAATACGCTCTCTCGCCGCCTTAGGTTCCGTCTCCCGGTCTGGCCGAACTCCGTCCTTCGTTTTGGTCAAATTCCGTCCCTCGGTTTGGTCAAAAAAATCCGGAATCCATGGCGTATCTTTCAGCGTTCAAATCAACGCTGTTTTTTCTCCACGTTCACCACGCATTTCACCACATCTACACCACAAAAAAACCACCAAAAATCTGTGACTTTCGCCAAAACCCCCTCAAAAACACCACAAGAAAATTTAATCCATACAGCTGACTCCCCCTCCCCCACATCCAAATCCCTCCCGCCACATCCAATCGATTGTGACTCAGCCAACCGACCACCTCTTCGCTCCTCTCAAGCTCCGCAGCCTCACTCTTCCCAACCGAATCGCCGTCTCGCCCATGTGCGAATACTCCTCAGTCGACGGTTTTGCCAATGATTGGCACCTCGTCCACCTCGGAAGCCGCGCCATTGGCGGCGCCGGCCTCGTCCTCACCGAGGCCAACTCCGTCAGCCCCGAAGCCCGCATCACCCCCGGCGACCTCGGCATCTGGAAAGACGAGCACATCCCCGAGCTCAAACGCATCACCACCTTCCTCCATCAGCACGGCGCCTACGCCGGTACCCAGCTAGCCCACGCCGGACGCAAAGCCAGCATGTCCGTCCCCTGGAAACCAGCCCGCACCGTACCCGCCTCCGAAGGCGGCTGGCAGCCCGTAGCCCCCTCCGCCATACGCTTCGACGAGGTCTACCCCCTCCCCACCTCTCTCGACCGCGCCAGCATGGACAAGATCATCGCCGACTTCGTAGCAGCCACCCACCGCGCACTGGCCGCCGGCTTCGATCTCGTCGAGATCCACGCCGCACACGGCTATCTCCTGCACGAGTTCCTCTCACCGCTCTCCAACCAGCGCACCGACGAGTACGGCGGAAGCTTCGAAAACCGCGTACGTTTCCCGCTCGAGATCATCAAGGCAGTCCGCGCCGCATGGCCCCAGCACCTGCCGCTCTTCGTCCGCATCTCAGCTACAGACTGGGCCCCCGAGTCACTCGGCCCAAGTTGGGATCTCCCCCAATCCGTCGCCTTCTCTAAGCTCCTCAAGCAGGCAGAGATCGATCTCGTAGACGTCTCCACAGGCGGCAATCACCCCGCACAGCAGATTCCCGTAGGCTCTGGCTACCAGGTCCATCACTCCGACTCCATCCGCCGTCAGGCCGAAATCCCCACCGCCGCCGTCGGCATGATCACCGAGCCAGCCCAGGCCGACCAGATCATCCGCACCGGTCAGGCAGACCTCATCCTGCTGGCTCGCGAGCTACTCCGCAACCCCTACTGGCCCCTTCACGCTGCGGCGGTCCTACACCAGTCCACTACCTGGCCCGTCCAGTACGTCCGTAGCGCCCGAGGAAAGACCGAACCGCGCCAGCCCGTCTCCACCCCAGGTGCCTGAATTCAACAGCCCCGACCCGGGAAAATTACAGACCTTGCCGACAGAGTGGCCTATACTGGCAGCAGCCGAACGATAGGCCACTCCCGCCGGGCAGGCGGTTCCGGAGCTTCTGGCATGGCGCAGCACCAGCCAATCCGCAAAACCACCCCACCCTCTGGGTCTGACATCCCGGACAAGCTCTACTTCCGCATCGGTGAGGTCGCCAAACTCTGCGACGTCCCTGCCTACGTCCTTCGCTTCTGGGAGAGCGAGTTCCCTCAGCTCAAGCCACACAAAGGCGGCACAGGCCAGCGACTCTATCGCCGGCGCGACGTCGAGATGGCACTCCGCATCAAGAGCCTCCTCTACAACGAGGGCTACACCATCCCTGGCGCCCGCCAAGTCTTCAAAGGCGAACTCCGGCAACGCGAGCCACAGCTAGCCCTTACCATCGAGGGCGCACCCACCAGCATCGACTCCCGCCAGCTCCGCAAATTGCATAAAGATCTCCGCGATCTCCACACCCTGCTCTCCAAATCACCAGCCCGCCCCACCGTGCACCCGATTCGCGCTCCTCGCACTTCAAACACCCCGCGCCAAACTCCGGAGAGACTCTTCAACCTTCCACTCCTCCCAGAAGAGGACAAGAGTTGAAGATGAGATTCAACGACGATTATAAGGAAAGCTCCCGCCGCAGGCACTCCTCCCACACCCGCGTCCCCTACCTCGGCACCGAGTCTCGCAACGGCGCTCCCATCCGCTGTCAGTATTGCTCCGGTCAGAACTTCCGCCGGTCCAGCCTTCGATCGCAGGACCTTACTGAATTACTCCTCATGCGCTACCCCGTCCGCTGCCTCCGCTGCAGCCAGCGGCAGATGGTGAGCTTCACCGTAGCCGGCATCTCCATCTCTTCCAACATCAAAATAAAAAAGAGAGGCAGTCGAAACAGCCTCCCCACCCAATGGATAGATCCCTTCAAAGACAGGAGCGGCGACCAGCCGCGAGCCACCGCCTCGACGCCTCCCGACCGCTAGAGCAAAGTTCTTGATGAAATAGAACCAGAGTCTTGGCAAAGATGCGGGTGCCCTTGCCTCGATTTCTGAAAAATAGGCTTTGCGGCGAACCGTCCGAACTCTACCTCAACAAGAACCACGCAAGCTCCTCACAGCGAAATCCATCCCACATGAATCGCCCATAACGACAGGCTCGCCACCACAATCCAGAGCGTGACTCCCTGCACCATCGGCCTTACTCCAACTTCTTTCAACGTCTCCCGCGTAATGCCGGTCCCAATCAGGAACAGCACCACAGTCAAAGCAGCGCGCCCCAACCGATTGAGAGCAGAAAACAGTGGCACAGACTGCGGCATATATCGCGGCAGGTAACTCGCCGTCACCGCCGCAAAACAGAAGTACAGAATGAACCACGGCCACGGCACCTTCGCTCTGCTCTTCTTCAGCATCGCCGTAGCAATCGCCAGCGGCACAATCCACAACGCCCGAGCCAGCTTCACCGTCGTCCCCACTGCCAGCGCCGTCGGCCCATACTTCGCGCCTGCGCCCACCACCGAACTGGTGTCATGAATCGCCAGCGCCGACCATAATCCAAACTGCGTCTGCGAGAAGTTCATCAGATGCCCAATCAATGGGAACAGCAGCAGCGCCACCGAGTTCAGCACAAACACCGTACCCAGCGAAACCGCCATCTCCTCTTCGTTCGCATTGAGTACCGGCCCCATCGCCGCAATCGCACTCCCCCCGCAGATCGCCGTCCCAAAGCTGATCAGCAGCGACTGCGTCTTCCCCACCTGCAGCAGCTTACCCAACGCAACTCCCAACCCCAGTGCAAACGTAATGCTGATCGCCGTGTACATGAACCCCGATGCCCCCGCGTGCACTACCTCCTTCAGGTTCATTCCAAATCCCAGGCAAACCACAGCAGCCTGCAGCAGAAACTTCGAAAGGTTCCGCCCCTCCCCATGAAAGGTATGCAGGGTACTCAGGCCGAACGCGAGTCCCGCGGCCAACGCAAGCGGAGGCCCGATCAGCCCGCTCGCCGAAACAATAATTCCGATATAAAAAAGATTCTTCTTCCACATACATAAAGCATGCGCGCGCCTACTTTAGCGGTCGAGAAGTACTTTCCAATCTCCGATAAGTAATACTTATCACGTATATCAGCTATTGCCCCCGCCGGCCGCCCCAAGCGCAAATCGCTGAAACGCCGCCGCAGCACCCGTCATCTCTGCACCAGCCAGCCGGACAAAGCTGAAATCCCGCCGCATCTCGAGCCCTTTCACCGCAACCACCTTCACGGTGCCAAGCCGCAAAGCCTTTCCCAGCGCCCAGAGCGAAACAAACCCCACTCCCAGCTCCGCCTCAACACCAGAGATAATAGCCTCGGTCGAGTCCAGCTCCATCGCAACCTGCAGCGACCGTAGCGGCAACCCCAGCTTCTTCAAGGCTCGCTCCACCACGCGTCTCGAACCAGAGCCCCGCTCCCGCAACAACAGCGGCACCTTCGCCAACTCCTTCTTCTCAATCGCCCCTCCCTTTCGCGCCCAGACATGATTCGGGCTCACAATCAGCACCATCTCATCCTGCACCATCCGCTCCGTCTTCACCTCCCGTCGCATCGCCGGCCCTTCAATGATGCCCAACTCCACCTTCTTCTCCGCCACCGCCTCCACAATCTGCTCCGTATTCCCACTCACCAGCGAAAGTTTCACCTGCGGATACTGCTTCAAAAACGCCCCCAAAATCCGCGGCAGCAGGTATTGCGCCACCGTCGTCGAAGCACCCAGCTTTAGCGGACCATCAGCCTCCTCATGCAAAGCGGCAAGCGAGCGCCGCGCCTCAACCATCGTCTCCGCCGCAGCGTTCGCGTACCTCAGCAGCACTCGCCCAGCCTCGGTCAACGAAATCTGGCTCCCATGCCCCGCCCCGCGTGCCCGGTCAAACAACTGCACCCCAGCCTCTTCCTCCAGCGCACGCACATGCTGACTCACCGCCGGCTGGCTCAGATGCAGCACCTCCGCCGCCTTGCGAAAGCTCAACTCCTCCGCCACCGCCCGAAACACCCGCAACCGAAAGTTCTCCAAGCCCTCTCCTCGCCACGAACCAGCCCTGCCACCCATCAGCATAAGCCCACCCGATAAAATCAATTCAACCCGTGCCCGCCAACGAAGATCCCATCCCGGCCCTCAACCCCCTCGAATCCGTTACCCTCGAGCCCGCCACTCCAGCCTCAAGCCCCGAACCAAAGCCTCGCCGCAGCCTCTTCGCTATCCTCCACCCCTCCTCGTCGCAGAACGCCTTCTCCGCCACGCTCCTCCTCATGCTCTCCACCCTTCTCTCCGGAGTCCTCGGCCTCGTCCGCACTTACTACATCAACCGCATCTTCGGAGCCAGCCCCGAGACCGATGCCTACAACGCCGCCTTCCAGCTTCCCGACATGCTCGCCTACTTCCTCGTCGGCGGCGTCGTCTCCATCTCACTCGTCACCATCCTTAGCCGTTACCGAGCACAAAACGACGAAGCAGGCGCAGACCGCGCACTCTCCATCATCCTCAACGCCATGGCCGCCGTGCTGCTCTTAGGCATCGTCATAGCCGAAATCTTCGCCCCCTACTACACCCACATCGCCTTCCGCGGCTTTGACCCCCATCGAGCCGCCCTCTGCACCGCCCTCACTCGCCTCTTACTTCCCGCGCAGTTCTTCTTCTTCCTCGGCGGAGTCTTAGGCTCCCGCCTCCTCGTCCGCAAGATCTTCCTCTACCAGGCCATCAGCCCTCTCATCTACAACTCCGGCATCATCCTCGGAGCCATCTTCCTCCATCAACGCTTCGGCATCTACTCCCTCGCCATCGGAGTACTCGTCGGAGTCATCCTCGGTCCCGCCGCTCTCAACCTCTACGGCGCCTTCCACGGCGGCCTCCGTTATCACGCCATCCTCAACCTCCGCCACCCCGCCTTCCTCGAGTGGCTGCGTCTCACGCTCCCCCTCATGATCGGTGTCTCCCTCGTCACCGCCGACAAGTGGATTCTCAGCTACTTCGCCTCCAATGACGTAGGCGGCATCAGCCTCCTCACCGTCGCCAAAACCCTCTTCACCGCGCCCATGGGCATCCTCGGCCAGGCAGCAGGAGCAGCCTCCCTTCCCTTCTTCTCCGCTCTCTTCAGCCAGAACCGCCTCGACGACTTCGCCAACGCCGTCAACCGCTCCGTCTCCCGAGTCCTCGCCGCATCCTTCCTCCTCGGAGCATGGATGATCGCCCTCGCCAAACCGATCGTCGATCTCTTCCGCGGCGGCTCCTTCACACCCGAGGATGCCCGCGCCACCGCGGTCTACTTCACGCTATTCACCCTCTCCATCGCCTTCTGGTCCGCTCAGGGAATCTATGCCCGCTCCTTCTACGCCGCCGGCAACACCGTCACCCCGGCCACCGCCGGATGGATCGTTACCCTCGTCTCCATCCCCATCTACGCGTTCCTCTTCCACACCCTCGGACTCAAAGGCCTCACCATCGCCTCCGACATCGGCATCGTCATTCAAACCCTGACTCTCGCCATCCTCCTCAACCGTCGCAAGCTGGTCCGCCTCTCCGGCCTCGAACTCCGCGAACTAGGCGGAGCCCTCCTCGCCGCCATCATCAGCTTCGCCGGAGCGGCCTCCATCGTTCACCTCATCCCTCTCCATCACAGCCACCTCCGCGACCTGTTGATCATCGCCACAGCCTCCGCAGTCTGGGCCGCACTAGCCGTCATCACCCTCCACCTGACCGGCTCCAGGCTCCTAAACCAGATCCGCTCCCGCTTAGTCTAGCCAAGCTCACTCCCGACCAACGGGAGGACCGCACCATTCAGCTAGCCACAACAAGGCACACAAATCACGAAGTGACCGCCCGAATCGGGGCCCCCACGAACAGGTCTTCGTTCGTGGGGTGGCAAGCGCAGTGGGGCCGTCCGACAGGACACACCTTCCTGCCAAAGCCTCTACTTCGCATCCTCATACTCTTCATTCCAAGCCGCCTGAATCGCCTCCAGAATCCCCTCATTCGACTTCGCAGGATCTCCCACAAATCCCGGAAGCCCCGTCACATACTTGTGCAGATCCGTAAACCGCACCGAATAAGGCTCAATCTCGGGATATTTCTCCTGCAACTGGATCCCAATCTCTTCCGAATCCATCCAATCAAACTCAAGCGCCATAACGTCCCCCTAATAAACTAATCTCTGGCAGCAACGAGCCGCCCCACTCAAAAGACTACAAGAAACCCGCGACAGTTTTTATGACGCACCACCATCAAACCACTCCCATCCCCTGGTCCGCCTCCCTCCTGCGCCGCGACCTCAACGCCCGCGCCCAGCATCTCGCCACCATCGGCGGCCTCCTGCACGAGCAGACCACCGGTACCGAACCCAGCATCCTCTTCGGCCATGAAGAGCAAGCCGACCAGTCCCGCCACGGCAACTTCCATCCCGCAAGCTACGCTGCCATCTGCGCCAACCCCGCCTGGTCGCGTCGCCTCACCAAAGCTCATACCGGCCGCCGCCGCGTTCGTGCAAGAGCCGACTGGCAATGGATGGAACTCGACTGCGCCAACAGCTCCGACGCCCTCCTGATGAACATCTTCTGCCACCCAGGAGTCTCTTCCAACGGCCACCTCAACCCCGCCGTCGCAAATCTCCTGGGCGCCCCCTCGGACACTCAACCCAACTTCGGCGTTCATCCTGGAGTTCCGCTGAAAAAACCTCCCGCCAGCAGCAGAAAAAAAATACTACACTCCATCCTGCAAAAAGATTCGCCTCAGTCACTCTTCAACGACACCAGCATCCCACACTCCCCACAACCTGAAGAATCACTTCACCTCAAAGACCGCACCGAGATCGACCTCCAGCTAGGCGCTCTCTTCGTCGAAGCAAAGCTCACCGAATCCAACTTCCAGACCGTCAGCCCGCGCCTCGTCGAGCGCTATCGCGATTTCGAAGCGGTCTTCGCCGTCGAACGCCTGCCCAGCAAAATCATTACGCGACCAACGCACCCATCGGCAGAGGACTTCTCCGACCTCGAAGAGCCCTCGACCAACACAGCGTCACAACTCCCAACTCCTGTGCGATCACGCACCGTCATTCAGGGTTACCAACTCATCCGCAATGTCCTCGCCGCCTTCCACTCCAACGCATCCTTCTGCGTCCTCTGCGACTCCCGCCGCCAGGACCTCATAGAGATCTGGTACTCCGTCCTTGCCGCCGTCCACTACCCCAGCTTTGCCTGGCGTCTCAAACTCCTGACCTGGCAAGAACTGACATCGGTCATCCCTGAAGACCTGCAACAATTCCTCGAAACAAAGTACGGAATCCTCCCCGCCATGTAAGCTGTTTTGGCTTTGGTATCCTCGCCTACTTTCAGGGCATCACTTGAAACATTTCTGAAGACAAATGAGTCAACGCTGCGACTAGGCGCCGGGCCCATGAGCAGGCTTACCCTCCTGCACATAATTCCTGTTCCACTTCGGAATCTCCACCACATACGTCCCCGGCTTTTCAATCACCGCCTGGCATCCCAGCCGCGAGTTCAGCTGAATATCCGCCGCCGTCTCCATCCGGTCCAGCTCCAGATCCTCCGCTTCACTGATCCCCTGCGCGCCTTCCTTCACATGAAGATGGCACGTCGTACAAGCACAAACTCCACCGCACGCATGATCCAGAAAGATGTCATAGTTCTCCGCCACATCCAGAAACGACATCGGCAATCCATGCCCCTCATACGGCAGCGTATCGAACGGGAACTCCACCGTCCTGCCCTCGGGCAAAAACGTCACGCGAACCATCCCCTCGCCCGCAGGCTTCGACAGATCCACAGCTTCAACAACCTTCTTCGTCTCACTCATTGTTCAATCTTCCGTCGACTCTCCGGCCGTAGCCTCATCGTAAATGGATTCTTCAATACTCTTCGTTTCAGCATCCGCAGCAGCATGCGAGCTGCTCACCTGCGCCTTCGCAAACGGATGCGGCGCCGTAGGTCCCTCCCCTATGCTCTCACCTGCGGCCTCCATCGTCTTGCCCTGCATGGCGCCCGACACAGCGCTATCCATCATCAACTCAGCAAACCGCCGCGTCGCCGCATCCAGTCGTTCAATGCCCGCGCGAATGTCTCGATAGCCGCCAGTCGGAATCGCAGACTCTAGAAAAGCCGTAGCCTGCGCAATCTTTTCAATCTCTTCACTGGTCAACATCTGCCATGCAGCATGACCCTTACCTTTCTTCACCGCAGTCAGAATCGTCTCAGCTTCATTCTTCGCCTCGATCGTCTGCCGCTCCTGAATATCGGTCTCCGCGTTATCGAACGAGTCCAGAATCATCGTCTCAACCTGCTCATCCGTAAGCCCATACGTAGGCTTCACCTCTACCTCAGCCTCTTTCCCACTCCTCTGCTCCCGCGCACTCACGTGGAGAATTCCATTGGCATCGATCAGAAACTTCACCTCGATACGCGGCAGCCCCGCCACCATCGGCGGGATCCCCTTCAGATCAAACCGCGCCAGCGACCGGCAATCCTTCGCCAGCTCCCGCTCTCCCTGCACCACATGGATCGCAACATTCGTCTGCCCATCCACGCCCGTCGTAAAGTGCTCCGTCGCGCTCGCAGGAATCGTCGAGTTCCGCTGAATAATCTTCGCCACCACACCCCCCAGCGCCTCAATCCCCAGCGAAAGCGGAGTCACATCCAACAGCAGCAGGTCTTCCGTCGCAGCCGACCCGCCCGCGAGAATCTGTGCCTGCACCGCAGCCCCCAGCGCAACCACCTCGTCCGGATTCAACTCCGTATGCGGTCTCTTCCCACGCGCCTTCATCTCAAACAAATCATCCACCAACGCCCGCACCGCGGGAATCCGCGTCGACCCACCAACCAGCACAACCTCATCGATCTGCGCCGCGCTCAGTCCAGCGTCCTTCAACGCCTGCTTGCAAGGCCCAGCCGTCCGCGCAATCACGCCAGCAATCAGCCCCTCAAACTGCTCCCGCGAGATCTGCCGCAGATACCTCTTCCCACTCGGCAGCTCAACATCCAACGTCGCATTGTCCGCACTCGAAAGCAGAATCTTCGCCTCGATCACCGCCTTGCGAACCGCCTGCACTGCCTCACCGTTCCCACGAACATCCTCCCCCAAGTCTCCGGCAATATCATCCAGCGCAATCGCGATCATCAAGTTGTCGATATCGTCTCCACCCAGATGCGTATCCCCACCCGTCGCGACCACCTCAAAGATCCCCTCATGCAGCTTCAAAATCGAGACGTCGAACGTCCCACCACCAAAGTCATACACAGCGATCAGGCCGTCTTTGTTCTTCTCCAGCCCATAAGCCAGTGCCGCCGCCGTAGGCTCATTCACCAGCCGCAACACCTCCAGCCCGGCAATCCGTCCAGCATCCTTCGTAGCCTGTCGCTGAGCGTCATTGAAGTAAGCCGGAACCGTAATGACCGCCTTCGTCACCGGCCCACCAAAAAATCGCTCAGCGTTCTTTTTCAACTGCTGCAGCACATAGGCCGAGATCTCCGGCGGCGTCAGCATCAATCCGCCCACGCTCACCTTCAACACCTCACCCGGCCTCAACCCCTCCGCCAGCTTGAAAGGAAACAGCTTCAACTCCCCCTGCACGTCCTCAATGTCGCGCCCCATCAGCCTCTTAGCCGAATAAACCGCGCTCGCCGAATCCGCCATTAGCGTCCCGCGAGCCGCATTCCCCACCACCACCCCGTTATCGGTCCAAGCCACCACCGACGGCACCAGCCGTTCACCATCCTCGCCAGGAATCACCACCGGCGCATCGCCCTCCATATACGCCACCAGGGAGTTCGTCGTACCCAGGTCTATCCCGACAACACGCCCGATCCCTACAACCCGCTCATCCGCCATCGCGTCAAATCCCCTATTAGTCCATCTTCTATTGTCCTACAATCGCACCACGAACACCGCCACCCACGCGCATCTCCTTCAGATGTGCTCCAAACCGAGGCCGATGCATGCTCTATCTCGAGCACAACCCTCAGCCCGCCCTCTCTCCCTTCATCAAAAGCCTCTGGTACGCCCGCGACCCTCACGCCACCCACCGCCACGAGCGCGTCCTCCCCACCGGCAGATCCCAAATCGTCCTCTCGCTCGCTCGCGACTACCTCACCGACGCCAGCAACCCCCTCAATCCCCTCGAGCACTCCCCCGCCGGCATCTTCCTCGGCATCTACTCCCGCTACCAGCAGATCGACGCCATCGACTTCACCGAGCTCATCGGCGTCGTCTTCCACCCCGGCGGCACCCCTCCCTTCTTCCCCGAAGACGCCCACCTCTTCACCAACTGCGAAACCTCACTCTCCGACCTCTGGGGCCGCGCCTCCCTCAACCTCCGCAACGAACTCCGCGAAGCCCCCACTCCCGAACAAAAATTCGCCCTCCTCGAATTCGTTCTCCTCACTCGCCTCTCCCTCAGCAAACATCAGCATCGCGATCCCATCATCGACTACGCCCTCACCCATCTCCACACCTCACCCGGTACAACGACCATCGCCGAGCTCACCCGCACCACCGGCCTCAGCCCCCGTCGTCTCTCCGAGCGCTTCAACCAACAGGTCGGCGTCTCCCCCAAGCTCTACTGCCGCATCCAGCGCTTCCAGCAAGCTCTCCAACAGATGCATCGCGGCGCCGACGTCCACTGGGCCGAACTAGCCCTCAACTGCGGCTACTACGATCAATCCCATTTCGCCAACGACTTCCGCGCCTTCTCCGGCCTCAGCGCCACCGACTACTCCACCACCAACCGCATCTGGGCCAACCACATCCCCCTCGATTAAAATCTCCGCAACCCCGCCGATTTTTCCAAGACTACCCCCGCAACAACATGGCATCCTTCCAACCATGAACACTCTAATCAACACCCCCGTCAACATCCCCGGATCAACCATCATCCCCAGCCTCCGCTACCGCGACGCGCTCGGCGCCATCGACTGGCTCGTCGCCGCCTTCGGCTTCAAAAAACAAGCGGTCTTCGTCGCCCCCGACAACAAAACCGTCCAGCACGCCCAGCTCACCTACGGCAACGGCATGATCATGCTCGGCTCCGTCGACAACGGCGGCGAAGCCGGAAAATTCATGGTCCAACCCGATGAGATCGGCTTCCGCGAAACCCAGGGTGCCTACCTCGTAGTCCCTGACGCTGATGCCGTATACGCCACCGCAAAAGCCGCTGGTGCCGAGATGGTCATCGACATCCGTGACATGGACTACGGTGGCCGCCACTTCTCCTGTCGCGACCTCGAAGGCCACATGTGGGGCGTCGGCACCTACGACCCCTGGCAACCGGTACCATCGCAGCCAAAACCCGAGGCAGCAATGGAGCACGCTCAAGAAAGCGCAGGCAGATGACCGAAGCACAGCACCAAAAAGAAGCGTACGAACTATTAACCGGCACATTCTCCTGAAGGGTCCTCTTCCGACCAACGGGAGGACCCTGCACCTCGTCGTGCCAAGACCGGTATACACGTCACGAAGTGACCGCCTGAACCGGGGTCCCCACAAACAGGTCTTCGTTTGTGGGGTGGCCGAGCGTAGGGAGCCCGTCCGGCAGGACAGCGTCCGAAACCAAACTCTAGCCTCCACCCCCACCCCTCGTGATACCGTCTCCAGATGGAATTAAACCCCTACGCAAAGTATCTCGACGGCAACGACCCCATCCCCGTCCTCACCAGCACCTCCGAGCGCCTCCACACCCTCACGACTCATCTCTCCGACGCGCGGATCAACACTCCACCCGCCCCCGGCAAGTGGAGCATCTGCAACATCATCACCCACCTCGCCGACACGGAGATGGTCTTCGCCTTCCGCCTCCGCCAGACCCTCGCCGCCGCCATCCCCGGCCAGCCGCATCACATCATCCAGCCCTTCGACCAGGAGGCCTGGGCCCAGCGTTACGCCGTCTACCGCCTCGAACCCGCGCTCGCTCTCTTCGACGCCATCCGCAACTGGAACCTTCTCTTTCTCGCCACCGTCTCGGAAGACGACCGGCACCACCCCGCCACCCACCCCGAACGCGGCACCATGACCCTCTGGACCATCGTCGAGACCATGGCCGGCCACGACATCAACCACATCCAGCAACTAGAGCGCCTCACCGCAAGCGGTAACTAAGCCCCGCTTTATGGAAAGTTCGGATATTCTGTTGAGACTTTGATAATAAGAGTTGGTGGTGTTTATGAGGATCGTCGCCGCGCTTCTCCTCTCCCTCTGCATTGAATCGGATGCTGCCACTCAAACAAGGAATATAGGTGACGCAGACCGCGCCGGCTCACAACAAATAGGCGTTTCGTCATGCAGCATTACAGCTTCAAACACGCCCAATCTACCTAACGATCAATTTATTAGAGCGATCATAGAGCGGTCTGTATGCAGAGGTGAGTTTGTCACGCCAGAGGGAGTTCATGGGAGGACATTCGTTCCGATCTCTGACAAGGATCGCGCTAGTGTGATCGCTTTGGGAGGTCAGGCTCTCAGTTCACTTACAAACATTGCAGATACTGGAGACAGCTGGGCACAGCTAATCGCCGTACGACTTATTGCGAATATTGGAGGTCCGGACGCAGCTCCACCTTTAGAGCGGGCGCTCGCACCAAAGGTTTGGATGCCGACGCGGATGGCTGCTCTCTATGGAATAAGTAATCAGAGTCCGGATGTTGCAGATCCAATACTGCGACGGATGAAACTGGATGTCGATCCCAAGATCAGGGAAATAGCGACGTATTTACTGGAAGAGGCCACCGGTAGAAGATCAACATGGCACTGACGTGCTTCGCTTGAGCGATGAATGAGAGAACGTGCCCGCAAAGCATCGTTCCCATAAAGTCCGCTTTTGAGCAAGTTCCCAAAAACCAGGTCCGACGGCAAATCGGAATCTTTGCCTGCTGGATAACAACTTCCAAAGCAAAAAATCCTGTCAAGCCCCTGAGACGCAAAACCCCGCGTCAATCCAGCACATTCGCGTGGCGTATTAGTTAGGGGAACTCCACTATAATGAATACTGAAGAGCAGAAAGCCCAGGCCAATGAGCCAGGGCTTTTTCATTTTCAGCACCCCTAAGTTCCAGAATTGGAAAAATTGGCCGTAAACCTTTTGAAATGAATAATCTGCAAGTAAACCTTTTAGAATGACGTATTTACGAGTCTAGACTTGCAGCAAACTGCTCATAATAAAAGGTTTATACGCGGGTAATATGGGGGGGGTACCCCCCTGGAGAGGAGGAGCAACAATGCGGACCCATCACAGCCCCAGCGCCCTACGGCCCCAGGGCTTCGTTCACATCCCGCACCAGGTTCCGCAGGTAGCTCCGCTTGTTCAGCAGTACCACCATTGCGTCTCTCGCTCGGAGCTTCGCCCCCTCATCCCCGGCATCCACGCCGGAGTCCCAGGCCGACCACAGCCCCTCCAACTCCGCCTGCGTCTCCACCATCTTTGCGTCGAAGCTGTCCTTCGCCGTCATCAGATCGCGCCGCAACTCCGGCTCATCCTCACCCACCTGGTTCGCCGCGCGCATCTCCTGCAGCTGCATATTCAGCTCGAAGACCTCCTCCAGCAGCTCCGGGGGAACAATCTGCTTCTTCTGCTCGCCAGACGCCCGCGCCGCATCCGTGGCCGCCTTCGACTGCTCCTCCAGCTCAACCCCCTCAAGCGTCAGCAGATACTGCGTCCGCAAAATCGGATCCTTCAGCGTGCGGTAAGCGTCATTCAGCAGCGAACTCTGCGCCAGCGCGGCCTCCTGCTCCGCCACCGGCTTCGAAGCGAACCGGTCCGGATGCAGCTTACGGCTCAGCACATAAAACTGCTTCTCCAACGCGGCCACATCCAGCGTCAGCTTCCTGGGAAGATCGAAAAAGGAGAAATAATCCATCTACGCCGTAAAACTCGACCCACACCCACAGCTCTTGGTCGAATTCGGATTGATGAAGTTGAACCCCTGCCGCATCAGCGTCTCTTCAAAGTCGAGCACCATGCCATGCAGATAAATAAAGCTCTTCGGATCAACGAAGAGCCGTATCGCCTTCCCATCGGTAGGATCGCCGACGGTCGCCAGCCCCTCGCCAAACGCATAGACGCGATCCCGCTCCCGAGGCTGCGTATCGAAGCGAATGTTATAGCTCAGTCCCGAGCAGCCTCCACCTTGAATCCCCACCCGCAGTCCACCCTGCTCCGGCGAGACACCTTCCTTGGCCATAGCAACGCGAATCCGCTTCAACGCCTTCTCGGTAATCTGAATGCCCTTCTGGCCCGGCTCCTGCCCCTGCGCCGTCAGCACATTCATCCCCGCCAGCGGATTCTTCGCCTGGCCCGATGCAGCAGCCTGCTGGGCCGCCTCCATCTCCGCCGCGGTTTGTAGAGTCACCATCGCCATATCGCCGTCCTTGCCGCTACTCCCTACCAACAGAACACGGTAGCGACGCGACTGAACAATGCGCCGCTACCGTTGTTCTCAACCCTGTACTGCCGCTCGAAACTTAGTGAGCAACAGCAACCGCTGCCGTCTCGGCAACGTTGTTCTTCTTTTTCCAGTCGCCGATCGCCGCGCGGATCGCATCTTCCGCGAGCACCGAGCAGTGAATCTTCACCGGAGGAAGCGCAAGCTCCTTCACGATATCTGTGTTCGTGATCGCCAGCGCCTCGTCGATTGTCTTGCCCTTCACCCACTCCGTCGCGAGCGAGGAAGAAGCAATCGCCGAACCGCAGCCGAACGTCTTGAACTTGGCATCTTCAATCACGTTCGTCTCGGGATTCACGCGGATCTGCAGCCGCATCACGTCGCCGCACTCCGGCGCGCCTACAAGGCCGGTGCCAACCTCGGCAGCGCTCTTGTCCAACGTGCCAACGTTTCGAGGATGATTGTAGTGGTCTACGACCTTATCGCTATATGCCATCTTGTTTCTCCTGTCTCTAACTTATTCCAGATTCCAAAACTCTAAAGTGCAAATGCCGCCGAATTAATGAGCGGCCCATTCAATTTTGGTGAGGTCGATGCCTTCCTTCACCATCTCATACAACGGCGAAAGCTCTCGCAGCTTCGAAACCACATCGATGACCTTGTCCGAAACATAGTCGACCTCAGCCTTCGTGTTGAAGCGTCCAAGACCAAACCGAATCGAGCTATGCGCCACATCGTCGCCCAGGCCCAGGGCCTTCAATACATAAGATGGCTCAAGCGTCGCCGAGGTGCAAGCAGAGCCCGAAGAAACCGCAATATCGTTGATTCCCATCAAAAGGCTCTCGCCCTCGACATAGACAAAGCTCATATTCAAGTTGCCCGGCAGATGGTGCTCCATGTTGCCGTTTACATGAACATAGTCCAATGCCTTCTCGAACTTGGCCTTCATGTAGTCGCGCAGTTCCTTCTCGCGCTTTGCCTCGGCTTCCATCTCCTGTCCGGCGATCTCACAAGCCGCACCCAAGCCAACAATACCCGGAACGTTCAGCGTGCCCGACCGCATCCCGCGCTCATGACCACCGCCATTGATCTGCTCCGAGATCTGCACCCGCGGATTGCGGCGACGAACATACAGCGCGCCCACACCCTTCGGCCCATAGATCTTATGCCCGGAGAGCGAGAGCACATCGATATTGTCCTTCTGCACATCCACCGGAATCTTGCCCACAGCCTGAACTGCATCGGTGTGGAAGATCACGCCCTTCTCGTGGCACAGCTTGCCGATCTCGGCGATAGGCTGAATCACACCAATCTCGTTGTTCGCATACATGATCGAAACCAGGATCGTCTTGTCGTCGATCGCACGCTTCAGATCTTCAAGATCAATCAGCCCATCAGCCTGCACCGGCAGGTAGGTCACGCGATAGCCCTGCTTCTCGAGCTTCTTGCACGTATCCAGAACCGCCTTGTGTTCGGTCACCTGCGTGATGATGTGGTTGCCGCGCTCGCGATACATCTCGGCGATCCCCTTGATCGCAAGATTATTCGACTCAGTCGCGCCACTGGTGAAGATAATCTCCTTCGCGGTCGCGCCAATCAACTTGGCGATCTGCTCACGCGCCTTCTCCACCGCCTGCTCGGCCTCCCAGCCAAACACATGGTTGCGGCTCGCCGCGTTGCCAAACACCTTGCCGAAGTAAGGCAGCATCGCATCCAGAACCCGCGGGTCCATCGGTGTCGTCGCGTGGTTGTCCATGTAAATCGGCAGCGTTACGCCAGCCGGTAGAGGTGCAGAGGACTCGCTGATCACTACGCCGCTATTGCTCATCTCGTTGCTCATCGTATCTCCCAAACTAAAGCTTCTGACTCGTCACTCCACTCAAACTGTCTATCGTCGGCAGCGTGCGGCTAAACCGCAATGCTTACCAGACCGCCGCCCACCGGCGCTCCCGGTCCAGCCTGCTCCGTATCCCCGGCTTCGATCAAATCCGCAATACGGATCCCATTCAACAAATCCTTGATGCTGTCATTGACCTTGCGCAGTGGTTCTTTGATGGTGCAATGCCCGGCAAGGTCGCAAGTTCCGTGAATCGTAATGCAACTCGTAATGAAAAGCGGCCCGTCAATTGCTCGAATGACCTCAAACGCCGTCATCTCGGTCGCACTGCGAGAGAGCGCATAGCCTCCATTGGTCCCGGCATGCGAAACGAGCAGTCCAGCCTTTGCTAAAGTCTGTAGAATCTTCGCCAGCAACTGCGGCGGAATGTGATAAGCCTCTGCAATATCCTTGGCGCTGTGCGCGCTGCCGTCCGTCTGCTCTGCCAGATACTTCAGAGCCATCAGACCGTAATCGGCTTTTTTGGTCAGACGCAGCATGTCGGCTTCGCGCTCCCGCTCACTGGAAATTGACGTAAATCAGACAATTCCAGTCCTAGATAGTGTACGTCCAAAATTCTGTGTATGCAACAGGGAGGAGGAGGCCCTCCGATACAGCGTTCCATCCAGAGTTTTCACCCAACAAAACCCTGGAATCCAGGTTGACAAGGGGTCTACGGACGCGCAAAATCCATACCATTCACATTTTTCTCCCCAAAATGACCGTCATCTGCAAACATCCCATTGTCAAAATCGTCGCCCGAGAGGAAGACGCTGAATTTGTTGAGTGTCAAAAGTGCGGAGAAGTCTTCGATTCGGCCGAGTACAGCGATATCGCCATCGAAGAAAAATCTGCCCTCGCCGAGATCCCCTCAGACGACTAGACGACCGTCTGCTCCGGCGGCGAACTCATCCTGCGAAGCACAATCCATGCATACTGGGCCGCAGAGAGCGGAGCCAGCACAGCGATTGCGCGCACCAGAATATCCCGCAGCGTCGCAAGCGGCAGCGACAGAAACAGCTTTTGACAGATCACCACAATCAAAGCGACGATCTGCACAAACGTGTTCAGCTTTCCCAACATGCTCGGCCGGAAGTCCCGCAGCGTTCCCGTCGCAAACAGCAGCGTAGCGATCAACAAAATCCCTACATCGCGGCTGAAGACCAGAACCGTAACGTACAGGGGAATCAGCCCAACATGCGTCAGCACCACAAACAGCGAACTCAGCAGCAACTTGTCCGCAATTGGGTCCAGATACAGCCCCAGCGTTGTCTTCTGGCTCAGCCATCGAGCCAGCAGCCCATCCAGCGCATCGCTGATCCCCGCCAGCATGAACAGCGCAAAGGACACGCCGTAGTGCCCATCCAGAATCTCAATCAAAAGGAAGGGGATAATAAAGAGCCGCATCAGCGTAAGCAGGTTTGGCGCGGCGCGAAATTGGCTGAGAAAGGGCACGTTGCGGGGTCAATCCATCCTAACCCAACCCCGCCAAGGTTGCCCCAACGCGTCCTCTCAGTTTAGACTGAGAGGACGCACAGGCGCGTAGCTCAGTTGGTTAGAGCGCTACCTTGACACGGTAGAGGTCAGCGGTTCGAATCCGCTCGTGCCTACCAAATTCTTTCAATCACATACGATTAAAATTTGGGAACAGATGGCGGGTGAATGGGAACGGTATGGGAACACTTCCTGTTCACTGCACCGTTAGCTGTTGGGTTACGCGATTGAAGAGCACATCGTCTGCCTTGCTCTGCGATGCGCTTCTTGTCCATTCCTGCATGGGTTACACCTCCATTATTGTACTCACCTTTCCGTGCCACATCAGCTCCTGCACTGCTTTCACATCGTTGCCTGTTGCGGCCAGCAGCGAGCTGTAGGTGTGCGAAGGTATGCCAGCCGATGCGCTTCCTGATCCCAGCTTTCTTCGCTGCCGGTTGCAGGGTTGTGCTGCGGAGACTATCCGGCCAGACTGGCAGCTTGCCGAATGCGCGCTCACTCCCGAAGATCGAGTCCGTGTCCGCGCCGAAAGGACAGATGACACGCCATGCGATCAATCCTTCGATTGCAATCTCATCCAGCGGCAAGGGTTGCTGCGAGACCTCAGTCTTGCATGGCCCGAAGCCGCCATCCACATACGAACGAAGAACACTCGCTGTTTTCTCGATAATATCGATGTCCTCCCACTTGAGGCCCAGCACTTCACACACAGATGGCTCCACTCGCTCGCTCGCGGTTAGGTAGGACCGCTGCCGTGAGTACCTCTGGAACGCGCTTTCGTTAGTGCTGGCCCGCACCAGAGTCATCGGATTCTCGTGTTGCCCGATCCAGCCCCAGCGGATAGCCCTTGTCGCTAAGCGATGTTACCTCTGTCTGCATCCCAGTAATCGAGTGGCTGCACGCTCCGCACCGACATAAGGCGCCGAGAGGGCCTGAAGAACTACAGGTAGGCTCAGCAATGTGACCTCCAACCCGGCAACGTCAGACAAAAACCATCTCTTGCGACCGGGATGAAGCCAACCTGCGTCAAAAAGCAGGGTTCAATTGATACTTTTTCGGACCGATTCCATTTGAGGCAATAATCCAGAGACACACTTTATCGCATCACAACCATACTGGCTGATAGGTTGATCACTGTCCGCACGTGCGCGATGATCAATCGCCAACAAGGTGCGGGGGAACGATTTTATTCGAAAGGGAATAAGCTAGAAGAGGCTTAGTTTCAATCACTTTCTCTGATTCCGGATGACTTAGCTGCATTGCTAGGCAGCCCTGAAAAGGCCGCGCTTGCAGGTTGACGTCCGGTCTCAAGCGGGCCACCACACGGCTGAAGTGAAAGTCGTGATGCTGCAGGACCGCCGTGGCATTCCCGACGCATGCGTGTGACCCAGACCTGCATCTTCGCATCGGGATAGGTGAACCACTTCGGAGCACACCCACCACCATGTATGGCTTCCCATCGAGATGGATTTGCCTACCGACAATCGACGGGTCCCCACTTCCACGTAAGCATGACGGCGTTTCCGTCCGGGCGATCTTCGCTCTCGGTAAACGTGCGTCCGATGACTGCGGGCACCCCAAGCAGAGGAAACAGGTTCCAACTCCCGCCGCCCGCGCTAACCAGTTCCGGCAACTCTCCCACTAATCGGATTTATCGAATGAACCGAACGGGCATCCTGTCCGGATTTTTCTACGAGTGATTCCTCGCGAAACTTATTTCGCAAACTATTTTGTTGACCGAATCAAACTCCTCTCATACTATTTTCGAAAGTCAAACGAACAATTTAGATTCGTGACCTTAGTGGTTACAAGCCTGGCAATCCTATTTTTCTCCAGAAAAATCTTTGTTTGTGCTGCGGATTTGTACGTCGTTGCATACCTGGAGCTAGACGATGCCTTGGCTTTCTTTGAGCGCTTGCAAGCGCTTCAACGCCTTCATGGCCTTTTTCGCCATCTTCTCACTATTTGCATCAAAATCGATTGCTCAGCCGTCTCCCATGGCACCCGCCTTGCGGCCCTTCGCTACTGTAGAGGAATCGGCGATAGATTCGTTTACGGTTGCAAACGACGGCCTACTTGTATCGATCCCGATCTGGTCGATTAAATTCGACAGCGTGGCTAGTTGTCGTTGAGTTTCACGCTGCGATATAGCCCCCCGAGCTATCAAGAGAGCCAAGATTGTCTACCTGGCATTACTCAGTGCCAGGAGCTTTGGGACGCAACATTAACTCTAAACGGGGTCTACTTGACCTCGAATCAGGATGTCTGGGTGCAGATCGTGACAGACGTCGTCGGAAACCCGGCCAGTTTTGGGAGGCTGGTATTGGGAAGTCATCACGCCGGATTCCGAGACCCACAAGCTTACTCAGATAGGAGCGACCAAAACCTACCGAAGCATCGATGGCACAGGATGGATTTTCGATGCGACGTCTTGTCTTCTGAACGAACGAAGAAGGCATCCGAATATAGCTATAACTGCACGCCGCCAAGCCAGACCATACCCTATCCCTGGCATCAACTATCTATCGTATGTGCAAGATACGAACGGCAACAAGATCCATAAACTATTCGGGACCAGACGTGTTGAGCTCTTATACCGACACTATGGGCCAAACCATCGCAGCTCCGCCTATCAGCTTGTCTTCCATTAGTTTCGTAAACGATGTCGGCGGTCAAAGCACGACAGATTTAACCAAGTGCGCAGCTACTGCTACCTCGGCAATCATCTGGACTCCACCTGGAAGTTCTACCGCGATGAAGTTTTTGTTACTCGCCTATTCATATCCGGACCGACTTCTTCCATGGCGCGGGAGCGCCGGATGTGCCGACACTCCCGACCAAACCCAATTGGAGGTACGAGGCTGTCTACAATAAGAACTACTTGAGCACGGTGGTCATGCCGGACGGCATGGTGTGGAACTTCGCTTATGCTTCCGTCAATGGCACCAATGTCAACTACGGCAATTTGACAAGCATTGGAATAGCTACAGGGGTGCCCTCAGCTATAACTGGAATGAAGGTTTCAATACCTGCGCAGGACCTACACTAGGCTATCGCAGTGGGCTTTTATCTAGATCCCTGGACGCAGCTGACGGGAGTGGTCCTAAAACCTGGACGTATGCCTATACTTGGGGAAACAACAATGCCGCGCCTGCTACGTCAGAGTTAACGACTGACCCACTCGGGAACACGATAAAGCACAGTCTCACGGCAATCACACGTTGCTCCAGCTACGAGACCGAAGTCGATTACTACGACAGCAACTCACATCCCAAATGGTCCTAATCCATCCGAGATTGACCACGATCTAAGCTTCATTCCATCAGCCACATACATTGATTCCAAACCGCTTGGCGTAATTGGAAGGATGCCCTGAAAAGGCCAGCCGTCGCAGTTTTAGTCCCCCCAACCCTGTCTAAAAGGAGGACAGCACCGCGGATCACCGAGCGACTGGGCCTGCCATATCTCGCTTGCTGACTATAAAAGCTCCTACACTTCCTGGGCGTTGCTACTTGAGGTCGAAGATGGCAGCGGTCTGGGGAGCGAGGTGAAGGGTGAGGGTGTTCGTCGTTAATGTTGCTTCGGAGGATCCGTAGAGGTTGTTGGCCTGTTGAGCGCCTTCGAGTGCGGTGTCGTCGATGTTGACTATGGTGTCGGAGGGTTGGGCGGCTTTGTTTACGGCGACGAGAATGCGCTGGTTGGGCTGGGTTGGGGTGTGAAGGGTGCGGACGTAGATGAGAACGTTCTGGTCGGCGTGAAGGAGTTGCTCGTCTCCGGTCTGGAGGGCCGGATGAGAGCGGCGGAGAGCAAGGAGAGTCTGAAGTGTGGCGAAGGATTGTTGCTGCTCGGGAGTGCGGGAGGATGTGGTGAAGGCATCGTTCTGAGTTGGGCCAAAGCCGCCGGGGAAGTCGCGGCGGTTATCGGGATCTTCACCGCCGCGCATGGCGATCTCGTCGCCGGAGTAGATCTCGGGCATGCCGCGCATGGTGGTGAGGATGGTGAAGGCGAGCTCGAGAGTATGCGGGGTTGTCGCGGGGTCTTTGAGGAAGCGAGCGGTATCGTGATTGCCGATGAAAGGAACGAGGCGCTCGGGGTGAGGATAGAGATTATCGAGACGAAGGACGTCGGCCAGCTTCGTCATGGACGCGTCTTTGAGAAAGACATCGCGTAGAGCGAAGTATGAGGGGAAGTCGAAGGGGGTGTCGAGGCCTGTGTCGAGGCCGGCGCGAGTGACTCCGCCGGCGAAGAAAGAGGTGATTGTGGGATCGCCGTTGAAGACTTCGCCGACGGTGGTGAGCTGCGGGTAGAGTGAATGAAGCTGGGCGTGGAAGCTCTGCCAGAAGGGACGCGCGACGTAAGGGAAGGTGTCGATGCGCAGACCGTCGAGGCCGGCCTGCTCGATCCACCAGATGGAGTTCTGAGTGAGGTAGCGGGCAACGGCGGGATCTTCCTGATTGAGATCGGGAAGCGTGTTGGCGAACCAGCCTTCGGTGACGTTGTGCTGGTCGCGCCAGGGAGCGTGGGGGTCGGTGAGGGGAGCGAAGTCGCCCTGGGCGATGGTGTGGTGCTCGAGGGTGCCGTGAAGCCAAGTGGGGTCGGGGCTGTCGCGAACCCAGGGATGGTTGGGGCCGATGTGGTTGGGAACGGTGTCGAAGACGAGCTTCATGTGGCGTGCATGGAGAGCGGAGGCGAGATCTTTGAGATCGGCGAGGGTGCCGAAGTGGTCGTCGACGGCGTACATATCGGTGGCGCCGTAGCCGTGATAGCTCTGGCTATCTTGATTCTGGTAGACAGGGGTGATCCAGACTGTAGTGATGCCGAGTTGCTGAAGATAGTCGAGATGCTGGGTGATGCCGGGAAGATCTCCGCCATGCCAGCCGCGGGGTTTGGCGAGTTCGGCGGCGTGATCGGGTCCGTCGTTGGTGGGATCTCCGTCGGCAAAGCGGTCGATCATGATGAGGTACATGACGTCTTTGGAGGAGAAACCGGCAAAGCTGTCGGAGGGGTTGCGACGAGGGGAGAAAGAGTAGCGGCTGGAGGTTCGACCGTTCGGTGTGCGGACGTTGATCTGAATTGTTTGAGAGTGCGCGGGTGAGGCAGAGAGCCAGAGTTGCGCGTAGTGACCATTGGCTGAGATGACTACTTTGTTGATGTGCAGCGCTGCGTCGCTCAGGGTGAACTGCGCGGCGGTGAGATTTTCGCCTTTGATGAGGAGCATGGGCGCGGGCATTGTGGCCCACCAGTTGGGGGGGTCGATCTTCTCGATGCGAGGAGATTGGGCGAACGCCGACACGGTGAGTACAAGAGCTACAAGAAGGCATCGCATGGTCGGAGTCCCAAGAGGCGAGAGTGATGGCGGATTGTGCCGAAGAACAGCGGCATCATGAGACTAGCTCAATGATGCCGCCTTAGGCGCTGGGGGTTAGAAGTTGATGTGAGCGGCGAGCTCAACCTGGCGTTCGGTGTTGAGGCGAATGCTGTTGATGCTGCCGAAGCCGTTATTTGCGCCGGTGGAGTTTGCACCGGTGGTGAAGATGGTTGTCGATCCTGGGACGTTGACGCCGTCGCGGATGTTGGTGTCGGGATTGCCGAACTGCGGTGTGTTGAAGAGGTTATAAGCCTGAGCGCGAAATTCTGCGTTGACTCGTTCGGTGATGTGGAAACCTTTGAAGAGACCGAGGTCCACGGTCTTGTAGCCGGGGCCGGCGAAGGCGTTGCGCTGGAGGGTTCCCGGACGAGTGAAGATGCCGGAAGAGTTGATGGGCGGAGTCGCGAAGACACCAGTGAAGAAGGTGCGGTTGTTGGAGTTGTTCGAGCCACCGACTAACTGGCGGGATACCTTGCTGAAGCTGATGAGGTCTGGCCGGTTGTCGATGGTTCCTGGGCTGCCGGTGGTGTTGAGGTCAATCGGCGTGCCGCTGTCGAGGGTGACGATCGTGTTGAGTTGCCAGCCGCCGACGACCTCGTCGAGCGCATGGCTCATGTTTGAACCGAACATCTTGTCTCGGCCGACGGGCAGCGAGTAGACGGCGCTGGCGACGAAGACGTTACGCTGATCCTGGTCGGAGTTGCCGTAGTTGGCAGGGAGATCGACTCCCTGCTGGGTGATGAAGATGCGTCCGCTGGAACTTGCGCCTGCGCCTGAACTGAAGGCTCCACTCGAGTTGTCGCGCGTGTGAGACCAAGTGTAAGCGACCGTTGCAAGGAAGCTCGAGCCAACGTGGCGGTCAAGGTAGATTTGCAGGCCATCGTACTTTGAGGAACCGCCGGCCAGGCCTTCGGTGATTGTGCCGCGGTTGGGGAAGAGTCCCTTTGAGGTGCCGTCGAGGACAGGCGAGTTGGCGTTGTACCAAGTCATGAGGTGATCGGATTTATTGCCGACGTACGCAATGTTGAGTGAGGTCGCGTGATCGAGCTGCTGCTGGACTTGCAGGTTGTATTGAGTCACCGCACCGTTCTGATTGTTCTTCGGTACGGCAATGACAGTAGCGTTCGACAGGTTGATGGAGTTGATCGCACCTGGTCCGAAGGCAGGTATTGGAAGGGCCGCGGTTGCGGTGGATGCGTCGTTAGGAGTGGTTGGGCTTTGACCTGTGAAGGTGATGCGATAGCCGTTGGTCGCGGTGTACTGATTAACTCCATTGAAGCCAGGCTGGTTGGAGAGCTGGTTGCCGACGCCGCCGCGGTCCAGGAAGTAGAAGATACCGTAACCGCCACGGATTGAGGTCTTGCCGTTGCCATAGAGATCGTAGGCAAAGCCTATGCGTGGCGCGAAGTTGTTCTTATCTGTATTAATGAGCGAGCGCGAGTTCCCGTTGACGCCTGCAACCTGGAGAGATGCAGTGGAGAAGTCATAGTTCGCCTGGTTGTTGTTTTGCTCGTAGGGGTAGGTATAGAGATCGTAGCGAACGCCGAGGTTGAGAGTAAGCCTGCGGGTCGCCTTCCAGTCGTCCTGAACGAAGTAGCCGGTCTCGTAGTTGAAGGTTTTGAAGAAGGTGCTGGCTGCACCGATCTCATAGTCGGAGAAGCCAGCGAGGATCTCGGAGGTTTCATATCCGGTGAAGCGTCCGGTCCCGGGATAGTTTACTCCGCCCAGGACGAAGTAGCCCTTGGAGTCATTCCCCTGGAAGAAGTCAACCTCGCGGCGTAGGACGTTGGCGCCGGCTTTCATGGTGTGTTTGCCGCGGGTGTAGGTAACGCTGTCGAGATACTGGAAGGTTTTCTCAGGGACGGAGTAGGGACCGCCGTCGCCCGTGTACTCGATCTGTGTATTGCTGCCGCCGATAAGAGCGCCGCCTCCTAGAAGTGGGTTACGGTTTGCATTGACGATGCCGAGATTGGCGGAGATGGGTGTGCCCTGATCCGGGTTGACGTAGGCGAACTCCGGACGGATGTAACCGAAGCGAAATTCGTTGACGAGATTAGAGGTAAAGATGTGGGTATACCCGGCCGCTCCGCCGCGTGGGTGGTTCACGTTGCCGCCCGAGGCAAAGCCCGCGGGAAGGTTGGTAAAGAGGCTGTTGACGTTGAGGTTGTCCTGACCGTAGCTGTAACGGACGAAGACGGAATCCTTCTGAGAGACGTGATAGTCGAGGCGGACGTCGAAGTCGTTGAAGTTCTGAATCGCTTTACGCACTGCGAAGTAGTTATTCAGGATGCCGCCACGCGTCGGCGCGTCGAACGCGTTGAGGTACTTGAGACCGGCAGAGTTGATGCGATTTTGCGGGATGATATTTCCGGCGAAGGGCTGGCACGTTGTCGGATCGTAGATGGCTCCGACCACAACCGTTGCGTTTGCGGCCAGTGCGGGGCAGCCCGTTGCCGAAGAGAAGGTTCCGGGATTGCTGGTGACGTTTTGACCGAGCAGCTCGGAGAAGTTGCCCTGACGCATAAGTGCAGTGGGGACGGTATAGAAGCCGGTGTCCTTTGGCTGTTTCTGACGAAGAGCCTGGTAATCGCCGAAGAGGAAGATCTTATCTTTCCAGAGGGGGCCACCTGCGGCGACGCCGAACTGTTTGCGCTGAAAGGCTGGTGCTGGGGTGCCGGGATTGAAGTAGAGGGAGTTGGCATCGAAGATCTGGTCGCGGAAGTAGCCGAAGGCCGAGCCGTGGATGCTGTTGGTTCCGGATTTGACGGAGTTCTGGAGGATGGCACCGCCGGCGCGGCCAAATTCGGCGGGGGCGACGGAGGTGGTGACGCGGAACTCCTGGATGGCTTCGGGCGGGGTGAAGAAGACGATGGAATTTACGAGAGATTCGTTGTTGTCGACTCCATCGAGGATGAAGTTGTTGGACTGCTGACGGAGTCCATTGACCGAGAGCGCACCACCGCCGGAGTCTGAATAGCGGAAGGTTTCGACGTTGCCGTTGCGCCCGCTGGCGTCGGAATTGAAGGCTCCACGGGTTACGCCGGGGATCAGATTGGCGAGAGTAGTAAAGTTGCGGCCGTTGAGAGGGAGATCGGTGACCTGCTTGCCCTCAATGACAGCTCCGGTGGACGAGGTGGAGAGGTCGACGACTGGAGCGGCATCGGTTACCTCAACGGTTTGGCTGTCGGAGCCGACGGTCAGTTTGAACTCGATGGTCTGGACCTGGGAGACCTGGAGAGCGAACGACTGATTGACGCTCTGAAATCCACTGTGGCTGGCTTCGACGCGGTAGTTGCCACGAGGGACGGCGGAGAAGGTGAAATTTCCGTCGTTCCCCGCGGTGACCGCGAGCGTAACGCCTGTATCAGTATTAATGAGTTTGAGCGTGGTACCCGGAATAACGGCACCGGTGGGGTCGGTGACAATACCGGTGACTCGACCGGTGTCTGTCTGAGCTTGCAGGCTTAGGACTGGGATGAAAAGCAAACAGAGGAGTAGGAGCAGTAGTTTGCCGGCGAGTGTGTGCCGATGTCGGTTGAGATCAGTGTGCATGGTGAAGCCTCCAAAGGTGCGACCTGAATGGTGTAGTCGAATGGCTATTCAAGGTCGCGGTAAAACGATGGCAATTTATTTATGTTCCTCGCCATCGCCTAGTCCTCTTTTTTCGATAAATCTTTGATCATCCGGTAAGTTATTGATTTTTATATGCATTCTTGAGGGCCATCAACAGATAAGTGCTCCGGCTAGGGGTTTTCAACGTGATAAAGTTTCACTACAAGGTATTTGGTTATGCTGTCTCATCCTGAAATCGTCTCAAGATTCGGATTTGGAGTTTATGAGGCTGATCTTCAGACCGGCGAATTGTGGAGGGCGGGTCGAAAGATCAAGCTTCAAAGTCAGCCTTTCAAGGTACTGGCGGTACTGCTAGAGAAAGCTGGTGAAGTGGTCACCCGGGAGGAGTTGCAGGTTCGGGTGTGGGGCACGAACATAGTTGTCGATTTCGATCACTCTCTTGGTACTGCGATTAATAAGATTCGGGATGCGCTAGGGGACACAGCAGACAATCCGCGATTTGTGGAAACGCTGGCAAAGCGGGGTTATCGCTTCATCGCGTCTGTCACGGTACTGGGCGGATCATTAGCGACCAAAGCCACCGAGTCGATGAACCTTGAGCTCACTGCGGAATCGGGATCTGCACAGGTAGTGTTGCAAGGACCGCCGGGGACTTCTTCTCAAGAAGACGAACTTGATGTAATGCGCCGGCGTCGGAGGGGCTTCGGATTCTGGCTATGGATCGCGATGTTGGTTCCCTTGGCCGTCTTGGCAGGTCTGGCCGGATTTTATTATGGCTCTCGAAGCACTGGACCTCTACCGCGTATTGAACGGCTGACGCGAATTGGACGGATTGCGCCGGGTGTGCAGGCGATGGAAAGCCTTCCAGCCTCGGCGACAGATGGGCTACGCATATATATTCCGGTAATTTCAGGTGGCAGGTCGGTTTTGGCGCAGGTGGATGTACGCACTGGGGCAGTGGAGAACCTTCCACTGCCAAGCGAAATCGCCTCCGCTACGCTCGGAGACCTGTCTCCTGATGGGTCCATCCTACTGCTGCGAAGTCATCTCTCGCCGGAGTCGGAGCAATCGTTATGGACTGTGCCCGTAGGTGGAGGCAGTCCGCTGCGCGTGGCGAACGTCGTGGCTCATGATGCTACATGGATGCCCGATGGCAAGAGTATTCTCTACGCCACAGGAAACCAGTTGTTGGTGAGCAGACCGCAGGATGGTACCTCTTCCCTGTTCGCGAAACTGCCCGAGCGTGCGTTCTGGTTGCGCTGGTCGCCTGACGGGAAGGTACTGAGATTCACTCTCCTCGACCCAATAAAACACACGTTGGGGCTTTGGGAAGCGTCGAGCGATGGTAAGTCGGTTCGTCCAATCCTTAGCAATTGGACCAGGCCTTCGTCGGAGTGCTGCGGAATATGGACCGGTGATGGGAAGTACTTTGTCTTTCAGTCGGATCGTGGTGGCAGCAGCGATCTTTGGCGACTTGACGGGAGGAACACTGGCGAACCGAAACGAGTGACGAACGGGCCATTGAGTTTTGTCGGGCCTGTGACCTCGCGGATCGGGCACCGGATCTTCTTCCTGGGACTCGAGACCCAATCCCTTCTTCAGCGTTACGATGCCGGCCGGCACGAATTTGTACCAGTACCAGGGTTTCTCGCCGAGGCAACCAGGATTGAATACTCACGCGATCGACAGTGGGTGATATGGACCGACGCGGCCGGGAAGCTCTGGAGAGCGAAAGGGGATGGGTCGGAGTTGATCCAGATAACACCCGACTCTTTGCAGGTATTTCTTGCCCATTGGTCGCCCGATGGAAAGAGACTAGCAATCATGGCGAAAGAGTCGGGCAAAGCATGGCAGATCTACTTGGTGCCTGCGGACGGTGGGTCTCCCGAAAGACTTTTGCGGGAGAGCCGTAATGCCGCGGATCCATCCTGGTCCGCGGATGGGCAGCAGATCGCCTTTGGGCGCGTGACCGATATTATGGGCAAAGAGGATGGACCGCGCGCAATCCAAATATTCGACCTGCGTACTCGCGCAGTGTCGACGGTACCCGGATCCGAGGGATGGTTCAGTCCGCGATGGTCGCCGGATGGACGTTATATAGCCGCAGTCTCGCTGGATCAGCGGAAGCTTGCGTTGTTTGATACGGCGCTGAGTACTTGGCGAACGATCGCGGAGACCACGGTCGCGGACCCAGTTTGGTCGTCAGATGGTAAAGCTATTTTCTTTCACGCGTCATCGGCCGAAATGCAACCAATTTACCGTGTGTCAATTCCAGGTGGTCGACTGGAACAAATTGCAAACCTATCAAACTTCAGCAGGGGAGATACGGAAGACTATTTCTTCTGTGGCTTGACGCTGGAGAGCGTACCGATCGTGCGATCACGAACTCGTACGGGTAACCTTTATACGCTCGATCTTGATGGCCCCTAGGGTCATGGATAGTCCGCCGTCTTTGTGACCCCAGAGGTGCGGGAACAATACGGGAACATCGAGCAACCTAATACGACCCAAATGATTCCAATCCATCCGAAATCCACTAGGATCTAAAGTTCATTTCGTCCGCTACATACGCTGATTCGAAACCACTTCGCTTGAACGCGACGGCAAGTCAAGGTTTGCTCGACACCGTTCAGACGTTCATCGCTCGTTAACGTCGATCACGATCGCGTCGAAGAGCTTCTGGGAGGACTCGCGAGAAATGGCCCCTCGACTGCACCTCCATTCCACAACCACCGTGTCGCTACTTGACGCTCCGATATCAATTTTTGCTTTTCTTAGAGATCAAGACAGCGACGGCGGAATTCGTTGAATCGCGCATAACGCACAGATCATTCGCGGCTCGCCGCCACGGGCGCTCTGCGTGCCGTGGCGAGGCCCCACGGCCACCAGTTCCAATCGCCTGCAATACGAAGGAGCGCAGGACCGATCACAATACGGACCAGTGTCGCGTCAATAAACACGGCTGCAGCGAGCGTAAATCCGATCATCTTGACCACGAGGAAATTTCCGAAGGTGAATGCCGCGAATACTACGATCATGATCGCGGCGGCGCTCGTAATCAGGCCGGCAGTCCTAGCCAACGCCTCCGGGATTGCGGCGGCTTCACTCATCCCGCTCCTCCGCGCTTCGAGAACCCGTGCGACCAAAAACACCTCGTAATCCATGCTTAGACCGAAGACGATGGCAAAGGCGACGATAGGAACGAGAGGGAATATGCTACCGGTTCCTCCCGGAGCTCCCAGAAAGCTACTTCCGTGTCCGTCCTGGAAAACTAGAACTAATGCTCCGAAGGAGGCCGCGACTGAGAGCAGGTTCAGTGCGATGGCCTTCACTGCGGCGAAAAGCGATCGGAACCCGGCGAGAAGCGCCAGGAGTGTCGCCCCCACCACCATCGCCATTACCGGCACAAAGCGGGCCGCGACAATCGTCTGATAATCGGCATTCAGTGCCGGGATGCCCCCAATTTGGAGTGTCGCTCCGGACACTCCGGTGAGAGCTGCCGCGCCGGTCTTCCGGAGCTCCCGTACCCAGTCAACTTGATCGCGCAGGGAAACCGCAGTCGCGGGTAGCACCTCGAGCAGCGCGGCCCGTCCGTCACTACTCAGAAATGTGCGCCGCGTCTCCCGCGAGAGGTCAGGGAGGGAGGCGCGATTGCCCTCCGCAATCGTCGTGATAGAAATGACGCGTGCGCAACGAGGGTCGCGCGCGAGGCGCTTACTGAGGCGATCGAGCGCGTTCCATCCCGCGTCGGTTTGCGCAATGGAATCCGCAGGCAGTTCGACAACGACGCGCATCGAATAAACAACGCCGGCCCGATCCATCCGTTCTAGGGTGTGCAGCGCATGGACTGATTCCGCCGACTCCGGGAGCCAATTCCCTTTGGGGACACTGGTATCCAGCCGCTTGGCTTGCCAGGCGAGCAACATCAAGGGTGCGCCCGCCAGAAACAGGGCAAGCCAAGGATTGGCGACAATCACATTTCCCCATTTCCTCCAACGGTTTCCCGTACGCGCAGCCCGCTGCGCATCCAGCCTCGGAGTAAACGGCATCCGGCCGGCATCAATCCTCGGGCCGAGCAATGCCAGCGCCGCCGGAACGAGGGTATTTGTAAGCAACACACTGATTCCCGCCACCAGGAATCCCGCGACGCCGATGGAACGGATCTCGCTAATGGGAACCGTCAAGAGCGCTAGAAATCCGATGGCTACTGTCGAAGCTGAAATCAGAAGCGTATGACCGGCCTGACGTGCCGCCATGACCGAGGCTACAGATCCGTCGTGTCCAATGGAAATCGCTTCTCGGAAGCGGCTGACCATGAGGAGCGCATAGTCGATTCCCAAGCCCAAGCCAAGCATGGTGGCCAGATTCTGAACCAGAATGGACAAGTGGAATCGCTGCGCTAATAACCCGGTAATCGCCAGAGTGGTTGCGATGGCAATCTGGCCAACCGCCAATGGAATCACGGCGGCGACTAGACTGCCGAAAGCCACCAGCAAAAGTGCGAGGGTCGCGGGAATCACCAGGCTTTCGCCGCGTTGCACGTCATCGGCGCTAGCTTTGCGAATGTCGAAATTCAGCGGAAGTTCGCCGGTTAGTTCGAGCTTCACTGCCGGGTAATCGCCCCGCAATTGATCAGCGAGAGAGTTTGTCACTTCGTGAAGCTTAGGAACAAGCGACTCCACTGGACCGTCGGTTGACGCGAGTCCCACCAGAACAAACGTCCCACCTTCCCGGCCCAGAAAAATCGGATCGCGCAACTCGAGATGGGAAACAACTCCGGACACACCGGGTTCCTCCCTCAATCTCGCCACAATGGTTGCTAACGCTTGCTGGCCTTCCTCCGAATCCGCGGGTGGGAGTCCCCGGATCACCAGGACGACGCGGTCAACGAATGGCGAACGAAAACGACTGGCCAACTCCTGCCGGACACTTTCCGCTTCACTACCTTCGACACGGGTTGCCGTCTCCAGATGGCGCTCGGCGTGAAACGAGAATGGAAGAAGCGCAATGGCGGCGGCAAGGACTACCCCGGCCACCCAGAACCGGCGGACAGACATGAGACCCATGATGTCATACAAGATAGTTGCCAGTTAAATGGATACTCACATTCTCTGCTCGCATCGAAGGAGTTCAGTGGCCAAAATAGTCGCCCGGTGTGGAACCGGTTCGTATGGCTGTGCTTTGCAGAGTGGTCGTGGAAACACGCTCATAGTGCTCGCTTACCCGGCTATCCGAATCTGCTAAATTGGTTCTATCGGATTAGGAGGATCAATCCTTAAATTCGCGTTTCTTGCCCTGGTTGCCACCCTTGAAGTTGGAGCCTCTGACCCCCGCGTTGGCTCCTGGACGCTTGTCTCGGCACAGTCTGCTCTGGATCCTCCCAGCAAACTCTCCATCACATCTCTAAATGATGGCGTGCATGTCGTCATGTCGGGCGAGACCCACCTCGATTTCACAGCGAAATTCGACGGACACGACTCGTCCGTACCAAGCAATCCAGCGTTCAATCAAGTCGAACTGCGCAGGATCGATAAGAAGCAGGCAGAGGTGAAGGAGAAGAAGGACGGAGCAGTCGTGGCGACGGTCCGCGAAAAACTTTCGAGTGATGGGAACGAGTTAACGATCACGACTGCGAGCAAAGGCCATCTCGATCAGGTCACAGTCTGGACACGAAGCGGAGGTGCGAAGGGCGCCCGTGACCTATTCGCTGGCGAGTGGAAGCAAGACCTCAGCAAGACTCGTATGCGGCAAGGGACAGTGCTCAAGATCGAGCCGGACGGAAAGGACGGGGTCCGTTTTTCCGGTGAGTTCAGCTACACGGCCCGTTTTGACGGGAAGCAGTACGATCTGAAGAACTCGCGCAACGATACCGTGACGCTTGAGCTGGTCGATCCTCACACGGTGGATTCGATCTACCGGCGAGGCGATCAAGTCGCTCAAAAGGATAGGTGGATCGTTTCCGGTGACGGGCACCAGATGACGTTAACCACTACAGGGACGTTGGAAACCGGCCAGCGCATAACCGAGAAGCTGGTGTTTAGAAAGCAGTAGCGGCTGATGAATCCGTGCAGGCCATCTCATTATCTGGCGGTGACACAGCACTGGGCTCACCGGCCGCAACCGAGATAATCCCCTTGCGATGCATGAATTTCAGAATGCCGTTGACCGTATCTTCGAGAGATGGATCCGCTTTGCCCCACTTTGAGGCATCCCGGGCCGTTTGATAGCAGGAGTTGTCATAGCGTTTGAACTCCATCGCGGAGATGTTGTCCACGGAGCCAACCAGGAAGTCCAGAAGCGGAAAGAGAAGATCTTCCTTCCGGCATCTCCGGATCAGCTCGGGAACGAAATCGGAGATGCTGAATATTTCGAATTGACGTCCCGTCGCCTGAGTGATGAGTCCGGTAATGTCCAACATGTTCGCGTAATCGTCCCGCACCACATGGAACGTCTTATTCTCAGTGCCGGGTGTCGTTGAAATCGCAACGATGTTGTTCGCCACAATATCCGCGGGAACGAAACTCACTTGGTTCAGGGCATCGACTCCAATACCGTGATTCACCATGAACGCAACTAAGCGAACGGCGATATCGAAGTTGTTGCCTCCGCCAGTAACCGACGGACTCACTAGGGCGGGACGGAAGATCCGCACGGGAAGTCCCTTGTCGCGCGCGTCTGCAACCACCTGTTCGGCTACCCATTTGGTCTGGCTGTAACCGAAATCAAGAAGCTCCATGTCCTGGTTCATGTCGGTCTCATGCAGGACGCTCTTCACGGCCCAGCCAAACACGAAGGTAGTCGAGACGTAGTTGAACTCCTTGGTCCGACCCTCGAATGCCAGTCTCAAGACTTCGTTCGTCCCCATTACGTTTGCGTCACGCATGCGATCGTAGTTGAACAGGTAGTTCACTGTGGCGCCATTGTGAAACACCGCATCCATTTCATTGGCGAGGAAATCCCAGACGTCCTGCGTCAAGCCTAGATTTGGTAGCCCGAGATCGCCGCAAATGGGAATCACGCGAGACTCGAACATCTGCATCAGCACGGCCCCGCAAGGCCCCATCGATCCCATCGCCGCCCTCAGTCTTTGCCTGCCCTGAACGTCGTCGGAAGACCTGACGAGAACATAAATCTTCGCACGCGTCTGGTCCAGAAGGCTCTTCATGAGGAACGGTCCGATGAAACCGGTACCGCCCGTCAGCAGAATATGATTCAGGACCGGCATCTCGGGTAGCGACGTAGGCGCCGGAGGCACGAAGGCGAGCTTTCTGTCGTCGCTCATCATCTGCTTTTCCGCTGTGCGCTGCTCTTCACGGAACGCCGCCAGGGAATGACGCAGCATCTCCAGTGCTTCTTTCGGAGCACTCTCCAACTGTTCGGCCAGCTGAAATAGCTCGGCCACGCTGACACGCTGAATGACACCGATATCTACCTGCCTCGCAAGCATCTCGGCGCCTTTATCCTTTAGAAGCTCTTTGAGTTCATGCATGAACACGACAAGATCCAGGGAATCAAGCCCAGCCTCGATGAGGTTGTATGATTCCGTGCCTGTCAAGTTGTACCTGGCTTTCAATATGTCGAAAGACGACTGGATGTCAGAATCGGACGCGCACACCCCGGCGTCCTTCTCCCGTGAAAAATCGGAAAGAACACTAAACTGGCCATCCAGCCACATCTGCTTGGTCTTATGGCGCATGATCTTGCCAGAGCTGGTTCTCGGTATCGCACGAGGCGCAATAAAGGAGATCAGCGCCACTTCCACGTTGAGATAACTCCGGACCGCAGCGGCAATCTTCCGCGCGTCCGGAAGCGCCTTAGGATTTTTCACTTCGGCCACGATTGCCAGCGCAGGCTCGCTGTCTTCGTCAATCTGGAAAGCGGCGACGCAATGGTTCCTGATCAGGCTGGACGCCCTCTCCACAACGTTCTCGAGATCTTGGGGGTAATAGTTTTGCCCGCGGAGGATGATCATGTCCTTGATGCGGCCGCACACGAAGAGCTCGCCATCGTGGAAGAATCCCATGTCACCGGTCCGAAGGTAGCCATCGTCATAGGGACTATCGTCTACCAACCGCGCACGAAACTGCTTCAGGGTCCTTTCCGGATTATTCCAGTAACCCAGGCACTTACCGCTTCCGGCGATCCAAATTTCGCCGATATGGCCTGCAGTCAGTGCGACGTGCTGTTCCGGATCCACGATCTTAACGTCAAAACCCGGGAGGGGAGTTCCACAACTGACAATCTGTGTGGCCCCGCCGATTTCGGAGACCTCGGTAGTCATGCGAGCCTTCCCGAGCGCGAGGGCACGTTTGTTGACGGAAACGATATTGCGGCCGCCGAGCGAAACCGCCAGAGTATTTTCTGCGAGCCCATAGGCGGCATAAAAGCTCTCTGACTTGAGCCCGAAGGGCTGAAACGCCTCCAGAAACCGTGTGAAAGTATCCGGTTTTACGGGTTCCGCGGCGCACATCAACACGCGGAGCGAACTGAGATCGCAACCTTCCAGACTCTCCTTGGAAAGCCTCTTGGCGCGCAGGCAATAGTCGTAAGCGAAGTTGGGGGCTGCCGTTGCGGTGGCCCGATAGGTTTGTATCGCGTCGAACCACAGGACCGGCCGCTGAATGAAGTCCGTGGCAGCAAAACCGTACGTCGTGCCGCCTTTCAGCGCGGGATAAAGGTAACACCCGATCAGCCCCATATCGTGATACTGCGGAAGCCAGGATACGACTACTGGCGAGGGATGGTCGATCACGAGCGGACAGGTCTCTAGGATGTTTTCGTGCGTCACCATCACGCCCTTGGGCTCCATCGTCGACCCCGACGTGTACTGGAGAAACAGAATCTCCGAAGTGCCGAAAAAAGGTTCGTCCGAAATTGTATCCACGAAGTCTTCCGTGACGATCCACGGAAGACCGGAGATGTAGTCGACGTCGACGCCGGACGCCGAGACTCCACTTCGGGTGAGATTCGTCTTCAGAGATGCGTGGTAGTCCTTGCTGGTTAAAATCCCGGCCGCCTGGCAATCCTTCGCGATGTGCACCATTTTGTACAGGGCGCTCTGGAAGCCACGAGAACTAGGGGGATAGACGGGCACGGGGATCAATCCGGCGCGCACGCAACCAAAAAACGCGCAGATCATTTCGAGCCCCGGCGGGTAGGCGAGCAGGATCCGGTCCTCCGCCGCGAAACGACGCCCTTTCCGCAAGTGTCCGGCGATCGCCTTCGTCCGCCGGAGAAACGACGCGTAGGTGTAGCTTTCGATTGGATTGCCGTTCAGGTCAAGGTATGAATAAAGGAGTTTGTGCGGGTGCTCGTCCCCCAGCCTATCCAGTTGGTCTAAGATTGACGCCATAATAGATCAGCAATACCCCGAGGTTTGAGTAGAAAAACTCAGTACGTAAAAAAAACCAAACGTCTTACCGCTGCCCGGGCCCTGGTGAGGCAAAACCGACTGAGTCTCGGAGTGCGGAACTAGAGTGCGGGTCGACTTTGAAAACAAATGCATAACCATACTGTGCCGAGTGCGTCGCTCGTCCGGTCAGGGGTAAGTGTCCTGATGGCCGAATGCACGAGAACGAGGAAGTCTTGCGGTGCCCCGCCAAGGCGGCTGCCCTGTTCAAAGCATCTTCGCCTTATACGACTATCGGTTATGTTAGCAGAGCCACGAAGAAATGCGACGCGTCATCGCTTTTCAAGAGCCGACGCACCACGCAAGCTCCGTCTGGTCCGAATTTCCTTGATTCCGATTAAGTCTTCGCGCTAGCATCGACTTTGTACGCTGCCAGGGCGGGGCAACAGATCCGCTGCTTGCTTCGGCCACCGCTGCTACCTGACCTGGATGCGTCGGACTTAATAAATATGATTGCGGAGGCCCGGGTGTCTGAGACAGAAGCGGTTATCACTCTAACCCCGGATATCGGCGATCTTGTACCATCTGAGGCCTTGCCGCAGCAGTCGGTCGACGGCCCTGCAGGTGTCTCTTCCTTTCCGAAAGTCTTACGCCGGCGCCTCGACAAGTTCTTTGCCGACGGGAACATTTCTCCCAAAGCCGACCGCACGATGTGGGTCAAGATCACAGCGGGTCTGGCAGTGCTGGCAGGCAGCTGGATTGCTCTCTACGCGTTCGAGCCGGATTCATGGAAGTTTGTTGCCCTCTATCTTTTGGGCGGCCTCGCCCAGACATTCCTCTTGCTGAACATCGCCCACGACAGCAACCACAACGCGATCTCTTCTGTACCGTCGGTCAATAAGACACTGAACTATGTCTTCGATGTTTGCGGAATAAACTCGTACATGTGGCGTATCCTCCACCATCGAGGCCACCACTCCTGCGTCAATGTCCACGGCGAAGACGACGCGCTTACGGGACGCGGCATCCTTCGGTTTACGCCCCATGAACCCCGCAAGCCCCTGCAGCGGTTCCAACACATCTACGGGCTGTTCCTGTACGCGCTGTTCTCGCTGGATTATGTTTTCGTAAGGGACTTTGAGTGCTTCTTCTTTCCGTCCCACGACTATCTGAGCCGGACCAGGCATCCGGTGCGGGAATACGCCATCCTCTTTGCGGGGAAGGCGTTCTACCTCACGTACATGCTCATTTTGCCGGTGGTGGTTCTGGGGAAATCGCCTCTGTTAGTTGCTGCGGCGTTCGTGCTAGTCCATTTAATCGTCGGTTCGACTGTATCGCTGGTATTCCAGACTACGCACACTGTCGACAGCACGTACTTTCCCTCGGACCGTGGCGAGTTTGACAACGGCGTATATCACATCTTCGCGACCACGGCCGATTACGCGACGACGAACCCGGTCGTGAGCTGGCTCGTGGGCGGGCTCAACCATCACATCGTCCATCATCTGTGCCCCTTTGTGTGCCACACCCACTATGCTCCACTTACCCGGATTGTGAAGGAGACCGCCGAAGAGTTTGGCATTCCCTATCGTCAACACTCCACCATGACGCGCGCAATCTGGCATCATCTGATACTTTTGAAGCAACTGGGCAACGAAAACTGATTTTGAGCCTTTCGTCTTTTACCTATGACTACCCTACCGACTCCGGCAAACTACCTGAAATCTCTCACCGTTCTGGGCCAGCAGCCTAGCCGCGAGGTGTGACGTTGCCGTCACCTGTACCCTCTGTCTCCCGCCTTCGCTCCTTTGTGGATTCGCCTGCGATGGCTCGAAACCCCGTAAGAGTTTTGTCGAAGTACACGGAACGCCTCGGCGATACATTTCGGTTCTACCTGGGTGGTCTCAAAGAGGTCATCATTACGACCAATCCAGCGGTCATTCAGCATGTATTGAAGACCAACGCGGAGAATTACCAGAAATCCGAGATTCAGGTAAAACGGATGGGCCACTTCCTGGGAAAGGGGCTTTTGACGACCCACGGCGAAGCCTGGCGCACGCAGCGACGGCTTATACAGAAGGGCTTCGATCGAAAGCAACTTGATGCTCTGTCCTCAATCATGCAGGAGTCTCTCACCGAGTCGCTCCGGGATTTCGACCGGCAAATCAGTGCCGGCCCCGTCGATATCTACCCCCACCTGATGAAGATGACCTTTGCGATGGTCGCCCGGTCGCTGTTTGGCGCCAAGCTGAAGGACGAAGACATCGACCTCGTCAGCCATACCATCTGCACGGTCCAGGAATTTATCGTTCGTCAAACCCTTCAGCCTTACCTGAATCCATGGTTTGCTGCTTCCGGCGAATTGCGCAAACACGAAGAGATGCGAGTCCGCGCTGACAGCATTCTGATGGCGTACATCAAACAACGCCGCAACCAGGAGCCCGGCCATGATCTGCTGCAAACCTTGATGGATGCGCGCTACAGCGACGGCGATGGCATGAGCGATGAGCTGGTGCTGAGCGAGAGTATGCAGCTTCTGGTCGCTGGCCATGAAACATCGTCGAACGGCCTATCGTGGTTGCTCTATCTCTTGAGTTCGCGTCCTGATTGCCTGGAAAGGGTGAGGCAGGAGTTTGATTCCGTGCTGGGCGAAGCGCCTCTGAGTCACGGCGACCTTCCCAAGCTCGAATTCACCACGCAGGTCATTCAGGAGGGGCTCCGCCTCTATCCGCCGTTTTGGATGATCGACCGCATGGCTGTCGCGGACGATCAGGTAGGGGACATCGACATACCCCGGGGATCGACGGTCATTGTCTATGTGTACGGCGCGCACCATGCCCCGGCCCACTGGCAGAGTCCTGAGACCTTCGACCCGGAACGTTTTATCAAAGGTAGCGACAAGCTGCGCACGCCCTTCACCTATCTTCCCTTCGGAGGCGGACCGCGGGTCTGTATCGGGAATCACTACGCAATGCTGCAGATCCTCATGATTCTGAGCGAGCTGCTCAGAAAATATGATTTTCAGCTGACCCCAGGCCAGACGATCGAAGCTCGACCGATGGTCATCCTACGACCGAAGCAAGGAATCCGGATGACCTTCAGCAAGGCAATCGCACGCGACCTGTCCTCGCCAAAATACCATCCGGTGGGGAACTGGCCTGAGTTTTAATAGTCGTGAAAGGTTTCGGAGGGTCACGCGACCAATACACGACCACCGTACGGTCGAAAACATCCCAAACCGTCCCAGCTGCTACGTCCGATCCAGACAACCAGGAGCAGGAACACGAGGATGGCCGCTACCGCTCCCAGAAAGCCGAGCAAAACGGTGGTAAAAACGGAAAGGGGTGTGTGCAGCACTCACCCAAAGCAGTCTCTGGATTCGAATCGCCGAACAACTCTCAATGTACGAGCATTATCAGGAAAAATGATGAAGCGAGTAACCGACCGTCATCCCCCCTACGAGAATCTCCTGATCGGGATGAAAGAAGACTGAACCGATGATCCAAAACCAGTAGGTTCGAATCTGGAGCGTGGGAGCAAAAAACCGATTTCTGGGAACAATCCGGGAACAATAAGCGGTTCTACGGATACTTTCAGGGCCTTTGTGAGCGACGAGGACCTTTCAGAGTCAATAAGTTAGCGGTTGCCCAAATTTTTGAGACGGTAGAGGTCAGCGGTTCGAATCCGCTCATGCCTACTAAATTCTCAATCAGCTACATCCGTCCAATTTTTGAAAATGGGCACAAAACCCATCAACGGTGCATGCTGCCCACGATGCCACCGCCTTTATGCACGTTCTTCCAAACAGAACATCCCCGACCTTACTCTTGTAAACGGATGGGGTTAGCGTCGTTCAGCGCCAATGAATCTCCATGTAACCCCGAACTTCTCAACGAAACGCAGAACTTCGACTCTGGTTGCTATTTGGCAGGTGAATTCGTCGGAGACTTCTTATCTTTGTCGGAAGCGCTGGACATCACAGTAATAAGCGCATCGTGGGTGGTTCTGTTCAGGTTACGAGCTTTGTCAAATTCGTTCTTAGCTTCACTTGCCTCCCCCATCGAACGGTACAGGCGCCCAAGCCGCATGTGGACATTCACATCATCCGGCTTGAGTTGAGCGGCCGCTTTGAACTCTCGTAGCGCGTCCTCCTCACGGTTGGCCTCGGCGTAGACAATGCCCAGATCGAGGTGCCCCATAGAAGTTGCAGGGTCGATCTTCACCACCTTTTCCAGCAAGGACCGGGCATCTTCATTGCGGTTCAATTGAATATCCGCATCGGCCAGGTAGAGCATAGCCTGGGGGTAATCCGGCGTATTCTCGAGCTCGGCCTGAAACTCCTGGGAAGCCTCCTGGTACTGCCGTTGCGTCCACAAGAGGTAGCCTAGTCCGAAGTGCGCATTAGGCTCCTTCGGGTTGGCCTGAACTGCGGCGCGAAACTCCCGCGTCGCGCCGATCGTATCTTTCATTTCGTCTAGCGCTTCACCAACCAGCATATCGGCCTCGGCGGACTCGGCATTTTGTGCAACCATCCGGTGGTAGGCATCCAGAACGCACTGATACTGCTTCGACAACAGGCAGCTATGCGCCAACGTCAAGAGCAGCGAAAGATTTTGCCCGTCACGGTCCGCAGCCTGCTTCAGATACGGTACTGCAGCCTGGTATTCGCCCAGGCCATAGTGCGACATTCCGACCAGCACAGTCAGGCGCTGCCTCTCAGGTGAAGACGGCGACTGTGACCTGAGCAGCGGAGTGAAGGTTTGAATAGCCTGTTTGTATTGGCCATCCTTGAAGAGTGCCAGGCCCAGGTTCAAACGCAGGCCAGGCATCGTGGGTTTCAACGCCATGGCCTTACGATAGAAGACAATCGCCTGCGGATAGTGGCCCCGGCGGGCTTCAAGAAGGCCCAACTGGGCAAAAGGCTCGGCCTTCGTTGGATGGGCCTTCGATAAGGCAATCAGGGTCGCTTCGGACTCAGTCGCGCTCTGTTGTTGATCGCGTGGAAGCGCCGCCTGTGTCGGATCGCCCTGTGGCTGTACCAAAGGACTCCAGGTGACCATCCCCAGTGCCAGCCAGATAGCTAACCTGTAACTCAATAGATATCTCCCCTTACATCCGCTCCGATTTTCTCTCGCGGAAGCGTGACACGCAACGGCATCGTTTCAGTGGACTGACGTCCTCAGTCTTCCAGCCGTTGGGGTAAATCGATAATTGGGGAACGAGAGATCAGGTCGTGCTCCTCAAAACACATATCTATTGAGTCCTGGTTGCCTGTACCAGCACTTCCACTCCCGGGACGATCCTGTTCAACAGGACGGCCTCTGGCTTCTCAAACTCCTTGAGTTCGGACAGTTGCTTCTTCTGCGTTTCGGCATTTACCGGCGTGCTGTTTTGCAAGGCATCAAGGGCGAGTAGACCGATCGTGGCAGCCTGCGAGAGATTGCGGGACAGCGGTACTAACTCGGCGGTCAATGAGGATTTCACCAACGAAGGCTGGAGAGCTGCATCATTGTCTCGCCACAACACCAGCCATTGCCGCGTCTTCTGCCAATCTCCCGAGACGGCTTTTCCTGTTGCGATTCGCGCAGCAACCTCATTGAACTCCCGTGCCTTGTCGCTTTCGGGGGGAACCGTATCGACAAGTCGATTCAGAGGGGAGAAGACATCATAAGACTTCAACCCCTCTCGAGCGTAATCCCTCGGCGGCTGCACCACGCTCGCAAGTACCTGCAGAGCAGCTGGATCGGAATAGCCACTCAGACGCCTCAGCATCTGCTCGCGGACGCTTTGGTATGGCAAACCGTAATACGCGAGCTTTTGTGAAAGAACGTCGAGACGTTGGTACATGGAGTTGACATCTTTCACACTCTGAGCCGACCAAAGCCGCTCCGCGATGGCGGCAGTCCGCGGCCAGATTCGGCTGTTTACGATCTCGGGTGTGGCATACTCCGTCCACATGGTCGCCTCACCACCGAGGACATTGGCTATCTGCGCTGAGGATAGCGCGACCGTGCCGTTCACCAGAGGATCCACTGCATAGTGATCGGCTGCCGATTGATTCAGGTCAACGTAATAGCCTGCTGACAAAATCCCGCGATAGCCCCGCCGTGCAGCCTCTGCCAGCGAATCCTGGCCGCGCCAGGACTGGATAACGACATCGTGGGGTGTGTCTGGCTGTAAGACTTCGTCCCAACCCACCGTAATCTTGTGGCGCTTGGTGACGAGCTTCTGCACCCTGCCCGTGAAGTAGGCCTGCAAGGCAGCGTCATCCTGGATATGGTGCGCTTGCATGAACTGTTTGATGCGTGGGTTAGCGTCCCACTCCTTACCGTTGCACTCATCCCCGCCGATGTGGAAGTAGGCATCTGGAAAAAGCGCCGTCATCTCCCCGATGAACTGGTCGAGAAACTGATAGGTGCTCTCACGGGTAGGATCCATTGCCGGATCAAAGACTCCCCAGTGGCGTTCGATCTGGTACGGTCCGCTACCACTCGCCAGATCGGGATACCCGACAAACCACGATGTTGCGTGACCCGGCATGTCGAACTCCGGGACGACGCGAATGCCGCGGTCGCGAGCGTACTCGAGAATGCCTCGAACCTGATCCTGTGTGTAATACAGACCGTCTGAGCCTTTTTCCTCTAGCAAAGGAAAGGTCTTGCTCTCAATCCGAAAGCCCTGGTCTTCTGAGAGATGCCAGTGAAAGACATTCATCTTCACCGCTTCCATGCCATCGAGATTCTGTCGAATCACATCGAGCGGCATAAAGTGCCGGCCTGCATCGATCATCAGTCCGCGCCAGGGAAAGCGTGGCCGGTCATCGATCGTCATTGCTTCCACTGCAAATCCTTCAGGGGTGCTGTGGACAAGTTGCAGAATAGTTTGCAGCCCATGTAGGACGCCGAGAGGATTGGGCGCAGTGAGGAGTGCCCCTGTTGCCGTAATCTCCAAATGGTAAGACTCATCTTCACCAAGCTGCTGCACGGCTGCGCTCGGCCCGGCGGTCTTGATGACTAACTGCTCTCTCTTGACAGGCGAGGCGGGCACTCCGGGAATCCCGATTTCACGATATAGAGTATCGAAGAAACGTATTCGCGCTCGTTCCAGGCGCGGCTCAGTATGGCCCTCGAATACAACCTGCAGCCCATGATCGACTAACAGACTCCCCGACCCTTGTACTGCAGTCGCAGGAAGAGGGATGACGGGCAGCACCGTTTGCGCCAGCACTGACGACTTGCTGCCAAGCAGCACGAAACATAGCGCAAAAATTGCGCAACAGGTGCGCATCATACTAAAACTAAACATGGCACCCTCTTCATGGTTGAACCGTCTCGGGGCTAATCTGCAAAAAGGAAATCGTAACGAATAAGGTTGCTTTTGTATGGTGTTCCGTTTGCTGCTTGCGATATCTTCCTTATGCAAAATATCCCTCTTCGTAGACTCTCTCGCCTCTATGGATTGTTGCCGCAGGAATACGAATCAGCGCGCGATATCGGTCGCCGCGATATCGTGAGACTGTTACTTCGATCGGCGTCTGCTCTGCTGTGATTGTGTTTCTCGAGATCGACAACACGCTCGTTTTTGCCGGAATGTCCAATAGCTCCGACTCTTCCCGTGTCGCCGCCAGAACTTCGATTGCCTCAGCCGCCCAGGCCACACGAACACCAAATTGTTCACGCAGGGTATGGTAGAGCGACTGCTCAGCGAAGTTAGTCCGTTCGATACCCGGAAATTGCACGAGCGAGACGTAGGTTTTCTCGACTGCCATGGGAGTTCCATCGGCTAGACGAAGGCGACGAAGTATCATCACGGGTGCTCCAACTTGAACTTCCAGGTTCTCGGCCAATTCGCTATTGGCATCGACGACTCTCTGCTCCAACACACGCGAGGATGGCACCATGCCGCGCTGCATAGTCTCCTCCGTGAAGCCGCGTAACTGCGACTGTTGTTCTTCAATTTTAGACTTCGTGACAAAGGTACCGCGCCCCCTTTGGCTAAACGCATAGCCGCTAGCCTTCAGTCCTTGCAGAGCCTGCCGCGCTGTCACCCGACTTACTTGATAGAAACGCGCAAGCTCCCCCTCAGAAGCCAAAAGATCTCCTCTCCGCAGTTCTCCTGAATGAATTTTTTCCATCAGTGCGCGCTGAATCTGGTAGTACAAGGGAACAAATCCGTTCTTGTCGAGCGACCGCACCGTTGAGGCTGTTTGAGACGGAGTTGTAGTCATACGCTCACAGTGTCTGCTCGCAAAGGTGGACCAGACGCAAGCATCGCGTGGTCCACCCTTCGCAACCATGTGTTCTTGTTAGAAGTATATTTTTCCGCTGAACTGCATGGTGCGCGGTATACGAGTGCTTGTGGCCTGTCCAAATTGGCTGTCTCCAATAGCAACATCTATGCCATTGAGTGTCGAACCAACACCTCCGCCGCTATTGCCGAAATTGGTGTGATTGAAGAGGTTGAAGGCCTCAGCACGCAACTGAAGATTGATAGTTTCAGTGAATCTGAAGTTCTTCAACAAACCCAAATCAATCCTTTCCACGCCCGGACTCAAGAAACTTCCAGGCGCTGCACTGCCAAAGTGACCCTGGGCAGTGGCGAAGGAGCTGGTCGAGAACCATTGAGCCTGAGTCTTGATCATGTGAACTGGAGCCACCTGATCGGCACGAGGCACAATGTCAGCGTTCGGACTATAGATGCCCAGGCCGCCTGGGTAGGTTCCCGCGAATGGGTCAACTGCCTGAGTGACGGTCGTCGATACTCCGGAGTTGAAGGAGGTGATGCCTGAGAGCTCCCAGCCGCCAAGCACATGCCCAGTGAGTCCATGCTGCTGGCGGAAGAACGGCGCCTTGTAAACGAAGTTCGCGATGAAGATCTGCGGTTCGTTCAGCCCAGAAGGTCCATAGTCCAGCTTCGGATCATAGGTATAGGTGTTTGCAGTGCCGCGGTCGTTGGTCTGGGATGACAGATTCTTCGACCAGGTATAGGCGACGCCCAGTGTCAAATCGCGCGTCGTCCGAAGATTCAGCGATACCTGTAGTGAGTTGTAGTTGGAGGTGAAGATGGGCAACCTTGTGTGGAAGTCCGAATAGCCCAAATAGGGGCGTATGTTGTTGAGAGGTGAGAGGGGATTGTCCACGCGGGTGGAGAGCGTCGGCTGATTCAGATCCAGTTCGCCGAGTAGGTGCCTAGACTGCGAGCCAACATACGCGATCTCAAGGGTTGCTGTCGGGGCCAGCTGCTGTTGCACCGACAGGTTGTAATCCGAATACGAGGGAACCTTGAAGGCGGGGGTTCCTGTTGTTGTCAGCGCGTTCGGTCCTAGTGCCGGAGGCGCAGCAGAACCAACTCCCGTCGGGTTGTCAAACGACGCGTTGACCACTGTAGTCGTCTGCACCAGCGGCGGGTCTCCGAATGCATTCTGCTCCCAGATACCATTGAGCGTGCGATCGAAGAAGAGACCGAATCCGCCGCGCAGAACGGTCTTGCCGTCTCCAAAAGGAGAGTAGGCAAAGCCCACACGTGGTCCAAAGTTCCAGTTGTAGTTGGGGTTCACGTTGCTACCATAAGGAGAGCAGGTGACCTGCGCCGAGATGGCCTTGGCGGCTGTACAGGCAGCACCCTGGGGAAAGATCAACCCATTGGTGTAAATCGCAGGCGGGAAGGCCTGCCCAGGCACAAAGTTTCCGGTGTTGTCGAGGGCCGGGGCCAGAGTCGACTTGTACACCAACGGATCGAAGTTGGTCAAAGTATTCTTTGCGTCGGAAGGCGAAGGGAATCGTGTCCAGCGAAGGCCCAGATTCAGCGTCAGCCTGTGGCTCACCTTCCAATCGTCCTGAACATAGGCTTCCGTGTTCCAGAAGCGCAAGTCCGGGATGATGTCCCGATTGGCCTGCGTGTATTGATTCACATTACCCAGCAGGAAGTCTCCCCAGCTATTGAAGGTGAAGCTTGGATTACCCTCAGAGGCGTCCTCCGTCTTCAACAGCTGCTGAGCCGTTACGCCTGCGCGTAGGGTGTGGTTCCCCAGAGTCACCGAAAAGTTGTCAAAGATATTGCGATCCAGGTTTCTTTCAAAATATGGAGCGCTGCCTTGCGAAACGCCGGTGACTGATCCGTCCAATATATTCACAGTCGGAATGCGTCCGTAGGGGTCTGGGTTGGCCAGGTTGTTGGTCAGCGACGAGAGGATGGAGGATGAGTTTGCTGGACCGGAGAGCGCGCCTTTGATTGTTCCCTGCGAATAGGCAAACTCTACCTCATTCACCATCTTCGGAGAGATCGTCCAGGTAAGGTTGGCCACGACATTCTTACCAGGAGCATTGATGCCCACATTTACAACTCCTGGGTAGTTAGTTCCCCCCCAAAGCCCCAGAGGCTGATTGCTGGGTGCGTCATCCTGCATGCCGCGAGCGAAGAAATGCAGCTTGTCGTTAAAGTAGTGGTCCACGCGAACCAGGTCTTGGCGAAAGTTGTTCAACGTAGAGAAAGACGAGATCTGGCTGCCACCGATAAAGCCGGTGTTGGTGTTGACGGCCGTGGCGTTGGCCTGGTTCTTACTGAAAATTTGCGAAAGATATACCTTGGAGTTTGCGCTAAAGCAGGTGGGATTGATGGTGCCCGTGCCACCCCCTACTACCGTATTCGGGTTAGGTGTCCATCCTGTTATGCAACCGGCGGGTGCGCTCGGCTCACTCGCTGCGTAAAACGAGCCGCCCAGCTGTGCCGCGGTAGGCGCCGCAACGTTTTCTCCATTGGGACTTGTGATCTTGCGCCATTCCTCCGACCAGAAGAAGAAGGTCTTCGTTTTGCCAGTGTTGTAGACGCGGGGAATATAGATTGGTCCACCCAGGGTAAAACCGAAGTTGTTGTAGTGATCTGGGGCGCGTGCAATACCTAGTTGATTGTTGAAGTAGGTGTTTGCGTCTGTGTTTGCCGTGCGCACAAACTCATAAGCTGAGCCATGGAACGAGCTGGTACCGGATCGGGTGGCTACCAGGACCTGGCCGCCGCCGCTGCGCCCAAAGCTCGCATCGTAGGAGCTTCGCTCCAGCGTAAACTCCTGAATCGCATCGACGCTGGGGATATTAAGCAATGTGGCATTCGAGCCGCTGTCGTTGACGTCGGCCCCGTCCACCGACCAGTTGTTGGCTGTACTGCGTGCTCCGTTGATCGAAACAGCAGAGGTACTATTGATCCCGCCAAAGCCGGGCTGATCGCCGAGCAGGTTCACAACCCCCGGTTGCAGCGTAACCAACTGTTGAAAGTTGCGATTGACCAGCTCTAGCTCGCGCAACTGCGTTCCGGAGATGGTCCCGGCCTGGGAACTACTCTCCGTTTCGACAGTCACAGGGTTATCCTCAACCGTCACGGTCTGGCTCTGGGATCCGGCCTTCAGTTGTACATTTACGGTTCGTTTCTGCGCAACATTCAGGATGACGTTACGATCCGAGAACTTCTCGAAGCTCGGAACCGAGACGGTGATCGTATAGGTTCCGGCAGGAAGGTTGGTGGCGGTATAGTTGCCAGAATCATTCGATTGCACCACGCGAGAGTTGCCGTCCACTCCATTGAGTGTGATGGTCACGAGGGCATGCGGAATCACGGCTCCCGTGGTGTCCGTGACCGTACCGGTGAAGGTTCCTGCCAGCTCCTGTCCGCGCGTCGGTAGAGCGAACACAAGCAGAATCATCATCAACAGACAGGAGTACCGTTTGATGAAACTCGTCCTCTTTGCAGAGGAATCAACGAACGCAACATCTTCACACGACCTTGAAATGTTGAGTTGTATTCGGCAACCAGCGGAACGTGACTTTAGCATGAGCCTCTCCATAAGTGGTGCGGGTTTCTGCTGTAAGAATTAAATTTTCTGTATCACAGCCACAACTAAAATCGGTCTTCAGCAGGTTTAGGTTGGAGTCAGATCGCGGCTCGCCGCGATCTGACTGGTGAACTTATAAGGCGCCCCGTCCCAGGAGATCGGTTAGGACGCCTTTGATTGCATAGCTATAGGTCACGGATTGAGACCTGCAGCCAGGGCTTTCACGATAGTTCCATTGGCATCGTCGTCTTTCACCGCCCACACGTAGCCGCCACCAAGACCATGCGCCTTGATGTAGGTTGCCTTTGCAGCGATCGAGGTGGCATCGTCGTAGCTGAAGACGGTCTGTGTGGTTGGGTTGAACGCCGAAGTGGCGATTCTTGTGGAGTCGTAGCAGGCGGTATACCCGTTGCTCAATAGGTTCTTGATCGTCCCATAGGTTGCTAGTCCGTTCGTCAGCAATGTGTCACATCCTGCCGCTGGCGAACTTTGGTTATTCCCCGTTGAACAGACCCCAGCGCCATTGGCGTTAGGAACTGGAGAAACCGCAGTCGCGTTCTGATACTCGCCACAGTTTGTATTGTTTAGTCCCCCGGTCCACCCGGCACCGTACGCCGGGAAGCCCATGGTGTATTTGTAGGCCGGTACGCCTTTTGCGAGGTAGTAGTTTACCGTCGCATCAATCGTATTGCCGGTTCCGTTCAAGGGATCGGCAGCATCGTCGTAAATAGGAGATGCGTCGTTGGTTGCTAACTCCCAATCTCCGGCGTAGTTGTAGCCATCGATGGTGACGAAATCCGATTGAGCGAACGTACCTGGAATATCGATCGTATCGAAGCCGCCTGGGTTGTTCGCGTCTGACGGGCCAGCAGGCGCGTCAAAGGTCAACTGATACGTCTTACCGGTGGTTGCCGTTAGAGCGGTCAGTTGCCTGCGGAACTCTGTCAATAGTGCAGTGAAGTTAGTTGTGTCAGTCGGAGTCGGGAACTCCCAATCGATGTTGATGCCATCGAACAGGCCCGGAGCAGTGATCCCTGAAGCGATATTGCCTTGAATGAAGATGTTGATGCAGGAGCTGGCAAGCGCTGTGCGTCCGGCTGCAGTGCTGGCGGCAGTTGTGAAGGCAGACACTGCAGCAGCGTTTGCACCACCTATAGAGATGATCGTCTTCAGGTTAGGATAAGCCGCCTTGAGTTGCTGGATTGCGCCAAAGTTTCCATAAACACCCCCAGCTCCGCTGTAGGGTCCAGTTACCTGGGGCACGCCCAACTTCTGATAGTCGGCATAGGAGTCGGCGATGACGCATGCTGCGGTCGCAGACGTTGGCGCGGTCAAACCGCTGAAAGCATAGAAGAGATGCGTGAGTTTACTGGCAACACCATTTGTCTGCATGTTCGCGATGTTGTAGCCGGCATAATAGATGCTCCACTCTTCAAACCATCCCCCAACGATCAACGTGCTCGGTGCGGTTGTCGTAACGTTTACCGAAGTTCCGGGCGATGTACCGGCATAGTCGGTAGCAACAACTGTGAAGGTATAGGTGGTGGATGGAGCTAGCCCACTCTCAACGTCGGATGCGGTCGTTGAAGTAAGAGTAGAAGGACCTCCGGATATCGAGTAGCTGATAGTGCAACCAGACGGCGCTGATACTGCTGTCCAACTAAGGTTTGCAGTTGAGGAGGTCGCACCCGAGGCTGTTAGTCCTGTCGGGGCGCTGGGTTTAGTCGTGCAGGAGCTTGGAGAGGTCTTCACACTTAGAGCAGAACTCGCTGCTGATGTGCCAGCGGCGTCAGTCGCCTCCACCGTGAAGCTGTAAGTAGTCGAAGGAGAAAGGCCACTAACAGCATCGGATGGTGCGGTCGGGGTTGCGATGGAACTCCCTCCCTGCAGTACCTTATAGCTAACGGTGCAACCCGTGGGAGTAGTGTCCGCTGTCCAACTCAGGTTCGTACTGGAGCTGGTCGTACCGGAAGCTGCCAAACCAGTTGGGACACTAGGCACAGTTGAGCAGGTCGAACAGGCTCCTGTCGCAGTCCAGGGCTGGCCGCTGCCGGCGCCACCGCTGTTGGTCGCCGGACTCTGGTTTTGGGTCCAGTAGTTGGCGACGTAGTTTTCCCCTGCCAGGCTGGCCGTCATTCCCGAAGTGTAGACAGCAGTCGCGCTCCACGCTGTACCGCATGTGCCTCCGGTACCGGAACTTGCCAGAGTCGTGACGCTCACGGCAGAGCTGGCTGCTGATGTGCCGGCGGCGTCAGTCGCTTCGACGGTGAAGCTGTAGGCAGTCGAAGGAGAGAGGCCAGTTACGGCATCGGATGTTGCTGTCGGCGTTGCAATAGAGGTCGCCCCCTGCAAAACTTTGTAACTAACGCTGCAGCCCGTGGGGAAGGTAACTGCAGACCAACTAAGGTTTGTACCGGAGCTGGTAGTCCCAGAAGCCGTCAAACCGGTAGGAGTACTGGGTATCGTTGTACAGGAGCTACCGCTGCCGACCTGTTGCCAGAGGGCTGGTGCGTCGATGGGATCCCAACCTACTTCGGATACGTTAGCTTGGAGCGCTTTGTATTCGACACCTTGGTACATCACCAGCGAACCAACAGAGTAAGACACGCCGACTGCCCAATTGGGAATACTCTGGGCTGACGCCGCCCCAGGCAGCATCAGAGCGATGAGGCTGCAGAGCAGAAATGCGGAGAGGACAATACGCTTCATCAGATCTCCTTGAATTCGGGGGGCATAGTCCCCGCCCACCCGCGGTTGGAAGTTTGGGAACTCGAGTGGAGTCGCATCAGATTACTCTCGGGTAAAACCTGTGAGCGGCCCCATGACAAAGCCTTGAGCAAACAGGATAGGAGAGAGGATCCATAGCGCGACCCAAGTGCCCATGAAACAGCCAACCAATGATTGCGGGTAGTAAGCGCTTCGACGTTCGTTGACATTCGAAACCTCCATCGATGCGTCGACAGAACAGACCGAAATGGGCAGCCAGAAAACGAGTTAGCCGCAAAAAGCTCTGCTTACAACGACATCAACCCGAAATGTAGACATTAAATCTTAGGCTCAAAAAAGATACTTACGAACCTATCATTACAATGTCGGTCGGTCAACAAGATTTCAACCTAAACCACCATTTCTTCTTCTCTACGGAGAGGTCCGCCCGCAGGCCAGCTTATTACCGCAAGGCGATGGAAAGTGTTGTCAGGTCTTACGATCACGTCTCTGTGGGCCGTGGATCGCCCCAGCAGGACTGGAGTAAACCCGCGTCCGATTTAGTAGCGATATAGATTCTGTTCCGCATCTTTCATTGCGACGGCGATGGCGCCCCATACGACCGCCGAATTTCCAAGGCTGCTCGGGAGCACCCGGGCGACCGCGACTTCACTCTTGCGGAGCATCTCCACCGTCGGCTCAAATAGCGCCGGATGGGCGCCAAGATCGCCTCCGAATACAAAGAGGCTGGGATTCAGAGTTAAAGAGAGATTCAGAACCACGTCCTTAAGAAGGCGGGCGCGTTGATGAACGATCCTCTGTGCAACTGAGTTCCCTTCTCGCGCAAGGTCAAGCACACTACTTGCTTTACGTATCTTTGCCGATACCCCAGCCTTATTACTAACTGCGTTCCAGCTTCTTAAAATGCCTGGAGCGCCCAGTACCTGCTCGAGGCGGCCGAATTCGTACAACGCAGGCTGCATGCTGGAGATATTGGGGATACGAAGATAACCGATTTCTCCAGCCGACCAACTTGATCCATGCACGATCCGGCCATTGATAAATATTCCCGCACCCACTCCCGCACCCACAGTCACGAAGATAAAGCTTTCCTCGGCTTGGGCGATCCCGCGAAAGTGTTCTCCAATCGCAGCAAGGTTGGTATCATTCTCAACAAACAGAGCACAAGAAAACTGCTTTTTTAGCATCTCCAGAAGAGGAACGTCTCTCCAGGTGTCTGAACTACTGACAGAGATGACAATTCCATCTCTGGTATTGGTGATTCCCGCCACACCGACTGTCATCCCTAATAACTTTTTCCATGGCAGACCACGTCTCTGCATTAGTTCCCTCAGAGAGACGCGCAACACCTCAATAACGGCACTCGGGCTCCGGGCTTCCTTCGCAAGAGGTTCATATTGCTCCTCGAGAAGAGTTCCGTTAAGATCAGTCAGCAGCACTCGAAACGAATCAACCGTGACATCCACGCCTGCGAGATACCCATAGTCAGCTTTGAAACGAAGATTGTCAGGTCGTCGCCCTCCACTCGAGGTACCTTCCCCGATCCACTCAATAAGCCCCAGATCGTTGAGATCAGAGATGACGTTCGCAACCGTTGGTGCGCTCATGCCGGTTTCACGTGCAATATCTGCGCGCGACGAGTGACCCAGTTTCTTCAACAGCATCAAAATTATGCGCGCATTCGTCTGACGCATTAATGCTGGATTACCAATCAACAACCGATTCTTACTCATTACGCCGCCTTAAATAGCGATTGGAATTGCACCAATCAGGCTTATCTACCACAACCCCTCCGGTGATACTTGGTGCTGTCGGTCAGATTCCAGTTCAAAATCATATTCTCACCAGGTCCACGATCAAAAAACTATCCGAGATCTTCAAATCAAATCGCTTTGGCGTTTACTAATTCGCAGAAAACTGCATGCGACGTCAGAATCCTTCTTTGACCATTATGGATTGAGATTAGCCACGATCAGCCACCGCCCGTGTCGGTGCGCATGCTGAAGGGGCCATGGGCTCACAACTGCTCCGATTTGCTCGAAAATGCACCACGCAACACCTCGACCTGCTCTTTCAACAACCGCTTTGAGATCGCCGCGGATGGAATACTAGCGAAGCCATGAGGAATCGATGGCACCAGATGGAGTTCAACGGCTACTCCGGCTTCTGTCAGATGACGTGCATAGTCAAGACCTTCATCACGCAACGGATCAAGGCCGGCGCAGAGAACATAGGAAGTGGGCAGATGAGATAAATCTTTAGCTCGTGCCGGTGCTGCATAGGGCGAAATATCATGTGCGTGTTCACCCAGGTACCAGCGCCACATAACCTCTGCCTCGGATCTCCCAAAGTCAGGAACGTCCGTAAATTGACGTGCTGACATTGTCTCCAAACGGTCATCCAGGGCCGGAATCAATAGCATCTGAAAGCAGATCTTTGGTCCCATACGATCGCGAGCAAGAAGAGCGACCGCGGCAGCAAGGTTCGCTCCCGCACTCGAACCTCCTACAGCAATTAAGTCTCGATCGAGATTCAAATCGCGGCTTTCGCTCCAAAGAAACTCAAGCGTCCGATAACAGTCGGTAAGAGCAGCAGGGAACGGTTCCTCAGGTGCGAGTCTGTATGCAACACATACAACAGCGCACTGTGCGTTCAGAGCGTAATGGACACATTGTGACTCTTCAGAAAAAAGGTCGCCGCAAAAAAATCCACCACCGTGAAAGTAAAGCAATACAGGCAGCGAGCCCACCGCATTTTTTCTGCGATAGATCCGCACGGGTATCTGCACCCTCTCCTCATCAGAGGAGAGAACATCGTAGTCTTTAATCTCAAGGTCAGATTCTGATAATGCCCGCGTTCCCAGCCGAGCTGCAGAGAGCGCTTCACGCGCGACGTTTGGATCACGAAGGACTACTCTCGGTTGCTTAGCTAGTGGCGCGAACGCAGGATCCATCGACAGGTTCGACATTCGTTCTCCACGATTCAGAAGATAGATTTTTCCAGTACATCATCCAGAATCTCTTCGCGGAAGGGCAAAGCGGTAAGTGCGCCGCGAGCACGGGTAGACAAGGAGCCGCAAATACACGCCCTCCGTAGTTGCTCTTCGAGATCGGCCCCGCATAGCCAGGCATCGATGAAGCCGGCATCGAAAGCATCGCCCGCGCCGGTAGTATCTACAACTTGAACATTGGGTGGCTCCATCGTGTACAGGCGATCGTGTTGAAGAGCGACTGCTCCCCGGGATCCCAGTTTGATAACCGTGTGTTCCAACCCTAGCGCTGCAAATGCACGTAACATCTGCTCCGGTGTCTTATGCCCGGTCAGCAACTGCGCTTCACTTTCGTTTGGTAAGAACAGATCTACCATGCGCAATACATCAAGATTGTCGGTGTTAAGGAACCAATCCTTACGCCATCCCGGATCAATAGAAAGAGTGCAACCGGCGTTTCGCAGAGAAGGCAACAATACTCTTGCAACTCCCACTTCGAGCGGCATTGCAAAGTGAATATGCTGAGCCATGGAAAGGGCCGCAATTGTCTCCGGCGAAACTACAAACTCTTCCAGAATTCTATTTGCTCCCGCATAACTTAGAAAGCTGCGATCCACTGTGGTCGACATACTTATCGTAAGCGCATTGGGCAACTCGGAGGAGCAGGAATGCTCGGCATGCACGCCAAACGAACTGAGTCTCGATCGAAGCCACGCCTCTTCATCTTTACCAAACACGCCGAAAATGGACGAGTGATGTCCAAGACGAGCCAAAGCACATGCTGTGTTGACAGTCCCGCCTCCAGCCTCGCGGTGATACTGCTCCGCGAAGACCTCTTCTCCCGGCAATGGGACGTGATCAAAATCAGTAAAAATATGGTCTACAAACACTTCACCTGCAACGGCAATATTCCAGCTCTTAGTCATATGATTTCAAAAGGCCATCTTTGTTCCTGCCGTGATTTATAGAGAAAAGCCGCTACTCCTATCAGCGTCATCGCAAAAGCGATGAGTATATCTCTCGCTCCAGTGGAGATAAGAACAAGAAGCCACCCCACAAAAGCAATCACTACCGGCAAGGGATAGAGCGGCATAAGAAACGTGGAGTTGTCTTCTTCAGTATGACGACGGCGCAATAAAACCACGGCGACGCACTGAGCGAGAAACTGGATCATCGCCTGAATGACAATCACAAGGCTGATGAGCGTACTGAGGCTGAGCATGCAAGCACAAGCGGAGAGAACGCCCAGGATAACCAGCGAGATATGTGGAAAGTCTTTCGTTGGATGCAGCTTCGCAAAGATGCTGAAAAACTCCCCTTGTTTTGCGGCAGCAAATGGAATGCGCGAGTAGCCAAGCAGAATCGCAAACACTGAAGCGAATGACGCAACCAGAATGAGCACATCGGCCACTCTTGCAGACTTGGCACCGTAAACCGTCTGCATGAAGTCCGCTACGATCGCGCTTGAATGCATGCTCTGCTGAACCGGTAATACACCTAGAATGGCAAGGTTCATGGCAATGTAAAGAATAGCCACCATTAGGATGGAGACGATAATCGAGTATGGGATCGTGCGTTCGGGACGCTTCAGTTCGGCACCGATCAGGCAGACGTTATAGTAACCGGCATAGTCGTAGACCGCTATCAGAGTCGCTGCACCCACGCCCTTCCAAAAAGCGCTATCTAGAACTGGATACCCACCGCCGATCTGCGCTCTGAGAGCAGATGGAATGTGCTCCGCTCCACCAATGATGATCCAGACGATTGTTCCGACGACTAGTATCCAGAGACCAATCGAGATCGCGCTGATGGTAGTGATCCTGCGATAGAGCAACACGACGTTGATAAGACAGACCGCCATCGCCAGCGCGCAAAGACCCGCATCGTGAACGGACGGTCTGAGGTAATGAAAATACTGTGAGAAGCCTACTGCGCCCGAGGCGATAAGAAGCGGCGCAGTAAGTACAGAGGACCAAAGAACAAGAAAGCTTGCTGCCCTGCCATAAGTCTGGGCTCCAAATGCATGTCGCAAATAAAAGTAAGGGCCGCCAGAGTAAGGCATGGCAGATCCTAACTCTGCCCATACAAGACCATCGCACAATGAAATTGCCGCACCTAGAATCCAGGCCAGCAAAACCTTTGAACCATGCACTGCGACCAGGATAAGAGGAATACTCAGAAAGGGTCCCACGCCTATCATGTTGAGCATGTTGGAGGTGCAGGCTCCGAAGATCCCCATCCGGCGATCTAAATCCTCCTCTACAACCGCTAGATCGACCTGCATCAGAGGCTCCGGGTCACCATGGATGATACAGACGAGTATCGGGCAGTAGAGATTCTTTGTCAATAGTCGTTAATAAGTTTCCAAAGTCATTTGCAGTTTGAGGAGCGATTACGACAAAGAGCGAACAGGGATTAGCCTATGACGTAATTCATTCAGTCCTTTAGGAGTCGAAGTCATCCTCGTGTAGCCCGGCGTCTCGAAAGACTACTCGGGCACTCTCAGCAATTCTGGAGAACCCCCTCCTAGCACAGGCTTTTCCAAACCGCGAACAACAGCTCCCATCTTTCCCTGCAGGTCAAACACTACAATCTCATTCCGGCCCTTCCTCAGCCATGGGCTGGGAGCATACAACGTCTTCTGCGGTCCGATATTCCATATCCTGCCAAGCGCCTGTCCATTCAGCCATAGCTCGCCCTTCGTAAACTCGCTGGTGTCCAAAAATGTGTCTGCCACCCCAGCCAACTCGAAGGAACCACGATAGAAGCACGCGCCGTCACAAGGCTTCGTGGAATAGTGAAGATTATCTACCGCCGTCATACGAAGCGAGAATATCTCCCATCCAAAAAGCGGTCTTCCAGCCAGCGTCACCTGCTTCGTAATACCGGCTCGCTCTCCACCAATCATGCGACCGAAGTTTACACGCCCTGTATTCTCCACCAGAATATCGAGCTGAGCGTTTTTCTTCGTAGCTGGAAGAGAGAGCCGGTCCTGCTTCAGTCTGCGATCGAGCGTACCCACCAGTTTTTCATCCAGATAAACCTGCGCGTAGCTATGCAGTTGATCGAGCACCAAATCGGCCCCGGTAGCAGCCTTCAGATGAGTGCGATAAAGAATGTACCCATACGCTTGGTCCACGTCCTCCATGCTCAACACCTCTTCCGAATGAATCGGTGCCGGCAGGTTCTTCCACAATGAAGCCGATTGCGCCAACGTCACCGAAGGAACGCCGATCGTCGCAGCTACCTCCGGCACGGGAGGCGGAGTAACGCCGGCGGCCCCCGCAATTACATCGCGAAACGCAAAATACTTCGCAGTTGGCCGCCCACTCTCGTCCAGAACTGAGTCGTAGTCATAGCTCGTCACATCCGGCTCATAGACTCCCCCGTCGATATTCGCTCCATTCATCCAGCCAAAGCTAGTCCCACCGTGAAACATGTAGATGCTCACCGAATACCCCTGCCGCAGGATCCAGTCCAGGTTCGTTGCTTGATCCTTGGTACTGGTGTCCGCGTGCTTGCCGCCCCAGTGATCGAACCACCCCGCCCAATACTCGCTATTGAAAAGCAACCCATCCGGCCGAAACTTCTTCAGAGTCGCAAAAGAATTCTGCGCCGAGCCAACACCATCGCCGCCAAAGTTAATTCCAACCGGAAGCTCCGGCAGCGACCCATCCGGCACCTCTTCCGGCCCATCCGCTGTATAAAGCTGTGACTTCGTAAACCCGGCGTCCACCAATGCTTTACGCATCTGCTCCATGTACGCGTGGTCCTTGCCGTAGGAGCCATACTCATTCTCAACTTGCGTCAAGATGATCGGGCCGCCATTACCAATCTGCAGCGGGGCCAGCTCCTGTCCCAGTCTCGTAATCCATTGCGTCGCCGGTCCTATGAACTTCGGATCGCTGCTCCGCACCACGATGCTGTGATCCTTCAACAACCAGGACGGATAACCACCCCACTCCCACTCCGCGCAGACATAAGGTCCTGGCCGCAGGATCACATACAATCCCTCCTGCTGCGCCTCTCGTACAAACTCGGCAACGTCGTTGTTCCCCGAAAAATCGTAGACCCCAGGCTTCGGCTCATGCTCGTTCCAGAAGACATAGGTCGTAATTGTGTTCAGCCCCATCGCCTTTGCCATTCTGAGGCGAGCTCGCCAGTAGGCTTGCGGAATCCGAGGATAGTGTATCTCGCCCGAGATAACACGAAACGGCTTCCCGTCCAGAACAAAGTGGTCGCCCTGCACCTCAAACGTATGTCCCTCCTCATGGGGGGTGGCCGGTACTTGTGCGCCAGCGTAGAAGGCCGTGGTCAGACAACAGCCTACGAATAAGGAAACCATCTTGAGATACGCGAACATTCAATCTCCTTAAAATCCTGCTTTGCTATGGCTGTTCTGCCTCATCACGCTCGCAGACCGCGATGAGGCGGAGAAGGCTACTTCGGCTGGAGATCAAGTGTCAGCACTTCAAAGGGCCCGAGGTCGAACTGGTGCGGAGTGCGAGCGCTCAAGCTGAGTGCAGCCTTCCCCTCGTCAGACTTCCAAGGACTCTTGGCCGAGTAAGATTCAGACGCACCCGCCGGCAACTCCAGCGCCTTGCGAAGGTCGATCGTGATGCTCTGTGGTTTATCGGATGGATTCCGCAGAACCAGAATACTCTTCTTCGGCGACCACGAAGCCCAGCCATAAACATTCAGCCAGTTTGGATCGCCGCCAACCCAGTGTGTATCTTTCAACACATCCGAGTTGTGGCGCGACCACTTTGCTGCCTCCGCCAGTACGTCCCAATTGCTCGTGGTCAACAAGGACGGTGTAATGTAGAGCTCCTGCAGTTGAGTTCCCGTTCCAAAGTAGTCATGCACCTCGTTGGTAAAGTCGTTGCCCGGATCTGTGTTCAGAAATCTCTCTTCCTTCGCGAAGATAATCCCATGCAGCATTAGCGAATTCAGTGGATAGAGCGGCCCCCGCGACACAATATGGGCGTAGGTGTCCGCATCGCGATAGGTAATCCAGCGCTCGCGATTGCTTCCAACCCCGGCATAGTCATCATCTTCACCGCCGCGCCATATTGAATCCGCATACAACAGCCAGAAGGGTGAGGCGTCGGTTCCCGTGGTGAGATTGATGTAGATATCCGGCTTCTCCTGACGCAGCTCGCCGATCAGATGAATCATGGCGTCAAAGTCACTGTCGAACCGGCTTCCCCGGAAGACGGTATTGGCATTGCCAGTTCCATCGAACTTGAACTGATTGACACCGTACTTGCGGATCATCTCAACACACGCATCGCGGAAGGCGTCGTAGTACTTTGGCCCGGAGAGAGCATACCCGCCTGAAACAATCTCATACCCGGCCGCTTTGCCAAACTCAATGCGCTCCTGCTTGGGCTTGTCATATCCTCCCCAGGGGGAAAGCCACACGCCGGGAGCGGCCCCCAACTTTGCCGCCGCTTCCGTCACCCCGGTAAAGCCGTCAGGAAATCCCTTGTTGAACTTCCACAAGGAAGCATGATTATCCCAGCCATCATCGAACAAGAAGGAATCAAGCTTCGCGCCGCGCTTTTCCTGCAACTCACGGCCAAAGGTATTCACGCGATCAATCGCCTGCGCCTGATCGTAAGGATTAAAGTACCCAATGTCGTACCAGGAGTTGTAGTGCAGAAAGGTGCGATAGGGATGTGCCCGCTCGCGTTCGAGATACGCAAGAAACGCTCTCCGCATCTGGCCTGTAGGAGCTACACCGATCACGGAAGAGTACTGGATCGACTGGCCTTTCGGCAGAGGCAACGCGCGCTCCAGATCGGCGAGCGCGTGGCCTCTCACCTTTTGAACCAGCGCGAGTGGGTGCTCAAAGCCGAAGTAGAAGTTGCCATCAACAATAGGACTGCCTGCCACCGTTCCAGAGACCTGCGCTTCCGGAAGGTCCAGGTCGATCATGCGAACATCACGAATCGCAAGAGCATTCTGCGGCGCCGAAACCACAATGATCTGACGAAAGTAGTTCGACCCGTCTCGAAGCACAAACGAAACGTCAACGCGCAGATCGCCCGTTTTATTCTCAAGCACACCTTCAAACACCTTCCCGTCAATCTCGTCCGAGTAGCGAGAAACGTTCGGCTGTCCCTTCAGATCGTGAACCATTGGCGGTGCCGCGAAGTGAAGGTCTTGCGAACGCACGATCGAACCGTCGGCGAAGCGAAGACTAAAGGACGACGGCACCGAAACCGTGCGCTTATCCCGCAGATCCGTCACAGAGATATCACTCAAGCGAGTGTCCGCGACAGTCCATCTGGCTTCGACGGCGCTGTCTCTCAGGAAGTACTTGCCTCCATCGTTATGAGACGTTACCGCGCCCGCATCGAACAAATCCTGCGCAGACCCGGACACCGCACTACCAACACACAACAAAGTGGCACTGGAGATCCAACTCAGAAACATACGTACTTGCCGGGATCGCATAGAGATTGTCTTGCCGCCTTTTCCAAGAGATTGTTTCCCAGAACGTGTCTGGAACTTCATTACATCGAAAAAGAAGTATAACGAAATAAAAGATAATCGGTCTTGTTTTTGAGCCTATTTATTTGTGAGGTCTCAGGAAGCAGGATTATGAGCGAGTTCGTTTGAGTGAGTGCAATCGAGCACGGAAGAAATCCGTCTCTCACGGGCGCAACCTTGCGTGCGATCAGAACAATCCGTTGACAAGATCAACGTGCGACGTTCGCGGCTTGAATCCCGCCTCATTGAGAGCGTGATCCTAGACCAAAGTCAGCTTGAGACCCAGATCCCGTATTCCTTCCGCCATTGCCTTCGGAAGATCGGTATCTGTAATCACATGATGGATCGCAGCAACGTCAACGATCTTAGACAGGCTTCGTCTATTAAACTTGGTCGAGTCGCAGACGGCTACAGTCGTTGTAGAAGCTTTTACCATTGCTCGATTGACTCGTGACTCCATGACATTCGGCGTCGTAAGCCCAATCTCCAGATCGAACCCATCAACCCCCAGAAAGAGAATGTCGGCGTGCATCTCGGCCAGCACCTCTTCGGCAAGCGGGCCCACCAGCGAGAACGAATTCCTGCGCAGCGAGCCTCCGGTCAGAATAACTTCAAAATCTGTCCCGCTGAGCTCAGCAGCAATATTGACCGCATTCGTAATAATGGTCAGATAGGAAAACTTCTTTAACCCCTTGGCAATCGCAGTGGTTGTTGTGCCCGAGTCGAGCAGAACACATTGCCCCTCCTTAACGAGCGCCACCGCAGCATCCGCGATACGCTGTTTTTCCTGTGAGTGCTGTGTTTCCTTCTCTTTCAAAGAGGGATCAAACAAAGCTCCCGATTGGGGAAGGAGAGCACCCCCATGGGTTCTTTGCAGAACACCTTTTGCCTGCAGATAGTCGAGATCCTTGCGGATGGTAATGCGCGAAATACCAAGGTCCTTCGAGAGATCCTCAACAATTACGCGCCCATTCTGACGAGCCAGCGCGAGGATATATTGACGGCGTTCTTCAATGAGCATCTGCGAGCCGGGCTCAACCTCTGGCGACGCGGCCTTGATGGGAAGCTTTGGAGCATTCCTGTGCTTCATATGATTTCGAATCCTACCTCTATGGTGGTCTTTGACACTATCATGCACCAATATAGCGCGCAATTCGCAGCCAGACATGCATCAGCCGATCACCCTTGCGCGGGCTGGTAAAAAACGTGGCTACTGCCGTCCACACGCCGCCCCATAGACTCGCAGCACGTCGCGAACGCGATCCACAATCAGAGACACAGCATCACCGGCAATCTCGCCTCGACGAAGGCGTTCATACTGCGCCGGCAGATAGCGGCTGCACATACTCTCCGGAATCGAGACAGAGGACAGATTAGAGATCAGCCGATCGACCGCAGCAGTAATCTCCGGACGATGCCAGTAGTACCGGATCCGGTCACTATAGCTGTAAATCCGCAAAAGCCGCTGCTGCTCCAGCGTGCCCTGGTAATACACCTGCCAATCTGCGGGCTCTCGCAGCATCGTCTCCTCCACTACCCGTGCAAGGTCCGAGCGCTGCGCCGCGTGAAGCAGTTGCGATTCCATATCTTCAAGCGCATACAGAGCTTCACGCATGGCAAAGGTCAGCACAGGGCCTACCTTCAAGATGGCAAAGCCGTCTTCAACCAGCTCAACATATCCGCCGGAGAGTTGATAGTCAGTGGAATGTGCCTCGAAGACGATGTTCTCGGTTTGGGCGCGAAGCCAGTCGACCAACGGCTTCGCCTTCTTCCGATCGTAGGAGATCACAGAATCATGACCGAACTCCACTCCAGGCTGCACGACCAGAGCGATCACGCGACGCCACGCATCCGACAAACCCTGCTCTTCGAAGACGCGCTTGTGCACAGCCAGGGTATGGGTTGCGGCGGCAGTTGAGGTCACCTGCAGCTCGTCAAGAGCGTGTGTAGCGCCGCCGGGTGTAGGCACTTCCGTGCCAATCACATAGACCGGAGCCGGACCTGCGCCGCGCGCTCTCTCTGCCGCCTGGCAAAGCTGCGCTGTCCGTTGCGCAACCACCTCATCCGGCAGCACCGCCGGGTCATCGCCACACGCCATGCTGGCATCAAGGTGAATCTTGGTAAAGCCAGCCAGCACATATTCCCCAACCATTGCCTCGGCAAACCCCATTGCCTTCGCTGCCGGCTGAGCTCGCCATGGGTTCGGTCCGAGATGGTCTCCCCCCAGGATCAACGACTCTGGCAAAAAACCCGCATCGGCAACGTGCCGCAGAACAAACTCGCGAAAGGCCGCTGGCCGCTTCCCTGTGTATCCGCCAAACTGATTAACCTGGTTACTCGTAGCTTCAATCAGCAGAAGCGAGCGTCCATGCGCTGCCTGCTCTGCTGCCGCACGAATCACCCATGGATGTGCGGAGCAGACCGAGTACACAGCAGAGGCGATCCCCGCCTTGCGTTTCGCGAGATGATCCTGAAGAAGAGAGGACATCGTCTAATAAATCCCAAACTCCTGCACGACACGATTGATCACGCCATCCGGACTGGGCGCGTCCGGCTTCAATTGGTGAAAGACGGAGCAGTAAAGTCCAAGCAACTGTCCGAAGATGACGTCGAGCGCCGGTCTGTAGGCATCGGGAATCTCATCATGGATAGAGAGGTACGACTCGCAGCAGGATTTGATCTCAGCCTCTTCCGATGCTGGACCAACCGCGATACGCTCCGCGGTAATTCCCTTCTCGCCTACCTCACGGAGAAGATCTCGCGCATACAGAGCCCTGCGATGATCCTGGGAGACAAAGCACACGAAGATCGTCTGGTCATCGAGAGCGGCCATCGGTCCATGACGAAGACCAAGCACCGTCTCCGACATCGTCTTCACCTGGCCCGCCGTCATCTCAAGCACCTTCAGCGCCGACTCCTTCGCAACGCTGAACAACGAGCCACTACCCACCAGGCAGATACGCGAGAAGCCTCGCGACGCAAGACGTTCTGCTTCCTCCGCGCCGCTGACCAAAAACTGCCGTCCCGCGCGAACCAACCGATGCAGGATGGGGCGATATTCCTCGATCGACCAGGCATGCGCGAGGCATTGCCCCATCACAACCATATTTGTAAACGAGCTGGTCATCGCCAGGCTGCGATCGTTCACTGCGGCATCCAGCACGACAACGCAGGAGTGTGTGGCGTGCTTGCACACGGCGATCATTCGCGCATCCGCGTTGCAGGTAATGATGAGGTGAGCAATCTCCGGGTAAAACTGGATTGCCCGTTCCAGCACAGCCACGCCTTCGGGGGAATCACCCGATCTTGAAAACGAGATCCAGAGATAGTTTCGCCCTGGGACAATGTAATCCTCGAGGTTAGGCAGCAAATCAGTACTGGGACAGGCCAGCACTTCGCACCCCCAACTCTGCCGCAACAGAAGAGTGAGAGCCTGCCCTATATAGTCGGAGGTTCCTGCGCCAACAAGAATAACGACCGGCCTCTTCTCGACTGGTCCGCGCAAGCCGATCTGGTCAAGAAAACTACAGATCTGTTCTTGATTCTCTTGAAAGATGCCCAGCGTCGTCTCCCAAGTGTCTGGTTGCTGCGCAATCTCTCGTGGCGTAAATACCAGGCCTAGTGCCTGTTGCTTCTCTGCCGGCATTTTGACAAAACTGGATAGGGTGGCCATTGGTTTCCTTTACAAGCTATAATCTACACCGTATTCCAGTAAATGGAAACAAAAAGATGGTAATCATAATAAGCGCACCTCTCAGTGCCATAAGAAACCAGGAAAGAGGCTCCGTTGGCAAATATCTCTTCAGGGGAAGCAAAAAAGCGCTTTGACATCACAATTGCGGGTGAGACGAATCTCGACCTCATCCTCTATGGCCTGCCTGAAGTAATGCCCACGGAGCGTGAGTTGCTCGCATCCGATTTCAAGATCACCTTGGGCGGCTCCTCGTCCATCCTGGCGCACAATTTAGCCATGCTGGGTAGTCGAGTCGGCTTTATCTCCCAGGTCGGTACCGACGAGCTTGGACAAATCGCACTCGCACGCCTTGTAGAAAGCGGCGCGGACCTCTTGCTAGTGCCTTCTCGAGAAAATACGAGTACTGGAGTAACGATTCTGTTGCCACACGGCGCGCATCGTCATATCTTGACCAATCCCGGTACCATGGCTGAGATGAAAGTTGCCGATCTCGATATGGCTTATCTCACATCCGCTCGGCACTTTCACCTCTCCTCTCTCTTTCTGCAGACTGGGCTCCAACCCGATCTGCCGCAACTATTTGCTGATTTGAAGAACGCAGGCCTGACACTCTCGCTCGACACCAACGACGACCCCAGCGACCAATGGTCCGGTGTTCTGGATCAGCTCCTGGATAGCATCGACCTTCTGCTACCTAACGAGGATGAGATCAAGCGCATCACGCGCACCGCCACTCTCGAACAGGCTCTCGATGCTCTGTCGGAACGCGTGCCGCTCATCGTCGTAAAGTGCGGCTCTCGCGGCGCTGTCGTGCAGCAGGGTAGAAGCCGGCAGCGGGTTCCGTCGCTCCAGGTACAGCCTGTAGATACTATCGGTGCTGGCGACAGCTTCAATGCAGGCTTCCTGAGCTCTTATCTCACTGGCAAAGATCCGCTCCGCGCTGCAGCAATGGGAAACGTTGCAGGAGCCCTCTCAACGTTGAAAACAGGAGGTACCGAAGCGTACAGGGACGCTACGCTCCGCGAAAAATTTTTAGCAGAGCACCCGATCGTGTAGAAGACGAAATCTCGCAAAGAGGGGACTGGAAGATGAGCCCGGTGATTCAAAAGACACGAAACAAGTAGAAGCTATTTAGTATTTCGATTTATATTCTTTATGTTGTTCCGGGGCGGAGTGGGCGAGGAGAAGGGCATGTCGCAACAGAACGAAGACAAGTTTATCGCGATGGTTACGGCAAAGGCAGATGTCACACTTCCGCTCAGCGACTTCCATCCCAGATCGATGCTCACCACACCGATCCACGAGATCACGCATCCCCGTTATCCCGTAATCGACTACCACAACCATCTGGACGCACAAGACCCGGAGCACGTACTGCGGATCATGGATGCCTGTGGCATCGAGCACATCGTCAATATCACGATGAAGGTTGGTGACGAGGCTCTGAGAATGATCGATCGCTACCATCAGGCTTCCCCGGCACGCTTCTCGACGATTGGCTGGATGGATTGGACCGGTGTAGAGCGTAACGATTTCATCGCTCTCAGCCTGGAGCGTCTGGAGCGTCTGGTGGAGCGCGGAGCCATTGGCTTCAAGTTCTGGAAGGACCTGGGACTTACCATCCGTGACGTATCGGGCGAGCTGCTGCAGGTCGACGACGAACGACTCGCCCCGATCTTCGAAAGGTGCGGCGAACTGGGCATTCCGGTCATGGTTCACATCGGCGATCCCGAGGCCTTCTTCCTGCCCATCGATGCGAACAACGAACGCTTTGAGGAGCTCTCAGCCCATCCCGATTGGAGCTTTTACGGAGCAACCTTCAGCAAGCATCAGTTACTGGAGCAGCGCGACCGCGTCTTCAGGAGGCACCCCAAAACCACCTTCGTAGCCGCGCATGTGGCCGAAAACGGAGAAGATCTGCAACGCGTAACCGCCATGCTCAATGCCAATCCAAACGTTCTAGTCGATATCAGTGCACGCGCGTCGGAGCTGGGGCGTCAGCCTTTCTCGGCACGCAGGTTCTTCTTGCGCTTTGCGGACCGCATCCTCTTCGGCGCCGACCTCGTGCCGGATATCGAGATGTACCGCCTCTACTACCGATTCCTCGAAACAGAAGATGAGTACTTTGAGTACCCGACACATGCCTCCAGGCAGGGTCGCTGGAATATTTGCGGCATGAATCTCCCCGATGACGTCCTGCGCAAAGTCTATCGGGAAAATGCGCTGCGCCTGCTCCCATCCAACCGTGCGCGGATCTGATCTCACGCCCAACCTATATTGGAATAGTTATGATGTCCCAGTAGAACCTCCGAACAAAACCACTTTGCGGCGCATGGGCTTCTTCCAATCTTCTTTTGGCCCGCGAGAATGGAATCTATGATCTCCGGCCCCACCCAGTTATCCGTCAGCCAGCGCCGATACAGCGCATTGCTTCTGGTGGTTGCAGGTCTAGGTGGCCTGCTCTACGGCGTAGATGTGGGCATCATCGGAGGCGCCCTCCCTTATCTTGAGGCAACCTCAGGCCTTACCGCCGGGCAGCTCTCTGTCATCGTTGCAGCGGTACTGCTCGGCAGCGTCATCTCCACCTTGTTTGCCGGTCTGCTCGCCGACTGGATGGGCCGCAAACCTTTAATGCTCCTGAGCGGCGGCATCTTCGTCATCAGTATCCCCGTCATCGCCATCTCCTCCGGCTACGAATCGCTGTTTTTCGGACGGCTGCTCCAGGGCGTCAGCGGAGGACTCATCGGCGTGGTGGTTCCGCTCTACCTCGCCGAGTGCCTCCCATCGTCGACTCGCGGCAAGGGCACCGGTATCTTCCAATGGTTCCTCACCTTGGGCATCGTTGGCGCGGCAGTGATCGGCATCTATTACAGCTACCGCGTTCAGGCCGTGGCGCAGGCCTCGGACCCGGCGACTTTGTTCCACTTCAAAGACCAGGCATGGCGGCGCATCTTCTGGGTCTCTCTTCCGCCCGGAGTTCTCTTTGTTCTTGGCACGTTGTTCGTACAGGAATCCCCTCGCTGGCTCTTTCGCCGCGGCCACAGAGATCGCGCTCTCGTTGCGCTCCGTCGCTCCCATCCTACCCATGTCGCACAGGCCGAACTCGACACGATGCAGCAAGTCACCATCACGTCTACAGAAAAGACCTCCTCGAAAGCGGCCGTCCACGACACCATCTTTCGTCGCCGTTATATGATCCCTTTCCTGCTGGCCTGCGTCATTCTCTTCTGCAATACAGCGACAGGAGTCAATTCGATCATTAGCTATAACACCGGCATCCTCCTGCAGAGCGGTCTCTCCGATCTCAGTGCGCACTGGGGGTATGTCCTCTTCACCGCGGTAAACTTTCTCATTACCGCGGTGGGCATGTCTCTGGTCGATCGCAAGGGCCGTCGGTTCCTTCTCATTCTTGGTACAACCGGTGTCATCGCCTCTCTGATCACAGTCGGCACCCTCTTTCTGCGAACCGAAAGATCAAACCTTGAGTGCCGCACCGCCGTGCAAGCTCTTGTCAGCCCGCAACAGGACCTATCTCTTGCCTTCAACCGGGCCGAGGCCAGCAGACTTTTGCAGGCGAGCGGTTACAACGAGGATCAGTTCAACGACAGCAATACCTCTCTCGCTGTCATCTACTCCTATGGCGGGTTCAGTGCCGCAACCACCTTTGTACGCTCCGACGACGCCGCAGCAGCCCCCATTCACATCACCCGCGAAAGCTGCGTGCCTGCCAACCGGATCGAAGCCTTCTTCAAAAATCCCTTCGCGGATCTGGCTGCTGCTCAGACAGCGCCTCTCAAGATCCAGCGAGCCCTGATCAACCGTGTCCCTGCCACCAGGCATGGATGGCTGGTGGCCCTTGGCCTCTATGCCTTCATGGCGTTTTATGCTGTAGGCCCCGGGGTATGCGTCTGGCTGGCCCTGTCGGAGCTAATGCCCACCCGCATTCGTTCGGTAGGCATGAGCATCGCTCTCGTCATCAATCAGATGGTCTCGACCACGCTTGCTGTCCTCTTCCTGCCCGTCGTCAGCAAGTACGGCTACTCCACCATGTTCTTTATCTTTGCTGCCTTCACCGTCATATACTTCCTCACCGCAACCTTCCTCCTGCCCGAAACCAAAGGCAAAACTCTGGAAGAGATCGAGCAGCACTTCGAGGGAGTAAGAAAAATATAAGCCGCAGCAGTCCCTCTGAAGACCCGTTCCCACCGATCGCATGCGCATTACGTAGCGGCTCCGGCTGCAA